>NZ_JFZJ01000056.1 GCF_000636015.1 Rhodomicrobium udaipurense JA643
AAGCTCAAACCTAAGTCAATCAAGAAGACTAACAGTAGACCCAAGTAATCCCGAAGTAACCGCCGTCCCGAAACCTTCAAAACCGCGGAGCACGCTACCTACCCCGCTAAGCTAACCCCGTCAAGCTGTTTTTTAAAACAAACCAACCAGGAAATTCGCTCAACAACACCCTCCCGACAAAGACCCACCATCGCCAGTCTTGCAACTGGCTCACGGCCACGTCCCTTGCTAAGGAAGCTGTCCCCACCTCCATCGAAAAGGCCCGATAAGCGGCAGGGGGAGTATTATCTAATCGAACCAGCAAGTGATATCAAGAAGGTCGTTCCTGAAAAAATTTGCGGTTCGAACCGAAGCCAGATCGCCAATCAATCCGAAGACTGATTATTGCTTCTCTGATTTCGGGGAAGCTTCCCGCGATTTCTCAATGACTTGGTCAATCGCTGGAGGCCGTTTTCTAGCCACAGGGCTGCCCTCTGTCAACGCTTAAAACGCGCGCTTGTGGAATTCGTGGGAAAACCGGTATTGCCCCAGCACGGTCAGCTTCGCACAAGCCCCGCAGCTACAATTTAGGCGTCGAGATATATTCCACCACGAATGTGCGATCCCCGACGGTCAAACCGGAAGGCGGCGTCGGCAGTCGCGCCTGCCGAACGGCCATCAAAGCGCCCTGGTCGAGCCAGTTATCGCCGCTGCTTTTCATGAGGCGCAGGCCGTCCACGCGGCCCGTCTCGCCCACTGCAAAAGTGACGACCACGCTACCCCATTTGCCGTTACCCATGGGCTTCGTGCCCGCCAGCGCCCAGATAACCGCGCGTTCGAACTCGTTCGACTTGCCGCTCGACGACGCGCCGGGGCGGAACGCCTTCACATTGCCCGCCCGCGTGGCTGGGCGCCGCGATGCTTCACGCTGCTCCGTTTTCTGGAAAGCATGGTCGAGCTGCTGGGAGAATCGTCTCGTTGCCGCCGCGGCGAAGCTCTCGGGATCGAACGGCTTTTCCTTCTCGTCCGACTTGGACTCAAGGGGTGACGCAGACGCCGTCTTCTGCTCCTGTGGAAGAGGCTCAGGCTTTTGCTGCTGCTGTTCAGGCGACTGCTGCGCCTCCTGCACAGGCTGTGGCGGCGTCGGCTCCGCCTGCATTTCCGGCTGCGGCGGCGCAGGTGGCGCCGGCTCGGGCGCGTTGCTCCCCTGTTGCTTGAACGGATCCGAGCTAAGGCGCTTTAAATCATCCGCCGAAATGACGGTCACATTCAGCGGCTCGCCGGTCTCCATGCCGAGACGCTGTGTCGCGTCGTCCTCAGGGCTGGGCGCCGACAAGGGAATCAGCGGAGCGATCAAAAGAAGATGCAGCGCCAGCGCCGCCATGATTGTCGCGATGATCGCGCGCTGTGACCCCCGCAGCGGTGGAAGCGCTGTCCGCTCGGGCACAAGATCGCAAGCGCGCGGCAACGCTCCGGATGGGATCGGCGTGCGCGCGAAAAGCGGCGACGACACCGCCCCCACGCGATCGGCCGCTCGCGTCGCGCGCTCCGCCACGAGAGAAAAACCTCCCCATCCGCGACCTGTCGGCGCGGCACGTCCAGAATCGGCTTCCGGAATGCGAAGGCTGTGAGCGATGTTGGCCAAGGACGTCACGCGCGAAATCTATCTGCTTCGCGGCAGAGTTGAATAGTTTTCTCTCGCCCTCTCAACACCATTTGAGGAGAACCCACTCGCGCCATCAAATATGTCGGGCGAAAGAGCGGCCGCGGCAGAGATCATGACAAGAAATAGCCCTGTAGCTTTCGATTTGCAGCGATTCGCAGACGCTCAGGAGCACACCTACGCCCGCGCGGTGGCGGAGTTGCGGCAAGGGCTGCATTTCTGCTACGAAACGAGCCTTAACAGTTTTACAGTTTTAGATCGTTTTATAGTGGGGTGTTGAATGGAAGCGCTGGCTTTGAAGTACGGAGCGCTATCGGACGGTGAGTCAAATATCATATCGCTGGCGCTAGTATTGTTTGGCGCATTTGCATGCGGATTTGCCTACCAAACAAATGCAACATTATCAAGGGTTTCTTATTTTGTTTATTTTTCTGCAATTTTACTCGCTTCGAATTTTCTTGGTCTGTTCTCTGTGCATCTAATGCGCAATGCTCTAGTCGGCGGATATTTTTGGGTTATCGTTTGTATCCAGTTTTTTTCGGTTATTATTATCGGGTTTCTTATCTGCGCCATATCAAAGAAAAGATCACGCGATGCGTACGGGGTCGCTAAGTATGCCTATCTGCCCTTCATACCGCTGGGGTTTCTTTGGCTGCTATTCATGCCGCCTAAAAATAGGACAATCAGCGGTATCAAATCGACGCCTTTTATGAGGGGATGGGGTGGGGTTTTCACGGGGGTTTCCCTGCTCATTGCATCCGGGGTCGCAGCTAATTCTACGAAAGAGGCCGTGCAACGATTTGCCCAGCAAGTCAGCCAAGATCCCGCTTTGGATCAAGCCGGGTTTGAGATGCGTATCTATTCGCGCGGTATCGACGCTATCTTGACGGAGTTGGCATCAGGCTTTCAGACCCCACATCGCGTCGATAACGAAACCGTTCTCAAAAGCGTAGTAGCTGATGGTTCTACCCTGCGGTACACCTATGAAACTGCGGCGGCTATCGCTGCACTTCCGGCGCCATACAAAACAGACCTTAAGCGAAGAAATTGCGTCGCGCCCCTTATGCCCGTAATCAACGCCGGTGCGACGATGGAGCATGTGTATACGAGACCGGACGGGTCTTTGATTGATAGGCTTCGCTTCGATACGCGAACGTGCAATTGAAGCTCATCGGGGGATTTACAATGGGAAGGTGGTCGCGTGGCTTTTTTCGGATTTGGATCGTCATAACCGCGATTCTGCTAATCGGTTCGTCCATCAACATGGTTGTCGCCTTAACGACAACCCAGAAGTATGCCTATGACACTGATAGTGGGGGATCTTATCGCCCCCTTACGCAAGAAGAAACGAAATCGGAAGTAAAGGAAGCAGCCGCGCGTTTTTTTGGCGTAGGAATTTTGTTCCCTCTTTCCCTTCTCGGGACAGGTTGGACCTTCCGTTGGATCGTGAGAGGTTTTCAGAAGCGGGATGGATAACCCGGCGAAGCCGGGCCGACGAAGCCAACTGCAGACCCGCGCTGATGACGCGCTCCAACGCGGGTAGGTTGATCCGGCCTATAATGTCGCGAGCGAAGCGAGGTGCTGGAACAGCCAGGTTTCGCTCAACGCGTCATTGCCTTTCTTGAGATATACGCGGATGTCGACGGGCGTTTCCGACGCGGCTGTGTAGTCGAACATCACCCGCCAACGCTCGCTGTCCACCACGGGGTAAACCGCCTCGCGCTCCACGCGCCCCGTCGGAACCGTGATGACAACATCGATGTCGCCGCGCCGCCGAAGCTCGGAAAGCTTGCCGCCTTCAAAATCGACGACATATTTCACGAGGCCGCGCGGGCGCGGACGCCCCGGAATGCCCCCCGCCCCGACGCGCGTCGAGACTACCTTCGCGAGCGGCGACGGGAACGGTTCTTCGAGGCTCCAGTAAAGCTTGTAGCGCACCTCGCGATGCTGCCCGCGCTTGAATGGCTCCTTCGGCGTCCAATAGGCGACGATGTTGTCGTGGATTTCGTCGTCGGTCGGGATCTCGACGAGTTGCACCGCGCCTTCGCCCCAGTCGCCCTGCGGCTCCACCCAAACGTCGGGCCGCTTGTTGTAGAACGCGCCATCGTCTTCATACTGCGAATAATTGCGTTCGCGCTGAAGGAGGCCGAATCCCTTCGGGTTGGTGTCGTAGAATGAACTCGTCTGGATCGAGCGCGGGTTGTTGAGCGGCCGCCAGATGCGTTCATTGCCGCCCGACCAGATGCTGAGGCCGTCGCTGTCGTGGATTTCCGGCCGCCAGTCAACCGCAACCTTCCGATTCGGCTTGCCGTACCAATACATGCTGGTGAGCGGCGCGATGCCGACGCGCTCGATGTCCGTGCGCGGGAAAAGATGCGCGCGAACGTCCATCACGGTGCGGCCGGGATGCTCGACATCGAAGCGATAAGCGCCGGTGACGCTCGGCGAATCGAGAAGCGCGTTCACGATCACGCCCTTGCGCCCGTCCGCCGGTTTCTCCAGCCAGAACTGCGTGAAGCGCGGGAACTCCTCGGGCCGGTTGAGTGCGGTGTCGATGGCGAGGCCGCGCGCCGAAAGGCCGTATTGCCCCGTCTCGGCCGGGCTTCTGAAATAGGAGGCGCCGAGGAACGCGAGCCAGTCCGGCACGCCGGGCGCGGTCATCACACGGAAACCGGCGAACCCCGTGTCCGGCGGAAGCGCCTTCGCGAATTCGCTCGTGCCATAAGAAAAGAGGTCGGGGCTGTATTTAACTTCGCGCGCGCTCGCCCCATCCACGACGAAGATGCGCACCGGCTCCTTGAACCATTTGCCGGGGTGAAACAGCTCGATCGGATAGGGGCCGTCGCCCTTCACCCATATCGCCGAATCGGAGCGGAAGCGGATTTGCTGATGCTCGTCGAAATCGAGCCGTTCCAGCGTGTCGCGCTCCTTCACCTGCGCCTTCTCGAACGGCTTTTCGGAGAGCGCCTTGGCGTCGGCGATGAGCTTGTCGAACGAGAAGGGAATTTGCGGCCCGGACAAGACCCCCGCGCCCTCGGCTGCGAAAGCCTTCGACGCGAGCGCCGCGGCAGCCGTGCCCACCAAAAATGCCCGACGATCCATCATGCGATCTCCGCTTTATATCTCTACCGAACGCGTATTCTCCGGCGAAATAAAAACCCGCCGCGATTTTGACCGTGACGTGACGGCCTTGCGCGTACATTGCGGCAATCGCGAACTTATCAACCGCGCGGACCGTCATCGCCTGAAAAATCGGGGTCGGCGTCCCGCCCCCGTCAATGCCGGTTGCTGGAGTCGCCGTCCAGCCTATCGCTTCACGACGCCCGCCGTCTGGCCGAAGAGGATCTTCTTCCCCTCTTCCGTCATGACCGAAGTGTTGCTGATCGCCGCACCCTTCTCATAGGCGCGTTCCGTGGCGGGCCGCGCCCGGATGGCATCGAACCAGCGCTTCAGATGCGGAAAATCGTCGAGGTTCTGCTGCTGCTTCTTGTACGGCACGATCCACGGATAGCTCGCCATGTCGGCGATGGAATAGTCGCCCGCGATGAACTCGCGGTCGGCGAGCCGTCTGTCGAGCACGCCGTAGAGGCGGTTCGTCTCCTTCACGTAGCGCTCAACGGCGTAGGGAATGCGCTCCGGCGCGTACTGCACAAAGTGATGGTTCTGCCCCGCCATCGGCCCGAGCCCCCCCATCTGCCAGAACAGCCATTGCAGCGCGTCGAACCGCCCGCGCACATCGGCGGACAGGAACTGGCCCGTCTTCTCCGCGAGATAAAGCAGGATCGCGCCCGACTCGAAAACAGTGACCGGCGCACCGCCGTCCTTCGGCTCGCGGTCGATGATCGCGGGCATGCGGTTGTTAGGCGAGAACGCAAGAAACTCGGGCTTGAACTGGTCGCCAGCGCCAATGTTAACCGGTTTTATTTCATAGGGAAGCCCCGTTTCTTCCAGAAACAGAGTAATCTTGTGACCGTTCGGCGTCGGCCAATAATAAAGCTCGATCATGCGACTTCCTCCTTGTCAGAATGGTTGCGAAGCGCGGCGAGCGCAGGCGCTACCGCCGCTTCAAGAAACGCGCGCTCAGGATAACAGCGCGAGAGCGCGCGAAGCCCCATGTGCACCGCGAGCAGATTCGCGGCGTGGGTCTGGGGATTGATGGCCTTCGGGCACTCGCCGCGCTCCGTGGCGGTCTGGATGTGCCACACGAAGAAGCTTTTGATCTCCATGAGATAGCCCGCGATCACATTGGCGAGACCGGGATCGTGCGGCGCGACGTCGAGCGCGGAATTGACGATCAGGCAGCCCTTGCGCTCGCAATCGGCGGTCGCGCGCTCGATCCCGGCCGCGAAGAACGCCTCGATGGCGGCAAGCCCGCTCGTCTGCGCCTCGATGGCTGCCATACGGGCGCGCGCCCCCGTATTCCAATAATAATAAAGCGCCGCCTCGAACACGCCGCGCTTGTCGCCATAAGCGTTGTAAAGGCTCGCGCCGGTGATGCCCATTGCGCCCGCGAGGTCGCGCACGGAGGTTGCCGCGAAGCCCCTCGCCCAGAAACAGGCGGCGGCGGCTTCAAGCACCTTCTCCTCATCGAATGCGCGCGGGCGGCTCATGCGGCTTCATTTACCATTGAATTAGAGCGATCGATCTAAAATATATTGTCGCGCGCGCCGCTTGCAACCACCTCCCGTGCAGAAAACGCGTCACGCAAGGAGAGCCCCGATGCTGAAGTTCTATTTCAACCCCACGCCGAACCCGATGAAGGTGGCGCTGTTTCTGGAGGAAGCCGCGATTCCCTTCGAGGCCATCCCCGTAGATGTGCGGCTCGGTCAGCAGTTTGCGCCGGAATTCCTCGCGCTGAACCCGAACGGCAAGGTGCCGGTCATTGTTGACGGCGGTCATGCCGTGTTCGATTCGACCGCGATCCTGCTTTATCTCGCGGACAAGACGGGCAAGTTTCTGCCGCCGAACAACACCTGGGCGGCGCGCGGCGAGTTGCTGTCATGGCTGGAGTTCGTCGGAACCGGCGTTGGCCCATTCGCCGGGCAGGCCGTCCATTTCCGGCATTACGCGCCGGAAAAGGTGCCCTATGCGGAGCAGCGCTATTTCTTCGAGGCCGAGCGGCACTTCCGCATCCTCGACGACCGGCTCAAAAATCGTCGTCATATGGTGAGCTACGCCTACACCATCGTGGACATGGCCGTGTGGGCCTGGTCGCGGAATGTGGAACGTGTGCTGGGCGAAGGCGCGTGGGCGAAGTTTCCTTATCTCAAGCGCCATTGCGACGAGATCGAGAAGCGGCCCGCAGCCCAGCGCGCACTCGCGCTGAAGGACGGCTTCACCTTCGTGACCGAAACGGATGACGAGGCCCGCCGCCACATGTTCAGGCATCTCGGTCGCGAGAACGCGGGCGCTTAAAGCCAAGGCCAAGCGGCGGCGGGCGCCGTTGCCGCTTGGCTAATGCTCGTCGGACTTCGCCGGTCCCGTATAGCGCGCGAGAACGGCCTCGCGGATGCGCCTGCGGCTTTCCCGGTGATCGAGACTCGCGTCCTGCTCGATGCTTGCCGCTTCGTCCGCGAGCCCCTTGTCCTTGATCGCGGTTCGGAACCATTCGGAATAATGCGCGCCCTGCCGATGAAACTCCCACGTGCGGTCATCCACGCCGTCGGCCATCTGGAGGAAGATCATCAAATTCTGGGCGCGCAGATTGAGGGCGTTATCCGGCCCGCGAAAGAAGAAGCTCCGATCCTCGCCGAGTTGGCCTTCCGCGTATTTGCGGCTGTGACGCTTCTGCATACGCTTCGGCCGGTCCGGGATGACCGGCGTTACACGGCCGTCGCGAACGGTGTAAGCCAGCACCTCCTCCTCGGGGTCGAACGCGGGAAAGCTCGCGGGCGGAATTGCGCCGATTGCCCGGCTGAAGCCCGAGATGACGTCCGCCGCGCCTTCGCCTAACGCGAACACGGTTCTCACGCTGTTGAGAATCTCGACCGCGACGGCTTCGGGATGAACCGTGATGAGGATCGCCGCGCGCAAGTCGTTCGGCAGCACGCGCTCAAGCCCTTCGCGGCGCTGCGGCAGGAGGTGATGCGCCTCGTCGATGAGGAGCCAGTGCGGGCGCCCGGTCTCGGCGCGCAGCGAAGAAAAATGCGGAAAAAGCTTCGCGAAGAAAGGCGGCCGATCCTCGACCGGTATCGCCTGCGTGTTCACCACGACGTTCGCATCCACCTTGTGCAAAAGCTTCAGAAGCTGCGCGCGATTCGGCGGCTCTTTCACCCCGCCGACCGAAACGGCATGATCGAGGTCGTCGTAATCGCCTTCCGGGTCGAAAACGCAAAACTGAAACTCCGCCTCATGCATGCGCTCCGTCAAAGCCGTCGCGAGCGTGGACTTGCCGATGCCGGAACTCCCCGCGATCAGCGCGCAACCTTCTTCCGGGTCGATGGTGATCGCGCGGCCGTCGCGATCCTGGCCCATGCGAATCGCGCGCTTCGTCCTCGGCGCGATGGCGGAGTCCTCGCGGCAGATCCGATCCACGAGGTCGCGCACACCTTCGCCGCGCGGCTTGTCGAGCACGACATCGGCGGCTTTCTTCACGCTCGGCAGCGCATTCACCACAGCAACCGCGCATCCGCACATGCGAAGGAACGGGAAATCGTTTTCGGCATCTCCAACGGCCATGACGTTGTGCGGCGACAATTCGAGATCGTCGAGCGCGCTTTTGAGCCCCGTCGCCTTGTTCACGCCCGAGGGCAGCACCATCACCGCCCCCTTGTTGAAACTGATCTGAAGGCCGAGCCCCTGCTCGCGAATGATTTCGAGGACGGCTTTTTCGTTCGGCTCCCACGTCGCGACGATGCAATCGCCGACCGACAGCGGCTCGATTTGCCGCGCCTTCAGCGCCGCGACGAAAGCGGGTGACGGGGCCTGGCAAACAAGCGTCTTCTGCTTCGTCGCCGGATCGTAGACCACCGCGCCATTCTCGGCCACGACGCGGTCGAACACTTCATATTTGGGAAATGTATCCGCAAGTTCGCCGAGTTGGCGGCCCGTTACAAGGATGAGCCGACGCCCGCTCTCTTTTAGGTTTCTGAGCGCTTCGAAGGTCGCATCGTCCACAACGCCGTTTTGGGCAATGGTGCCGTCGAAGTCGGCAGCAAGAGCGAGAAAATACACAAAATCCTCCGACGACAATCCGTGTCATCGAAGGAAACCTGTGGGGCGAAGGTTACGTTCCGCCGGGCTCGCACTCCCGGCTCGCCCCGTCATCCGAGAAGCGCGAACTCCTGCGCCATGTCGAGCGAACCGGGCCTCGTTGCCGCCACCAACTGCTTTTCGACGAGATGTTCAAGTGTCGCGAACACCGAAAGCGCGGCGGCGGGCACGAGCGCCGGCTCAAGACCGTTGTAGATGCGCGGCACCATGTCGCCGATGCTCGTGGCGCCCGCCCGCAACGCCTCCAGCACTTCAAGCTCGCGCCAGCGACGGTGGAAGATCAGCGCCTTCACGAAGCGCTGCGGCTCACGCACCGGGCCGCCATGCGCGGGGAAATAAACCGCGTCGTTTCGGCCGATCAGCATGTCGAGCGACCGCAGATAATCGCCCATGTTCCCTTCCGGCGGGGCGACGACGCTCGTGTTCCAGCCCATCACCGTATCGCCCGAGAAAAGGATGTCGCCGTCCGCGAGGCGGAAGCAGAGGTGATCCGGCGCGTGTCCCGGCGTATGCACCGCGTGGAGTTCAAAGCTCGCGTCGCGCACCGTGTCGGCGTGGAGGAGCGGCACATCGAAGGCCACGGGAATCACGAAGTCGCCGCCGGACGGGCCGCGCTTGCCGATGACAGGATCGTCGATCTTGCGCGCCATTCCGTAAGTCGGCGCTCCGGTCCGCTCCTTCAGTGCCGCCGCCGCGCCGCTATGATCTGCGTGGCAGTGCGTGAGTATAATGTGGGCCACCCGCTCGCCGGTCTGGCGCAACGCGTCCAACAGCAGGTCGACCTGCGCACCGCCCGCCGGTCCGGGATCGATCGCCGCCACATCGCCCTCGCCAACCACATACAGATTCGTGCCCTTGAACGTGAACGGACCCGGGTTCTCGCACACAATGCGCCGCACGCCCGGCGCGATCCGCTCCAGCTTGCCGTATTCGAACGGCATCTCCCGCGAAAAGGACGGCGTCTTGTGGTTGGGATTCGTCAAGGAAACCTCTAAAATAACGTATCGTTGCGAAGAGCTTTGGGCGCGGGGCGCGTTTGTCAATGCAAAACCCCGCGCGGCAGAGCGCAAGGAGTCTCCGATGACCGACATCTTTTCCGCCGTCGACGGCTATATCGAGGGTCTGTTCGCGAAGGAGGACGAGGCGCTCGCCGCGGCGGTCGCGGATATGAAGGCGGCGGGGATGCCGGGAATCAGCGTCTCGCCGGTTCTCGGGCGCTTGCTGTTCGTGCTCGCGAGGGCGGTGCGCGCGCGGCGCATTCTGGAAATCGGCACGCTCGGCGGCTACAGCGCGATCTGGCTCGGCCGCGCGCTTCCTGAGGACGGCGGGATGATTACCCTCGAAGTCGATCCGCGCCATGCCGCCGTCGCGCGAAAGAACCTCGCCCGCGCTGGCCTTTCCGAAGCGGTGGAGGTGCGCGAGGGCGCGGCGCTCGACATCTTGCCCCGACTCATCGATTCAGGCGAGCCGCCATTCGACTTTATTTTCATCGACGCCGACAAGGAACCGTATCTCGACTATTTCGAGCTGTCGTTGCAGCTTTCGAAGCCGGGAACGATGATCGTCGCGGATAATGTGATCCGAAATGGCGCGGTGATCGATCCGGCGCGCGCGGAAAATCCAGCCGTGGCGGGCGTGAAGCGCCTTTCCGACGCGCTCGCCGCTCATCCGGCCGTCGACGCAACCATCATCCAGACTGTAGGTGTGAAGTCTCACGACGGCCTCGCACTTGCGGTTGTGCGGGAGGGCCGATGAAATTCATTTGCCGCACCGCAACGCGGTGGTTGACTTCGCTTTGTAGCGTAGCTTAGAAACGACCTGAAATTTTATACGCGCTTATTATTCCTAACGTGATCGGGCTTCTATGAATCCCTCCGGCGACGGCGATCAGGGCGACCGAAAAAGTTCGCCCGAGACAAGCGAAAGCTTGCGAGAGCGGCTGAGGGAGCTGGAAAGAAAGCTCGATCCGGAAGGCAATGGGTGGCAGGTGTGTTCGTGGGGGGCTTTATCGGCTGGGCCTTGGATCAGTGGCTTGACACCCGCTTCTTTATAGTGGTGTTCCTGTTTCTCGGCATCGCTGCCGGGTTTCTGAATGTGATCCGCGAGGCCCAGAGGATGGGTGACAAGTAGAAACGGCTGAGTCTTCCGGCTCGGCGGGGATTGCTATGATCGATTGGTTTATCAGTGCGGCGCATGCCGCCACGCAAGATGGCGGCCATCACGGCGGCGGGGGCTTCGACCCCATGCACCAGTTCGTCATCAACCGCTACACGCCGATTGAGCTGTTCGGCTACGACGCGTCGTTCACCAACGCGTCGCTGTGGATGGTGATTGCGACGACGCTGGTGACGGCGTTCCTCGTTTTCAGCACCGCCGGCGCCAAGCTCGTGCCGGGCCGCCTTCAATCGCTCGGCGAAATTTCGTATGAGTTCGTGGCGAACATGGTCCGCCAGAACGCCGGAACATCGGGAATGCCTTATTTCCCGATCATCTTTACGCTGTTCATGTTCATCCTTTCGCTGAACCTGCTCGGCATGATCCCGATCCCGGGTCTTGGGCAATTCACGGTGACGAGCCACATCATCGTCACGTTCGCGCTCGCGGCCTTCGTGTTCGTCGGCGTGACTCTCATCGGCATCTTCAAGCACGGCTTCGGCTTCCTGAAGCTGTTCGTGCCATCCGGTGTTCCGATCGCGCTTCTGCCGCTGATTTCGGTCATCGAGATCATCTCCTACTTCACCCGCCCCATCAGCCTCTCGGTTCGTCTTTTTGCGAACATGATGGCGGGCCACACCATGCTTGCCGTCTTCGGCAGCTTCGTGGTGGGACTTGGCGTGAATGTCGGCTTGGCCGCCGGTGGCGTGCCTCTCATCTTCATGGTCCTTCTCATGGGCCTCGAAATCCTGATTGCGTTCCTGCAGGCCTACGTCTTCGCGGTGCTGTCCTGCATCTACCTCAGCGACTCACTTCATGCGGGCTCGCACTGATTAACTCCCAGCCACTCAACCGAACGATCGAATAGGAGATTTCGTTATGGATCCAGCAGCAGCCAAGCTCATCGGCGCGGGCCTCGCCTGCTCGGCCCTGATCGGCGCCGGTATCGGCATCGGCAGCATCTTCGGCAACTTCCTGCAGGGCGCGCTGCGCAATCCGTCTGCCGCTCCGGGCCAGTTCCCGAACCTTCTCCTCGGCTTTGCGCTGGCCGAAGCGACGGGTCTGTTCGGCCTCGTGGTCGCGCTTATCCTTCTGTTCGTGTTCTGATTAACGAAGAACTGGCGGCGCCAGAAGCCCTTTCCGAACGGATTGCGTGGCAATCCGTTCATAAGAAACGGCTTCGGTTTAAAGTTTAGAGACGATTCACCGATCAGGTTGCCTTAACCTGATCGGATTCTGTTCTAGCGGCGCCATCTCCTAGCGCACAGGCGGTTTTTTCCATGCCACAACTGCAACCCGGCGATTTCGCTCCCCAGTTGATCTGGCTGGCGATTATCTTCACGCTTTTCTATATCGCGCTTTCCCGCCTTGCGTTACCGCGCATCGCGAGAGTTCTCGCCGACCGCAAGGCGAAACTCGACGGCGATCTCTCGGCCGCCCGCGAGGCGCAGGCTGCGGCAGATCAGCAAGCTCAAATCTACGAGTCCGAACTCGCCAACGCCAAGGCGAAGGGCAACGGTACGATCCGGAGTGCCCGAGAAAAGCTCGAAGCGGAGCTCAACGATAAACGGCGGGTGCTCGAAGCCGAGCTTGCAGCCAAGGCCGCCGAGACAGAGAACAAGGTCAAGGCCGTTCTTGAAAAAGCTTCCAGCCAGATGGAAGCCATGACCGCAGATGTTGTCAGCGACATCGTCAAGGAATTGGCGGGCATCGACGTCACTGAAAACGAGGTTCGAGAGGCGCTTCGCCAAGGATCTAAGGAGTGACTAGCATGTTGATGGATCCTGAAGTCTGGGTTGCTATCGCCTTCGTTCTCTTCATTTGTCTCATCCTGTATTACAATGTTCCAGGCATGGCTTTGAAAGCGCTCGATCAGCGCTCCGACGCCATCGGTCGGGAACTTGAAGAGGCGCGGAAGCTTCGCGCCGAAGCCGAGACCCTGCTCGCGGATTACAAGCAGCGGGCGGCAAACGCTGAAATCGAAGCGGGTGAAATCATCGCGCAGGCGGAGCGAGAGGCGGCAGCTTACGCCACTGAGGCTCGGGCTTCGTTCGACGAGTTGATCACGCGCCGTCTCTCCGTTGCCGAGCAGAAGATCAAGCTCGAGGAGGAAAAGGCTCGCAAGCAGATCCGCGCGCAGGCCGCAGAGCTTGCGGTTTCGGCCGCAGAGCAGCTTCTCCAGCATAAGGTCACGGGCAAGATCGCCGAGAATACGATCACGGCCAGTCTCGATCGCATCAAGAAGCGCCTTCATTAAACAGGCGCCGCCTTCCCATGGTTCGAGATGCCCGCTGTCACGTGACAGCGGGCGTTTCTCGTTATCGCGTTTCAAAAAACCCACATGCTATCCCGCGCCTCGGCAGAATGCTTCGCCCATCCGCACGCGGATGCAGCGAGCGGCGGCAAGTTAGATAGTTTATCTCCAGCGCCTCACCTGTCCGAACGCGCACTATCGGCGTTCTTAACAGCGGTGCGAGGCACCTTTGCCCCTTCCGATCGGGATCGCAATCCAATCGGTAAAGCTCTCTTTTCTTGAAGTCACCGATGCCACCACCGATCCGGCTAATTCGACCTGATCGGATCGGCGCGGCACTCGCCTGTCGCTTTTCTGCAGCACTTCTTTTGTGGTGGGTTATCGCTCGCAGCGACTTGCCCGACCCTCTCATGCTGGCATGACCCTCTCATGCTGGCAGACCGGCACGCATCATGTAGCGCCAAGGAGAGTCTGTTGCCTGCCTGGAGATTTTCCACGCTAGCAATCCGTCCCGGGTCTTGCCCAACGGTAGAGCGTCGCGAACAGATATATCCTGTTCCCGGTAGGCTACAGCCCAAGGCACCTGATGCTGTTCAGCACCAGTCGTCGCAAGTTGTCAAAAAGTGTTTGAAAACTTATCGCTCGGTACTTTACGAAATGGAGCCGTTCGCGCATACTTCGCAGCAATCGGGCAAATGATCGGAACCCGTGGAACTGCGCGTTTAATAGAATACCGCATTAGCGGGACAGATACGCATGACTTCCCCCGATACCGCTTGCTCGCATAAGTTAAAACATGGTCTGAGACCATGTTTTTTTCGTTGGGGAAGAGGAGTGTCATCCCATGCGCCAGACCGGAACGGTCAAATTCTTTAATCAGGCGAAGGGCTTTGGTTTCATCACGCCGGACGAAGGCGGCAAGGATGTGTTCGTTCACATCTCTGCAGTCGAGCGCTCGGGCGTCGGCATGCTCGATGAAGGCATGCGGGTGACCTACGAAACCCAGCCGGATCCGAAGGGCAAGGGCCCGAAGGCTGTGAACCTCGAACGCGCAGATTAGCCGATCCGCCAAATCGCCCGGCGAGGCTGAAAAACCTCACCGTGTCGCTTGCGTCGGAGAGCAAATCTCCTTAACTGCGAGCTATGCGATTTCTTGATCAGGCAAAAGTTTACATTCGCTCTGGGGACGGAGGCAGTGGCTGCCTCTCTTTCCGGCGCGAGAAATTCATCGAGTTCGGTGGCCCCGACGGTGGCGACGGCGGGCGTGGCGGCAATGTCTATGTCGAATGCGTCACCAATCTCAACACCCTTATCGATTTCCGCTACCAGCAGCACTTCAAGGCCGGGAACGGCCGACCGGGTGAGGGCGCGAACCGACATGGCGCAAGCGGCTCCGATACCGTTCTGCGAGTGCCACCCGGCACGCAGGTCTTCGGGGAAGATAATGAAACGCTGATCGCCGATCTCACGACGCCCGGACAGCGCGCCTTGATCGCGGCGGGTGGTAATGGCGGTTTCGGCAACGCACATTTCAAATCGTCAACCAACCGTGCGCCCCGGCGGATCAACCCCGGGCAGCAGGGCGCGGAGCTGACGATCTGGCTCAGGCTGAAGCTCATCGCCGACGCGGGCATCGTCGGGCTGCCGAACGCCGGAAAATCCACGTTTCTCGCCGCCGTCAGCGCGGCAAAGCCCAAAATCGCGGATTATCCCTTCACGACACTTCATCCCAACCTCGGCGTCGTCAAAGTCGGCGATACGGACTTCGTGCTCGCCGACATTCCCGGCCTGATCGAGGGCGCGCATGAGGGCGCTGGCATTGGCGACCGCTTCCTTGGCCACGTGGAGCGCTGTCGCGTCATTCTGCACCTCGTCGACGTGACCGAACCCGATGTCGCGGCCGCCTATCGCACGATACGCGGCGAGTTGAAGGCCTATGGCGCGGGCCTCGGACGCAAACGTGAGATCGTGGCGCTGTCGAAATGCGATGCCGTCACGCCGGAGGTTGCCGCCGAGAAGGCCGCCGCGCTCAAGGCCGTCGCGCGCAAGAACCCGCTGCTCATATCCGGTGTGTCGGGATCGGGCGTGAGGGACGCACTGCTGCGCCTCGCGAAAGTCATCCGCGAGCCGACGCGCGACGAGAAGCCGGCTCCGGTCGCCTGGCAGCCGGAGCTATAGCGCGCGTATTTGGCGACGTTTCGCAAGCGCGAGCGTCGCTTGGTGCGCGAGCAACTCCGGCGTCCACTCGGCTTAACGAAGGCTGCTCGCTGGCATATTGTGAACCGCCGCCTTCACCGGGTAGCCCTCGGGCTCCATGCACTCGCGGCCCACAACGCGGGGGCGCTCGCCTACCGCCCGAGCAGAAACTTGCGCATGAAATCGGCGGCGCGCCCATAGGGCGGATGAAGCAGGCTCGCCGCGTTAAAGCGGTTCTGCAGAAACACGCTCTTCGCGTGGCTGAAGGTGCGAAACCCGGCATCGCCGTGATACGCGCCCATGCCGGACGCGCCGACGCCGCCGAACGGCAGGTTCTCCGCCGCGACATGCAGCAGCGTTTCGTTCACCGCCGCACCGCCTGAGGTCGTCAGCGCAAGCACACGGTCGCGGGCCGCCGTGCCCACACCGAAATAATACAGCGCAAGCGGTCGCGGACGCGCATTCACGAACGCGATCGCGTCGTCGAGCGTGTCATAAGACAGGATCGGCAGCACCGGCCCGAAGATTTCCTCGCGCATCACGGTGAGGTCGGCGGGCGGCTCGATGACAAGCGTCGGCGCGAATTTTCGCGCTTCCGGCGCGAGTTGCTCGGACGCCGAGTTGATCTGCACGACGCGCTCGCCGCGCTCGCGCGCCTCGTCTACGAGCCGCGAGATGCGAGCGTAATGGCGCGCGTTGATAATGCTCGTGTAGTCGGGATTACGCGCGAGCGTGGGGTAAAGCGCGCGGATCGCGGCTTCGAGACCCGCGACGAAATCGTCGAGCATCGGCTTCGGCACCAGCGCGTAATCGGGCGCGATGCAGGTCTGACCGGCGTTCAACAGCTTGCCGAACGCGATGCTCCGGCAGGCGGCGGCGAGATCCGCGTCCGCTCCGATGATGCAGGGCGACTTGCCGCCCAGTTCGAGCGTGACGGGCGTCAGGTTGTCGGCGGCGGCGCGCATGACGCGGCGGCCGATTTCGGTTGAGCCGGTGTAAAAGAGATGATCGAAAGGCAGCGCCGAAAACGCCGCGCCGACATCCGCGCCGCCAAGCACGGTCGCGACCTTTTCCTCCGGGAAAAGCTTCGCGAGGAACCCGGCCAGAAACTCCGACGTGCGCGGCGTCAGCTCAGACGGCTTCAGCATGACGCGATTGCCGGCTGCCAGGGCTGCGACGAGCGGCGCGATGGCGAGCTGGAACGGATAGTTCCACGGGCTGATGATGCCCACCACGCCGAGCGGCTGATACAGGATGCGCCCCCGCGCTGGCAGAAGCTCGATGCCGACGCCGACGCCCTTGGGCTTCATCCAGCCGGGTAGCCGCTTCAGGGTGTTGCGCGCACCCGCCACCACGGGCCAGACGTCGGCAACAATCGTCTCGTGCTTCGAGCGCGAACCGAAATCGGCGGAGATCGCGATTGCGATGGCGTCGGCGTTTTCCTTCATGGCGGCGATAAGGCGTTTGAGATCGTCGCGGCGCTCGTCGAGGCCAGGCGCGCCGTCACGCAGAAAGGCCGCGCGCTGAAGGTCGAGAACCGCATCAAGGCGGGACTGCGGTTTGACGTCCAAAGCCTCAAGAGTGGTCATGCTGCCGTTCTCCCCGCGTTGCCCGCTTCGATGTACCGATATGCGGGAGTTTTCGAGAAGATAAGACGAACGGGGCTGCCCGAGAAGAGACCACACGCCTTTCTGACAGTTTTGTCAGCCATCAGAGCGCGCAGGCAACGGTTTCAACTTCAGTTGGACGAGTAATCGAATGGCACAAGCAGGGTGCGCGGCCCCTTCGCGATGTCGTTCGGCATCGGCGGAAACGGTGCCGCGCGCTTCAGCGACGCCATGGCCGTCTCGTCAAGGTCGTTCGCGCCCGAGCTTTTCACCACGCGCTGCGAGAGAAGCTCGCCGGTCGGCGCGATGGTCAGTTCGAGCATGACGCGGCCCTTTTCCCTGTTCTTCGGCCGCGACGCGCTGCGCATGAGCGCCTGATGAACCTTGTGATTATAGGCGGCGAGCAACTGGGCAACCCGAGCCTGATAGGCGCGTGTTGAGGCGCGGGCTTCGTCCTGTGCCACGCTCGAAGGCGCGGGCGTCGACGGCTGCTCCCGCAGCTTCTCCGGCTGTTCCTCTTCCTTCTTCGGCAGCGTGACCTCAGCCTGCGCCGGGGGAACCTCAATCTCTTCAGCCTCTTGCACCGGCTCGGGCTCTGGCGGCGGGGATTGCTCGCTCCCGGCCGAGGCCGCGCTCTGCTCGACGTTCGCCGTATCGGGGCCGATGCTCTGCACCTCGTCGAGCGAGATGGTCGCCACGATCGTCAGGTCGTCGACGCCCGTGCCCGACTGGATCGCGTCCGAGTCGAAATCGGCGGCGCCGGACATCAGCAGCGCGAATGGCGCGGCATGAAGGGCGAGTGCGGCAAGCGCGGAAGCGAGGCGGATGCGGGTTAATGGAATGGCGGTCATGGGAGCATCACTGCGCGGGCGAAGGCTGACCGTGCGCGGCGTGGGAGCCTCCCGCCTCCTTCTGCACGACCGAGCCCGCAGGCGCGCTTTCGGCGGACGCTTCTGACAACAGCGAGATGCGCTTGTAGCCCGACGCGTCGAGGCGACCCAGAAGCTCCATCACCTCGCCGTACGGGATCGTCTTGTCGGCGCGCAGGAACACAAAGCCGTCGCCCTCGGCCGCATGGATCGAGGACAGGCGCGGAACCAGCGAACCGGCGTTCACTTCCTCGTCGCGGATATAAAGGCGGCGCTCTGCGGTGAGCGACACGATCACCGGCTTCTCGGGCTTGGCGATCTTCTGTGCGGAGGTCTTCGGCAGTTGCACCGGCACGCCCGCCATGAGCAGCGGCGCCGTCACCATGAAGATGACCAGCAGCACGAGCATCACGTCCACCATCGGCGTGACGTTGATGTCGGCCATGATCTTCGTTTGCGGGCGCGACGACCCATCTCCGGGGATCAGACCTGCCATTCAACCCTCGCAACCACGCGTCGCATTACCATATCAGCGTCTCGCCTGCGCCAGAACCGGCTCGCGCGGCGTTTCACCCTGCCCTGCTCCGTAAACCTTGAGCTTCGCGTAGCGCGTGGAAGCAGCGGCAAAGCGCTCGGCGACGCGGCCAAGCATCACATTGATCTGATTGTAGAAGATGACGGCCGGGATGGCGGCAACAAGGCCGACGGCTGTCGCGAACAGCGCTTCCGCGATGCCCGGCGCCACCACGGCGAGGCTCGTATCCTTTGCCGCCGCGATGCCCGCGAAGCTTCGCATGATGCCCCACACCGTGCCGAACAGGCCGACGAAAGGGGCCGTCGAGCCGACAGTCGCGAGGAACGGAAGCCCGGACTGAAGGCGCTGCAACTGCGCCGCCGCTTCGCCATGCAGGCTTTTTTCGAGCCGCGCGCTGAACTCGGAAGGCCGTTCGCCGTTGGAGCGAGGCTCCTCGTCGACGATCTGGCGCATGCGCGCGACAAGCCAAGAAGACGGCGCGCCGTCCGCCGGGTTCGCGCGCTCAAGCGCCGCGACCTCTTTGGAGAAAGCGATAAGGCGTGCAAACTTTTCGATCGCGATCGTCCAGCAGGCGATAGACGCGACGACGAGAATGGCCATCACGCCTTTGACGACCGGATCGGCATTTGCTAACAGGTCGCCAATCGCGAGGTGATCCATGCTGCTCTCTCTGGGAAGTGGCGTTCGGATCGCAGGCCACAAAGGCGGCAAGCGTTACCTGAAGCTATGCCCCATGAGGAATGACTTCGCAACCATGGCTTCCGCGAAAACACGCCGGCATGGTCCGCGTTGACGCAGGCTAACCCTCTCGAAAACCGCCCAGCACCGCTACAAACCGGGTTTGGCCCAAGGCTTGCATTCATTATATCGCCAATCACGTTCTTGATTTGTTAGTGTTAAACGTGAGTTAATGGCGGTGTTTCGCGTAATCCTGCGGGGGCAGGGGAAGTAAGTAGGTTGAAATGAGACGAGCTTTGCTGATGAGCGTTCTGGCACTTTGCCTCGGGAACGCGGTCGCAACGCAGGCAGGAGTGCTCTTGCAGGTCGACGGTCGGCCCATGCGCTGGTCGCCGGAAGGCCCCGGCAAGAAGACCGTCATCACCTATGCGCTTCTATCCGCACCCTACACCGTGCAAAGCAATCGCAGCATCCTGAGCCCGAGCAACTGCGCACATATGCGCTCTTTCGCGGACATCGTGGCGATCTCGCCGGGCGTGACGGAAGAAGCCGCGAAGACCGAGTTGCGCGAGGCCCTTCGTACCTGGGAGAGCGTAGCCAACATCACGTTCGAGGAAGTTTCCGATCCGAGCCGGGCCCAGATCGTCATCGGTGCTGCGAACGATCCGGGAGGGCGCGCCTTCGCCAATCTCAGCTATCGCAGCGGAAAAGGCATCCCGACGCCGGTGACCATGGCGCTCGGCAAACCTGGCGTGCCTGCCCCGGCCGAACGCGCGCCGCTAGCAGATGACGGCGACAGTGTTGCGATCGATCAGGCTTATGTCTGCCTCAATCCGAAGTCGCCATGGAAGGTCGGCTTCGACGGCAATCTCAATGTGTACGACCTCCGGCACACCTTTACGCACGAGGTAGGCCACGCCATCGGCCTCGATCACCCGGACGCGACGGGGGCGATCATGGGTTACCGCTACGATGAGCGGGTGCGGACATTGCAGCCGTCGGACATCGCGGGCGTGCAACGCCTTTATGGCGTGGCCACCGAGCGCTGAGGCGGTATCGGCGCGAATGTTCTGCCGAAAAGGAGGCGGCCTCGGCCGTCTTTATTCTTTTAGCAGCACGGTTTGCAGCCGCCTGGGCGTCGCATGTCCCAAGAGCGACATCTCTATCGCCGTGTGGCATTGCTCACATTATGACGCATACGGCCAAGTGGAAACGCATTCTCTCCAAGTTTAAGCCAGGCTTGGCCAATATTTTTTCCGCCTACGGCACAAGAAGCGGAGCCTTAACAAGCATACTCTCAGCGCCTTACAATAACCATTGCCTCAAGCTTCGCTCATTCGAAATACGTTCCGGGCAAATGCCCCGAGTTGGGACAATAATCTTTTCCGAACCGTTCCATGGAACCTACCCGGCTTCAACGCCTTCTCCTTCCCACGCGATACAAAAGAGATCGCATGTTCCAGATGGAGTCTACGTCATGGCTGATAAACAGTCTCAGGACAAAAATCCCGGCAACTTCAAGAGCGACCCGCAACGCGCCGCCGAAGCAGGAAAAAAGGGCGGCGAGCAGTCCCACAGTGGACAGTCTCAGGGCGGTCAGGGGAGCAAGTCCTCGCAGGGCGGTACGCACGAACAGCATGTGAAGGCTGGCCAGCAGAGCCACAAGAACAAGTAGTTTCTGAAAGAAGCGGTGGCGACGTCCACCGCTTCTTTTTTGTTCGAATGCCTAGTATTTTAGAATAAATGCCTCAATAGAAGCTTGTTTTTTGCGCAGGTTTCAGCCCGAAATGCCTCTTCTTTTTGCGGATCAATCCAGATTGCGTCGCGTTATCTCTTTCAATGGGCAGTGAACCCCGCCAAGGAGGAAAGATTTGATCAACAACGAAAACATCATCCCGACCCTTGCCTTCGTGACGCTCGGCATCGTGCTCGTCTTCGCGTTGGTGCATCTCTCGCGCTTCATGCAGCGGCGGCGCGAGCGTCAGAACACGTCGCTCGTGCAGCGAAGCGAAACAACGCGTGACCGTGAACAGTCAGCGTACGACAGCAGGTAAGCGGACGGCGGGCGGCCTCATGGCCGTTCGCCACAGGAGACGATCATGCCAAAGGAATCCGCCGATCAGAAGGAAGTCGTCGAGCGCGTGATGCATGAATACAAGCACGGCGAGCTCGAATCGGGGAGCGGTAAGCCCGTCAAATCGCGCAAGCAGGCGGTTGCGATCGCGCTGAACGAGGCTGGCGCATCGAACCAGAACAGCCCGCAGAAAAATCGCGAAAACCTTCGCCATACGAAAAAGAAGGAGCGCGAAGGCAAGACCGCCAAGCAGCAGAAGGAAGGACAGCTCTGAGTTAGCGACGGCCCGCCTAACCTGACGCCTCGTCGAGCGCTTGCCTGAGCGCCTCGATATTCGCCACCACGACAGGCCGCTCGGCCGGCTTGTCGATCCCGGCGGGCACGTCGAGGCGCATTCGCTTGTTGAAATAGTAAAGCAGCGCGTGTCGGATCGGGATTTCGGCCTGCCCGTTCGTCATTCCGTAATCGAGGGCGATCGTCTCCTGCTGCCTCGGCGCAAGCTCGGGGTTTGGAACTAGAACCGCCGTGAACGTCGTGTGCCACAGACTATCGTCCGCTGCGTCCGCG
>NZ_JFZJ01000057.1 GCF_000636015.1 Rhodomicrobium udaipurense JA643
CCCGCACCGAGAAGCGCGGCGGTCAGAAGCGCATCGTCCAGCGGATGCGCCTCCCCTTCGCCGAACTCGATCGCAGGACTCATGTCCGTCCCCTGTGGTTCGCCCTTCGGCAAACGGTCGTAGAAAAAGAAGGTCTTTCCGCCCCCGGGGAGGCGGAAAGGCACTATTGGATCTTGAGCTCGGTGATGTCGAACAGCACCGGCGCAGTGGAACTGCACGAACTGGCTTGTTGTTTCGGATCGCGAAAGACAAAACCGGACTGGAGCGGGGTGTCGGAAAAATCGATCGTCACCCCCTCCAGAAGTAGACGGCTCTCCTCGGGGAGAAAAAGCTTCAGGCCGTTGACTTCGATCACCGCGTCGTCCGGCTGAGGCTCGGCCTCAACGCTGAACTCGGCGGAGAGACCGGAGCAACCGCCCGGCGCCACCTTCAGGCGGAAACCGCTGCCGGGCTTGCCGTCGAAGCGAAGGAATCGCCGGATCACTTTTTCTGCCGCTGGAGTAACCGTCAGGTTCATGCCTTCAATCCTTACGCCGAGCGGGGATGAGCCGGGTCCGGAACGCACGTGCCTTCGACGGGGCAAACCGCTGCGCACTGCGCGTCGTCGAAGTGGCCGACGCATTCGGTGCACGTCACCGGGTCGATGAAATAAACGCCCTTCTTCACGCTGATCGCGGCATTCGGGCACTCGGCTTCGCAGGCCGAACAAGCGGTGCACTGGGAGGCGATGATCTTGTAAGCCATAGGGTTCAACTCCTGTCTATGGGTCTGGGTCGGGGCGGCTAGGCCGCGGTGAAGGCTCCCTGACGAATATCCGCATCGCCGCGCGCGACGTGCTCGATTTCGCCAGATTGGACTTTTTCTAAATATTCTTTGAAGTATGCAAGCGCAGATTGCTCGATGTACTCATGTGCGAAGCGATCGACCGGATCGATGCCAGCCTTGAGCAAGCCTTCCTTCGGGCAAGTGCCGATCCGGGCCACGAAAACGGCCGCGCAGTCGTTGATCGCGCGAATCACAGTCTCAAGCTTGTCGTCGTCGCCGAAACCGCCTTGGCAATAAAGGTCGACGCGGCGATGGCCGATGAACTTCGCGCCTGCCGTCGAAACCTCGTAGATCTGGAATTCGGTCGCGTGGCCGAAGTGCTCGTTGACGCGGCCGTTACCCTTTGTCGCAACCGCGATCTGGATGGCGATGTCGGCCTTTTCGCCCGCGAGCTTCGCCAGTTCGTCCGCCTTCGCGGCCTGCGTCGCGTCGCGCTCCGCTTCAACCTTGGCCTGATAGGCCTTGCGTGCTTCAAGATCGTAGTCGATTTCCATCGCCATGACCTTCTCGGTCGTGAACTCGTCGCTGCGGTCTTCGCCGAGGAGGCCCACCGCGTCGGCGCGGCACTGGCGGCAGTGCCGCATCATATTCATGTCGCCTTCGCAGGCATCTTGCAACGCCTTCAGCTCCTGCGCCGTCGGGCCGCGCTGGCCGTTCATGCCGAAGACGGTGCCATGCTCGGGCGCGGAGATCAGCGGCATGATGTTGTGCAGGAATGCGCCGCGCGCCTTCACCGCCTTGTTCACCTCGACGAGATGCTCGTCATTGACGCCGGGGATCATCACCGAGTTGATCTTGCAGAGGATGCCGCGCTCGGTAAGCATTTCGAGGCCGCGGAGCTGGTTCTCCGAGAGGATGCGCGCCGCCTCTACGCCGGTATAGCGCTTGTGCTCGTAGAAGATCCACGGATAAATCTTCGCGCCCACTTCGGGATCGACCATATTGACGGTGATCGTCACGTGGTCGATGTTGTACTGACAGATGCGGTCGACGAGTTTCGGCAGCATGAGGCCGTTCGTCGAGACGCAAAGCTTGATGTCGGGTGCGGTCTGCGCGACCAGTTCGAACGTCTTGAACGTCTTCTCGGGGTTGGCGAGCGGATCGCCCGGCCCGGCGATGCCGAGCACAGTCATCTGCGGAATGGTGGAGGCGACGGCGAACACCTTCTTCGCGGCCTGCTCGGGTGTGAGACGCTCGCTCACGACGCCGGGGCGCGATTCATTGGCGCAGTCGTATTTGCGGTTACAGTAATTGCACTGGATGTTGCACGCCGGGGCCACCGCCACATGCATGCGCGCGAAGTGATGATGCGCCTGCTCGCTGTAGCAGGGATGGTTCTTGACCTTCTCCCAGATCTCCGGCGGAAGCGTGCTTTCTGTGCCCGTCGATCCGCAACCGGATTTCCCCGGCCCGGCCTTCGTCTCGCAACCCTTGCTGGCGGCGATCTTCTGGAGCAAATCGTTCAGCGGTTTGATCTGGCCTTCGCCGGCGTCTGGAAGCTGTTCTGCGTCAAACATCATCGATCCTCGTAAAGGCCCGCCGCCTGGGAGGGTGAAGGCCGATGCGGCCCTATGCCCCGCGCATCCGCCGCTTTGTCGAGCGGCTTCTCCAGACGTGAAGCAATGACCGTGCCACAGACCAGAATGCTTCTAAAATCAGCGCCCGGCGGTTGCTCCGAGCGCGACGCGCTGTCGCGTTTCTTACACATGGGTGAACCGACCTGGCCTTTTGTACGAAACGGGCCAGTGAGGTGTGCCGCGCGGCGCGCGCTTCTTCGGCGGTATCGGGAGAGGGCAGACCGGCTGATCGCGGGCTGTGGCTCGCTCATGCCGACCACGCGCCGCTAGCGTTATTTGACTGAATCACCTTGTCGGCGAAGCGGCGGACACTTTTTACCGCGCGCGCCTGCTTAAACCTTCTCGTTCTCGCGATAGAGGCCATCCACGACCGGCGTCAGGCGCGTCATCACCGCCTGCCGCTTCACCTTCAGTGTGGGCGTGAGATCGCCGTTTTCGATGGATAGCGGCTCGGGCAGAATGGCAAAGCGGCGGATGTTCTCCACGCGTGAGTGCCGCGCGTTGATCGCGTGGATGCCCTCCTGAATTTCCTCGCGGATCGCCTCCGTCAGCGCGGGACCGTCAGCCATCCCGCGCTCGCTCGCGAACCGCTCCGCCGCAGCCTTGTCGAGCGTGATGAGCGCGCCGAGGTAGGGGCGTCGCTCGCCGCATACGATGGCGTGCTCGACCAGCGGAAGCGCCACGAGTTCCATCTCCAGGTTGGCGGGTGCGACGTTCTTGCCGCCGGACGTGATGATGATGTCCTTCTTCCGGCCCGTGATGTGAACGTAGCCATCCAGATCGACATGTCCGAGGTCGCCGGTGCGCAGCCATCCGTCCGTGAAGGTGCGCGCGGTGGCTTCCGGGTCTTTGGCGTAGCCTATGAACATGTACGGCCCGCGTATGAGGATTTCGCCGTCGCGGTCGATCTTCAGGTCGAGGCCGGGATAAGGCTTGCCGACCGAGCCGATTTTCGTCGCGCCCTTGAGGTTCGTGGTGCCGACGCCCGCACTCTCCGACAGCCCCCAAAGCTCGCGCACCGGAAGATCGAGGCCGGTCAGGAAGCGAAGCGTTTCCTCCGGGATCGGCGCGGCGCCGACGCCGAGGTGCTTCGCGCGGTCGAGGCCGATGAGGCGTTTCGCCTTGCGATGGAAAAGCCGCGACGCCACGGCCATGGCTAGCGCCGTCTTCAGGCCGATGCGCTCGCCCGCCTGCTCCTTGCGGTGCCAGTCCTGGCCGACGCCGAGCGCCCAATGCACGATCTTCGCCTTCGGCCCCTTCGCGGACGCAAGCTTCGCCTGCACGGCGGAAGCCAGCTTTTCGTAAACGCGCGGCACGCCGAAGAAAAAGTCCGGCCGAACCTCCGGTAGATGCTCGCCGAGGCTCAGGACATCGCGCGCGAAGTAGACCGCGTTGCCGACGGTGATCTGGAAATGGATCGTAAGGATGCGCTCGGCGATGTGCGCGAGCGGCAGATACGAAATCGTGCGGTCGTCGCCGGTCACGTCGAACAGCTTCAGCACGAGCGCCGCCGTCTTCGCGAGCGCGTCGTGGCTGATCTGCACGGCCTTCGGCGGGCCGGTCGTGCCGGAGGTGTAGATCAGGCAGCCGACGTCCTTCGGCTGGATCGCCTGCAAGCGGCGCTCGATCTCCGCGTCGAAGCGGTCGTCGCCCTGCGCCATGAACGCGTCCCACGTCATTTGCAGCGGGTCGGCGGCATCCGCGCCGCGCATCATGACGACATGTCGAAGGTGGCTCAATTCTTCGCGCTGGCTCACGATGCGACGGAAGTGCTCCTCCTTCTCGGCGAGCACGACGGCGCATTCGGAATGCGCGATGATGTAGGCCGCATCCTGCGCCGACGCCGTGAAATAGATACCCGCGACATTCGCGCCGACCATCATGGCGGCGATGTCCATGATGACCCATTCGGGGCGGTTATAGCCGATGACGCCGACCGCATCGCCCGGCTTCACGCCAAGCGCCACCAGCGCCCGCGCCGCGCGCCGCACCTCGTCGCGGAACACGTTCCATGGCGTCGCCGTCCAGCCTTCGGCCTCGCGCACATAATAGGCAGGCGCAGTTCCTCGCCGCGCCGCCGTTTCGAGGAAGCGCCGAGGCGGTGAAACGAAAGGCTCATCCTCAAGCGGTGCTGGTCCCTGCCTCCCCATGATGCGATCCTCCCAGGTTCATTATTATTCTTGTTTCGTCCGGAGACGCAATTTCCCGCCCCGCGTTTCGCGCGCATGCGGCCAGCGCCTCGATCAGCGCGCCGTTGCTTTTCGCCTTCTCGCCGCCCGGCAAGTAGAACGTGTCTTCGAGCCCGGTGCGCAGCATCCCGCCGAGTTCCGCCGCCCGCTGGTGAACGGGCCAGATTTCCGTGCGGCCGATCAGCGTCGTCTGCCAGAGCGCGCCGTCGCGGCGATATTTCAGCAGCAGCGCGAGCAGATCCGCGTCGACCGGCATGCCCGACGCAACGCCCATCACGAAATTGTACTGTGCCGTCTTCGCCATACCGTTCTCGACGTAGAGGCCGACCGAGCGGACGATGCCGACATCGAAGCACTCGAACTCCGGCCGCGAACCCGCTTCTGCCATTGCTTCGAGGAAGCCCTGCACCTTCGACACGGGGTTGTCGAACAGCAGCGGCGGCCACGCCCAGCGCCCATCCGAGCGGAGCTTCAGATAGTTGAGGCTGCCCGCGTTGCAGGCCGCGATCTCGGGCCGCGTGCGCCTGATGCAGGCGATCGGGCCGGAAATATCGGGGCCGACCGTGCCGGTCGTCTGGTTGATGACGATGCCGGGGCAGGCCGCGCGGATCGCCTCGACCGCCGCCGCCGCGACTTCAGGCTCCCAGCTCGGCAGATGGGCCACGCCATCGCCTTGCGCGCGGAAATGGATGTGCACGATGGCCGCGCCCGCATCGTAAGCCTCGCGCGCGGAGGCCGCCATCTGCTCCGGCGTCACCGGGATCATCGGATGTTGGCGCGGATCGGTGAGCACGCCGTTCAGCGCGCAGGTGAGGATCGCTTTATCGGACATCGGCAGGCGCATCCTCGGTTTCGATTTCGAACAGAAGCGCGCCGCTCGCGACCTGCGCGCCTGCGCTGGCATGCACCGCCGCGACGCGGCCCGCCGCGAGCGCTGTTACGCGCGTTTCCATCTTCATGGCCTCGATGATCGCCAACGTGTCGCCCGCAGCCACCGCCTGCCCCGGTTCGGCCAGCACCTTCACGAGCAGGCCAGCGACTGGGGCGGCGATGCGCGCGCCATCCGCCGCGTCGTCCGCATGCGCATGATCCGGCTCCGCGAAGGTGAAGGCCGCGCCGTCGATGGCGAGATGGAGCGTCGCGCCCTGCCATGCCGCCGTTGCGCGCCGCCGGACGCCATTCGCCTCGAACAGGATCCGGGGCGGCGCATTTTCGATCAGCGCGATTTCGATCCGCTCGCTGCCGACCGCAACCGCCAGCGGGCCGGAGCGCGGGCGCGTGTAGGTAAGCCGCTTCGTCTCGCCGCCGCATGTCAGGTCGAGCGAAAAGTCGCAGGCGCTGCCGGACCAGAACCATTCGCCCGCGCTGCCGCCTCGTTCGGCGGAGAGCGCGGCAGCCAGCGCCCAATCTGTGGGCGACGGACGGGGCCGCGCGAACGGCGATGCTGCGTCGCCCGCGCCCGTTTGCGCCCAGTCGTCGAGCGTCGTCGTGGCGATTTCGGCGCGCTCGAACGCCTCGCCGCGCAGGAGTGCGATCAGAAATTCGCGGTTCGTCGCAAGGCCGAGCAGCGGTGCATCCTCCAGCGCGGAGGCGAGACGGCGCGCCGCCTCGGCGCGATCCTGACCGCTCGCGATGGCCTTCGCCACCATCGAGTCGTACCAGGGTGAAACCTCGCTTCCGGTCTCGACGCCGCTATCGAAGCGGACGCCGCCGCTTTCTTGCGGGGCGAAATGGGCCACGGTGCCGGTCTGTGGACGAAAGCCGTCATATGGGTCTTCCGCGCAGAGCCGCGCCTCAATGGCGTGCCCCCGCATCGCGATCTCGTCCTGCCGAAGCGGCAACGGCTCCCCGGCGGCGACCCTCAATTGCCAGTCCACGAGATCGACGCCCACCACCATTTCCGTAACGGGATGCTCGACCTGAAGCCGCGTGTTCATTTCGAGGAAGTAGAAATTCAGGTCCGCATCGGAGATGAACTCGACCGTGCCCGCGTTGCGATAGCCCGCCGCCTGCGCGAGCGCGACGGCGTAACCCGTCAGCCGCTCGCGATGCGCTGGCGTGAGCACGGGGCTCGGCGCTTCCTCGATGATCTTCTGCCGTCGCCGCTGCGTCGAGCAATCGCGCTCGAAAAGGTGCACGACATTGCCGCGATCGTCGCCAAAGATTTGCACTTCGAGATGGCGCGGACGCTCAATTAGCCGTTCCAGCATCAGGCGGTCGTCGCCGAATGCGGCCTTCGCCTCGCGCCGCGCCGCCGCAAGCGCCTCATGCAACTCCGCCGCCGCATGGACCGCGCGGATGCCGCGCCCGCCGCCTCCAGCAACCGCCTTCACCAGCAGCGGAAAGCCGACTGCGGCCGCCTCGGCGGTGAGACGTGCATCCGCCTGATCCTCGCCGCGATAGCCCGGCACGCACGGCAGCCCCGCCGCTTCCGCGATGGCCTTTGCCGCAGCCTTGTCGCCCATCGCGCGGATAACGGACGCGGGCGGCCCGACGAAAACAATCCCCGTCGCTTCGCACGCCTCGGCGAAGTCCGCGTTCTCGGCAAGGAAGCCGTAGCCCGGATGGATCGCGTCCGCGCCGGTCTTCTTCGCGGCGTCGATGAAGCGGGCGATGTCGAGATAGCTTTCGCGCGGCGGCGGTGGGCCGATGCGAACGGCTTCGTCGGCGGCTGGCGTGTGCATGGCGGCGGCGTCCGCATCGGAGAATACGGCCACCGTGCGATAACCCATGGCGCGCGCCGTACGCACGATCCGGCAGGCGATCTCACCGCGATTGGCGATCAGAAGCTTGCGAAATCGCCGTGCCGTCATTCTGGCTCCGCCCGTTGCAACGAAACTAATTTATTGCATCGGGCGGCCTGCCGCAATGAATGGAAGCAAGCTAAGCCGAAAGGCGAATAAAAGAACGCCGCCCACTGAGGGGCGGCGTCGCCTTGAAGGTTGGTCGGATGTGTGCGGGAACACGCCGGATCAGGACCGCGGCGGAGCCTTCACCGCGAGCAGCAGGTTCGACGGCTTGCCCCAGCGATAGCCGACCGTGAAGCCGAGCGGACCCTTGCTCTCCTTCTTGAAAAGATCGACGAGCTTCGGCTGCTGCGCATGGCGGAACTGCGCGATCGGCGCGAGGTATGTGCCGAAAGGCTGAAGCTGCCAGTTCGCATCGAGATACTTCACCGGGATGCCGGTGTCGTCCTGCACGAGCGCCGCCGAGTGCTTCAGGAGGAAGTCGCGCACGTCGGAGAAGCCGGGATTATGCAGCAGGTAGGACGCGCTCTTGATGAAGGCGTCGCCCTGGCCATAGCCGTTGAGGAACTTGATGAAGCCGCTCGCCTGCACGCCCTTGTTGGAGAGGTCGGTCTTGAAATAATAGATCGTCTGCTCTTCGCCATCCGCGCCCGCGAGCACGATCTTTGCGCCCTTGGCCGCCGAGTCGATGCCCGGTTCGTCCGCCGCATGCAGCTTGCCTTCGCGGTCGAGCACGATGAGGCTCACATCCTTGATGTCCTTGCCGGAGCGGGCAGCGAACACATAGATGATTGGCAGCGTGCCCGAAAGCTTACGCCGCGAAAGCTGATGCCCCATCTCGCTCGTGATGAAATAGCTGTGCTTGAGCAGGCTGCCGAGTGCGGCGCGGGTGCCGTTCAGTTCGCTGTTTGCCGTCCTGACGGTCAGGTCGGAGAGGTCCGGGATCGGGCCTGACGGCTCAAGCCCGGCCATGATGATGGTCTTGGCCTTCGGGAAGAACGCGTTGGCGTAGAGATAATCCGGGCCGGAGAACAAGTAATAGAGCGTCGGCTCCTGTTGCTTCACATTATCCGACGACCAGCCGCGCACCTTGGAGAGCTGCTTGTCTTCGAGTTGCTTCCAGCTCGAGTCCATGAAGGACTGGTGTTTCTTGAAGGCGGCGTCCTTCGCCACGGCCTGAAGCGGCGAGTTCTCCGACGGCTGAATACCGGCGAGCACGCGCGCGATATCCGTCTGCGCCTGTCCGTCGGCGGCCATGAGCGCGCCGGGCAGGGCTGTTATCAATGCAATGCCTGCGAGGAATGATCGAACGGGGAAGCGGAATGTCATGGTCAAGCTATTCCCTTGCTAGGAGCCGCGCTGAACTTTGCTGAAATTGCATAGATGAAAAGACCCGCGATCATGAGACCGAGGCTCGCGAGCGACTGCCCCGGTCGCTCGATGAGAAGGTGGACGAGCACGGAGCCCGTCACCGCGAGGAAAAGCACTGGCGTCAACGGATAGGCCCACGCCATGTAGGGGCGCGGCAGGTCCGGGCGGCGAATGCGCAGCACGATGACGCCGAGCACGGTCAGGAAGGAACAGAGCGTGAGCGCGAACTGGATGAATTCGAGCACCGTCTCGAAGCCCTGCGTAAAGAGCAGCGCCGTCACGACGACAAGCTGGAAAACGAGCGCATTCACCGGCACGCCCTTGTTCGACGTCTTGGCGAAAAATGACAGCATCGGGTTGTCCTCGCCCATCACCTGAGCGACGCGCGGGCCGATCCACATCATCGCGCTGACCGCCGACACGAGGCCCAGGCAAATGAGCGCGGCGACGATCTGGCCGCCGGTTTCGCCGAAAATGTGCCGCCCAGCGATCAGGCCGACATCGATCTGGCCCGCGAGTTCGGCGACCGGCGTCGTGTAGAGGAACGCGGCGTTGAGGGCCACATAGAGCACAGTCACGATCAGCACGCCGAAAAGCAGGGCACGCGGAAGGGTCTTTTCGGGCTCCTTGATCTCGCTCGCGATGTAGGTCGCGGCGTTCCAGCCCGAGTAGGAATAGAGGACGAAAACGAGGCTGAGGGCGAAGGGCGCGCTCGCCATATAGCCCAAATCGGCGGCGGACGGTGCGAAGGAGATTGGCTGCGGCTCGCCCCATATGAAGCCCGCCGCGATGAAGACGACGATGAGCCCGAACTTCACGAAGGTGGAGACGTTTTGCAGCTTGCTGCCCGTCTTGACGCCCATCAGATGCACGAGCGAGACGAGCCAGACGACGGCGATTCCGAGGAGCAGGACGGGCGCGCCCGGCACGACGCCTGCGAAGTATTGGCCGAAAGCCATGGCCGCGAGCGCAACCGGCGCGGCGAAGCCGACGGTCGCGGAAATCCATCCGGCCATGAAGCCGATGGCGGGGCGGAAGGCGCGTGACAGGAAATTATATTCGCCGCCGGAGCGCGGAAAGGCCGCCGCAAGCTCAGCATAGGATAATGCCCCGCATAGCGCGACGAGCCCGCCGACGACCCACAGCATGAGCAGCGAAAAGGCCGATGGGATGTCGCGAACCTGGAAGCCGAGGCTCGTGAACACGCCCGTGCCGATCATGTCGGCGACCGCGAGCGCAGTTGCCGTTACGACTGATATCTTGGGCAGGTCCACCGACCCGAATTTGCCCCCGGACGAAGACGCGGCAGGCTCCTGCGCGCAAACCGATGCATCACTCATACCCTGCTCATATCAACTGAGGACGATTTCAACAATTCCGCCGGTAAGGTTAACGGTCTGGTAGTTGCATAGTGGCAACTTAGGCTGTGCGCTCAAGCGGATCGTACTCTAGCGGGAAAGGCATTTAGAAAGTCCTTTCGGCTAGGCTCGGGGAGCGGCCCATGATGTGGTCACGATTGCGGGTTATCCCGCTTCACACGTCTGGTGAGTGCAAGACGCCAGGTCTGGTTAGTAAGAGCGTGCGAGTATCCGTGTTCATCCTGCCGCGAGTATCTTTGGCGTTGTTTTCGAGGCTGCGTTTCCCGATTGTGGCGGCGCTCGCGATCACTGCCGCGGGCTGTCGCTCTGAGACGGAAGCCGTCGATTTCGCGAAGACCCCGGACGCCGCCGCGCTCAGCATGGAACTTCCCCCCTCCGGGTTGGCGGCGATGAGCCCCGATGCTGGCGACCGTTTGAACAGATCCGCCAAGCAGGGCGTTCTCAAACAGCAACAGCCAAAAGCCGTCGCCCCGACACTTGCCGTCGCTGCGGCCGCGCCGCTCCCCGAACAGCGCGTTGCCCCGGCCGAAAGGCGCGCGCCCGCCGAGGGACCGACGCTCATGACGGCTTCGATGTCGGTTGAGACGCAAGCCCCCTCGATCCTCGTGCCTGTCAAGATGGTCAAGAAAGGCTCGCCGATCAAAGCCGAACCGCCGCTGCTTCCGCTCAGGCAGACGCGCACGAAGCTCGTGCCGCTGCAAAGCGCGCCGTTCCCCTATCGCGGCACCAATCCGGCGACCGGCCACCCGTTCCTCAATGTGAACGACGGCGGCAGGCGCGGCCACAGCACGTCGAGCGGCGCGGTTTACTGGGAAGATCAGACTTACAGCGACAGCCGCACTCTGCTTCACATCCCGCGCGGCTTCGACCTCCGCCGCCCCGCGCTCATGGTGCTGTTCCTGCATGGGCATGGCGCGACCTTGCAGCGCGACGTGATCCAGCGTCAGCGCGTGCCGGAGCAGGTGTCCGAGGCGGGCGTCAATGCGGTGCTCGTTGCGCCGCAGCTTGCGTCCGATGCGGCGGATTCGAGCGCGGGCAAGCTTTGGGAGGTGGGCGGCCTGCGTCGCTTCCTCGACGAGGCAAGCAACGAACTCGTAAAGCTGCACGGCGATCCGCGCTCCAAGGCGTATTTCGACCGTATGCCGATCGTCATCGTCGCCTATAGCGGCGGCTATGCGACGGCAGCCTCCTGCATCCGACAGGGCGGCGCGGACGAGCGCTTGCGCGGCGTGGTGCTGCTGGACGCGCTCTACGGCGAGACAGACACCTTCGCGAACTGGATTTCATCGCGCGAGAAGGCCTTCTTCCTCAGCGCCTATGCGTCGTCCACGCGGGCGCGCAACACGGAGCTTGCCGATATCCTGAAGGGCAAGGACGTGGCGCTGAACACCAAGCTCAAGGGGCCGCTTCGGAGCGGAAGCGTGACGTTCATCTCCACCGATCCCGGCACCGAGCATCGCGATTTCGTGACGAAGGCGTGGGCGCATCATCCCATCAGGGATTTGTTGCAAAGGCTCCGCGTCGAAACGCGGTAATCGAAGCCAAGCCGCCCCGCTTGCGCACCGCCGCCGGTTTCGCGTTTTGCTGACGTGCCCTATTTGCGCGGTGGCTCGGCCCGCCATTCCGCCAGCTGCGCGCGCCCCTCGAGCGACATATCTGCCGCCGCCGATGCGATGACCGCCTGAATCACCGTCTCTAGCCGACGCCGCGCGTCCTGCGCGTCCGCCATGGCTTTGCGCGTGGCATCGCCGTCATACGGTTCGGCGCGCAGCGCGAGGCGCATGGCGTCCCGCGCCCTGTGAGAGGCGGCGTGCGTCTCCTCGACCTCGCTCGCGCGTTGAGCGAACGCGGCCCTGAGGCGGTCCGCATCCTGCGCCGGAAGCCGCGCGGCAATCCTCTCGAACTGGTAGGCCGGGCCGCCGCCCCCGCCGCGAAATGCCGGTTTGTATAATGACGCGACCGAAAACGCGACGACGCCGCAGATGAAAAACATGTTCAGGGCGAGAGACCAGAAAAGCAGGCCGCGCCGGGGCCGGCTTTCGGCGGCGATGGTGTCTTGCGCGCTCATCAGAAGGTTCCAATCGCGGTTTCGGACTGAAAGATGACGGCGATCGCGTCGGTCGTTTCCGCCGCAGCCATCTGCTCGTCCTGCGTGATCTTCTGCGCCCAGAAGATGCCGAGCGCGATGCCGCACGCCGCCGCAAGCGAAAACGCGGCAGCTCTCGGCAGGATCGGGCGCGAGAAAAGACGGTTGCGCGAGAAATTTTTCGGCCGTTCGTGCTGCGCCGGGCAAGCCGCACTTGCAACGCGCGCCTGCGCTGGAAGCGCCACCTGAGGCGGAAGCGTTGAGGGCAGCGCATCGAGGAGGCGCGCCGCGATAGCCTCATTCTCGGCTTCGGATGACGAGGTCGCGAGGCTCGCGCGAATGAGGCCGTCGAGTTGCCGCGCTTCCGCGAAAGCCGCTGCCGCATCCGCATCGTTGGCGACGAGGCGCTCGGCGGCGCTCCGGTCTGCGGCGGGCCACGCGGCAAGATCGCTGCCGTGCATATCGAGAAGATCCTGAAAACGGGCGCGGGTCATGTGCGGCTCCCTGAGTCATCGGATTGCGCGCGAAGCTCGGCGCGCAGCGTTCGCTTGGCACGAACGAGCAGCGCTTCGACGCTTGAAACTGTGGTCTCCAGCACGGAAGCCGCCTCGGCGTTGCTGAGGTCTTCGTAATAGGTCAGCACAATGGCCGCGCGCTGGCGGTCCGGCAGGGCGGCGATTGCGCGCGCAACGGCGGCGTCGGCCTCCCGCCTTTCGAGGCTCGCCTGCGCGGAAGGCGACGGGTCCGGCACCTCGGCCGCGTCGTCGAGCGGCGCGAAGCTTTTATGGCGCTGCCTGTTGAGGCAGAGATTGACGACCACGCGGTAAAGCCACGTCTTGAAAGCCGCCTCGGCGCGCCAGTGCGGCGCATTCACCCACACGCGGAGCATCGCTTCCTGCAAGACCTCGTCGGCATCGGCCGCATTCGCGAGCATGCGTCGCGACAGGGCCAGCGTGCGCGCGGCATGGCGGGCAGCAAGTCGGCGGAACGCAGCCTCGTCGCCCATCGCCACGCTTCTCATCAGCGCCTCGTCGGTCGCTTCGGCGAAATCCGCGGCGCGGCGGGCCTCGTCCGCGGCCTCGGAGCGCGCGCTATCCCGGGGCGGCGACACGACGAATGGCCTCGCCAGCGTTTCTGCGTTCATCCATGCAACGGCCCCGATAGACACGCGGTCGCCTCCGCCTCGTCGCGCCAGGCCCGCAATGCCGCCTGCTTACCACTTGGACACGGCAGGCGCAAAAATCCTGCGCAGGGTTTTGCGCCGCCGCCGTGTTCAAGCTCCATACGGCGGGCGGCACCGGCAGGTCGCTATGCACCGCCGCGACCGAAACCGATTTACCTCCGAAGCGCCCGATGCGGCGGCTTCAATTGAAGGATGCATGACATGAATGGATTTCTTGGGCGCGTGACGACGCCGTTCACGTTCGGCCTTTTCGCCGTATCCGCGATTTCAGGCTTGGCGCTGTTTTTTCACCTCGGCTCGAACCTCTTTCACAGCATGCACGAATGGCTGAGCTTATTGTTGCTCGTGCCCTTCTTCGTGCATGTCTGGCGGAACTGGGGCGCGATGAAGGGCTATTTCCGGCGCGGCTCGATGATCGTACCGCTCGCCCTGTCGCTTGTGGCCGCTGCGGCGTTCGCGATTCCCGCCGCGATGCAGGGCAAGACGGGTTCGCCGCGAGCCGCCGTCATGCTGATGACGCAAACGCCACTCGACAATCTCGCTCCAGTGCTGAAGACTACGCCGGATGCGCTGCGAGCGAACCTCCTTCAGCGCGGCTACAAAGTGGCCTCCACCGCCGACACGCTCGCGAGCGTCGCGGCTGCGTCCGGCGCACCGGCGATCAAGCTGCTGGTGGAAGTCATGCCATCCCGGTAATCGCATCCGTGATCGGCATTTGACGAAGGGGTGGCGCGACCTTAGATTTAACAGGTTTGGAACAAGGACGCGAAGCATGTCGAAGCGGCAAGAGTTGCGCGCGCCCGCCCTCGAATTAAATCAGGCAAACGGGCTGCTCGAACTGAATGAGCGCTACCGGGAAATCTTCCGGAGCATCGTTGAGACCTATCTTGAAACGGGCGAGCCGGTCGGATCGCGTCACCTGTCGCGCCAGCTTCCGATGACGCTGTCGCCCGCATCCGTGCGTAACGTGATGTCGGACCTCGAATCGCAGGGGCTGATCTACGCTCCGCATGTGAGCGCGGGCCGCATTCCCACGCAGACGGGGCTGCGCCTGTTCGTGGATGGCCTGCTCGAAGTCGGCAGCATCGAGGAAACCGAGCGCGAGCAGCTCGAACGCCAGCTTCTGCGCGACTATCACCGCGAGCATGCCGTGACGTCCGAAGTGCTGGCCGAGGCGGGCGACCTTCTCTCCGGTCTGTCGCGCTGCGCGGGCGTCGTGCTCGCCGAGAAGCAGGTAAGCCGCCTGAAGCATATCGAATTCGTCAGCCTCGACTCGAAGCGCGCGTTGCTCGTGCTGGCGGGCGATGACGGCAGCGTGGAAAATCGCGTGCTGAATTTGCCGGAGGGGCTGCCGCCGCAAGCGCTCGTCGAGGCGACAAATTATCTCAACGCGAAGATTCGCGGCGTGACGCTCCCCGAGGCGCGCGAAAAGATCGAGGGCGAACTCAAGGCGAGGCAGGCCGAACTCGACGCGCTCACCGCGAAGCTCGTGCGGTCGGGTCTGGCGCAGTGGTCGGGCGGACGCGAGGACAATCGCAGCCTCATTGTGCGCGGACAGTCGCGCCTCCTGAACGACCTCAGGGCGGTAGAAGACCTCGAACGCATCCGCCTGCTTTTCGAGGATCTCGAATCGCAAAAGGCGCTGATCCATCTTCTCGATCTCGCCGAAAAGGCCGAAGGCGTCCGCATTTTTATCGGCTCCGAGAACAATCTGTTTTCCCTGTCCGGATCTTCCCTTATCGTTGCTCCGTTTCAGGATCACGAGCGCAAGATCGTGGGCGTTCTTGGCGTCATCGGCCCGACGCGTCTTAATTACGGCCGCATTATCCCCATGGTTGACTTTACGGCCAAGCTCGTGAGCCGCGTGCTCGCTTGATTATCCCGCCGAAACCGCCGATATAGCTTCAAAAATCGGCGCATTGAAGATCGAGGATAGCGGACGGTCCTCATCGAAAACGGAAACGGCAGAACACCATGAACGATACCCCGGACGGGCCCTCGGACGCGAACGGGCCGGAAAATAACGATTCTCTCGGCCGCGAACAGAATCCGCAAGCCACCGAAGAGCAGGTAAAGGCGCTGGCGAAGATGCTGGCCGATTCGAGGGCCGAAAACGCCGAGCTTCGGGATCGCCATTTGCGCATCGCCGCGGAGATGGAAAACTACCGCAGGCGGAGCGAACGCGAGAAGGTTGAAACCGCGAAATACGCGTCGTCCGAGTTCGGCAAGGACGCCATCGTGATCGCCGACAATCTGCGCCGTGCAATCGAAGCCGCGCAGAAAGAAGCGACGGACCAGACCCCGGCACTGAATACTCTGCTTCAAGGCGTGGAAGTGACGGAGCGTGAGCTTCTCAAGGTTTTCGAGCGTCACGGCATCACGCGCTTCGAGCCCCTCGGCGAGAAATTCGATCCACATACCTCCGAGGCGATGATCAAGGTGGATGTGCCCAACGTGCCCGCCGATGTCGTCGTGCAGGTGCTTCAGGCGGGCTACAAGATCGGCGAGCGGGTTTTGCGCCCGGCAGCCGTGATCGTTGCCAAGGGAGGCGCGCCGGTCAAGCCGGAGCCGCCGCAGGGCGAGCACTCGGCCAAGCCCGTGAGCGACGCCCCCTCAGCCGCGCATGCGGAGCCGCATCACGATCATCACGCGGTCGAGCCCGCTCACGAACACGATCCCGATGTTTTCCGCGATCCGAGCGGCGCGCCCCTGCGGCGTGACCGGCCCGGCGGAGATAAGCGTGCCTCGTCCGTAACGCAGCCCGTTACGGAAAACAGCGGTCCGGCGGGCGTCGACGAGCTGATTTCATCCTTCGGAAAACGGCTCGAAAACGGCAACTGACAGCGAACGGCGCAACCGAAAGCGGTGAACCGGCAGGCGCGGCGTTCAGCCCGCGCCGCCATCCCGCCCCGCAAGCGTCAGCGCCTCGCGGAGGCGACCGCCCGTGCGTTCGAGTAGCGCGCCGGCCTCGTCCAGCCCACACCCTTGCAGCAGAAGCATCGCAAGCTTGATGTTGCCGCCCGTTTGCGCCAGCGCTTCGCGCACCGCGCCCAGGTCCTTGCCCGTCAGATGCACGAGCATCTTCTCGCGCCGCCCGACAAGCTTCGCGTTCACGGCCTGCACCTCGACCATCAGCCCCTCGTAAACGCGCCCGAGCCGGATCATCACCAGCGACGACAACATCGCGAGCGTGACGCGCTGCGCGGTGCCCGCGTTCATGCGCGTCGACCCGGCGATGGGCTCCGAGCCGGTTTCAAGGCAGATCGGGCAGTCGGCTTCGAGCAGAAGCGGCGTGTCGGGGTTATTCGCGATGCCCACGGTGAGCGCGCCGAGTTTCTTCGCCTCGCGCAGCGCAGACAGCGTGAACGGCGTCTTGCCGCTGGCGGCCACCGCGATCAGCACGTCATTCGCGCCGACGCCATGCTCCACGCGGATTAGTTCAGCGGCGCGATGGGTTTCATCCTCCGCCCCTTCGACGGCCTGAACCATGGCCTCGTCGCCGCCAGCGAGCAGCAGCACGAGCCGTTCTTTCGGCCAGCTGAAGGTTGGCATGAGTTCCGCGCCGTCCTGCACCGCGAGGCGGCCGGACGTGCCCGCGCCCGCATAGACGAGCCGTCCTCCGCTCGCGAGGCGCTTTTCCATCGCGAGCACCGCGCGAAGGATGTCGCGCCGCGCCGCGCGCACGGCGGCGACCGCAGCGAACTGCCCCTCGATCATCGCATCGAGCGCGTCGAGCGGCTCCCAAACATCGATGCCGGAGAAGCGGGGCGAAGGCCGTTCAGTATCCATAACAACCGAAAACGCGTTTGAGTGGCGTTGGACTTTGCAACATGCAACCTTAAATAAGCATCCGCAACAAGGGCATAAAGAGTGAACGCTGAGGTGTTGTTTCTCGCGGTGGACGGCGGCGGCACGAAATGTCTGGCTCGCCTCGCCAACGCGAACGGCGAAACGCTGGGCAATGGGCGCTCGGGTCCAGCGAATGTCCGGCGCGGCCTTCCGCAGGCGTTCGCGGCCATCATGGACGCCACGGCGCAATGCTTCGATGAAGCGGCCCTCGCGCCCGATTACAGCCGCGTCGTCGCCTGTCTCGCGCTTGCGGGCGCGGGCGAGCCGGACATTCAGGCCGAACTCGCGCGCTACGCCCACCCGTTCAGGGCTGCGATTTTTACCACGGATTCGCATGCGGCTTGCGTCGGAGCGCATCGTGGCGAGGATGGCGGCGTGATTATCGCCGGGACAGGCAGCATCGGTGAAGCCATCGTGCGCGGCGTGCGTCATCGCGTCGGCGGCTGGGGGTTCCCGGTGTCCGACGAAGGCAGCGGCGCGTGGCTCGGCCTAGAAGCCGTGCGGCGCACGCTGTGGGCGCTCGACGGCAGGGCGGTACCGTCGCCTCTGCTCGACGAAGTCGCCAGCCGTTTCGACCGTGACCCGAACGCCATCACGCGCTGGGCGAGCGAGGCCGGGCCTGCCGATTTCGGCACGTTCGCGCCGCTCGTTTTCCGGCACGCCGGTGAGGGGGACACGGTCGCACGGGAACTTATCGCCGCTGCGGCGCGCCATGTGGAACGAATTGCCGAGGCGCTGCTTGTTCTGGGAACGCCAAGGCTCGCGCTCATGGGTGGCCTCGCGAAGCCGCTGGAACCGTGGCTGTCCGCGGCGGTAAAGCGATCGCTGGTTCGCCCGGCTGGCGACGCGCTTAACGGCGGGTTGCAACTCGCTCGAAATGCTTTTTCGGGCAGGAGGATCGATGAAACATTCTGACGTGCAGGACGTGCGCATGGCGCAGGAAATTCGCGAAGCGCCGCATGCGGTGAGCCGCCAGCGTGATGCGCTCGCGCGCCCGGTTGAGGAGCTAGCCGCGCGGCTGAGGCGGAAGCCGCCCCGGGTGATCGTCACCTGCGCGCGCGGCAGTTCCGCCCATGCCGCCACCTTCGGCAAGCACCTGTTCGAGCGTTATCTGGGCGTGCCTGTGGCCGCCGCCGCGCCGAGCATTGCGAGCGTCTATGGCGGCGAACTGAAGCTGAAGGATCAACTTTTCCTAGCGATCTCGCAATCGGGGAGCAGCGCCGACATCATCGCCATGACCGAGGCCGCGCAACGCTCCGGCGCGCTGACGGTGACAATCGTCAACGACATCGAAAGCCCGCTCGCCCGCGTGAGCGACATCGTGCTTCCCATGAGCGCCGGGCCGGAACTTTCCGTCGCCGCGACGAAAACCTTCGTCACCACGCTCGCGGCACTGGTTCGGCTTACAGCGGCATGGAACGGACATGCGGCGCTCGACGCCGCCGTCGCCCGCCTGCCCGAACGCCTCGCCGCCGCTTCCGATCTCGACTGGAGCGCCGCGCTGCCCGCGCTCGCAGGCGCGCCGAGCCTCGTCACCATCGGGCGCGGGCCGACGCTTGCCATCGCCCGCGAGGCGGCGCTGAAGCTCAAGGAAACGGCGAACCTTCACGCCGAAGCCTTCAGCGGCGCGGAGTTTTTGCATGGGCCGGTGGCGCTTGTTTCGCCGGAATATCCGATCCTGATGTTCAATCCCACGGACGAAGCCGCCGCGGGCATGGACCGGCTCGCCGCGGACCTGCGGGGCAAGGGAACGGCGCTCTTCGGCACCGGCGCGAAACATGACGAAAATTTAACAGTCCTGCCACCGGATCAACCCGAGACTGATGCGGCTTGCCTCATCCAGAGCTTCTACATGATGGCCGTCCAGCTCGCGGAGCGTATCGGGACAGATGTGGACCGTCCCCGTCATCTTCGCAAAGTTACAAGCACACGATAATGCTTCGCAATCGATACGCTATAGCTGCCTCCGTGATCTTCGACGGTGCGGAGGTCCATCGGGATCGCGCGGTCTTCATGCGGGGCGGGCGCATCCTCGACATCCTGCACGTGGGCAATCTGCCTCACGGGGTGCCCGTGCGGACGCTGCCGGAGGGTGCGTGGCTCGCGCCGGGCTTCATCGATGCGCAGGTGAACGGCGGCGGCGATGTGCTTCTGAACGACGATCCGGGCGCGGGGGCGATGGCTGCTATCGCGGCGGCGCACCGGAAATTCGGAACCACGGGCATCATGCCCACGCTCATCACCGACGCGCGCGAAAAGATGGTCGTTGCGCTCGAAGCCGTCGACCGCGCGGCCGCGCTCAATGCGGGTGTGCTCGGGCTGCACCTGGAAGGGCCGTTCATCTCGCCAGAGAAGCCGGGCATCCACAGCCGCGACTATATCCGCGAGCCGACGGCGGAGGATCTCGACCTCCTTACCGCGCCGCGCGAAACGGCGACGCTCGTGACCCTCGCGCCGGAGCGAGTTGGGGCCGGGGTCGTGGAGCGGCTCGCCGATGCGGGCGTGCGTGTCTCGCTCGGCCACTCGATGGCGACCTATGAAGAAACGAAGGCGGCGCTCGATGAGGGGCTGACCGGCTTCACCCACCTTTTCAACGCGATGCGCCCGCTCGGTGCCCGCGATCCCGGCCCCATCGCCGCTGCGCTCGAAGCACCGAACGCCTTCTTCGGCATGATCGTGGACGGCGAGCACGTCGCGCCTCCCATGCTGCGGCTGGCGCTGCGTGGCGCCGCGCATCCGATGCTCGTGACGGATGCCATGCCGCCCGTTGGGGGTAAGACGACGAGCTTCTTGCTGAACGGGCAGGATATCGTACTCAAGGATGGACGCCTTACCAATGCGGCGGGGACGCTGGCGGGCTCGGCGCTCGACATGGCGTCGGCGGTGCGGAACACGGTGGAGATGCTCGGCGTGCCGCTGACGGATGCACTCCGTTTCGCGTCGACCGAACCGGCGGCGTTCCTCGGCTTTGGCGACCTGCTGGGACGCATCTCGCCGGACTTCCGGGCCGATCTCGTGGCTTTCGATCCGCGCGACATGAGGATTTACGAAACGTGGGTCGATGGGCGCCCATCGGAGTCCACCAATCCCGCGTGATCTATTCGCCGGTCCGCGGAAGCTCGTGCGCCAGCGCGTCGAGCATGTCGCTGACGGTGGCCTCGCTCGTGTTGAGCGTCAGCGAGATGCGCAGCCGCGCCGTCTTTTCCGGCACGGTCGGCGGCCGAATGGCGCGGATGTCGTAGCCATAACCGCGCATCGCAGCAGCGAGAGCCGTTGCGCGCGTGTCCGCCCCGACGACAACCGGCACGATCTGCGAGCCGCTGCCCTCGATCCCGCAGCGCTCCTTGATGGCGGCATTCGCGAACGCGATGAGGCTGGCGAGCTTCTCGCGCCGTTCCGGCTCCTCCTTGCACAGGCGAAGTGCGGCGCGGACAGCGGCGGCGATCAGCGGCGACGGCGCGGTGGAAAAGATGAACGGCCGCGAACAGTTCACGAGGTAGTTGCGCAAGGTGCGGGACAGGCACACAAGCGCGCCAGCCGAGCCGAGCGCCTTGCCGCAGGTGTGGAGCGAGACGACGTTTGCGCTGCCTTCGAGATGCGCGCCGAGTCCGGCGCCGTCAGGGCCGAATACGCCCGTCGCATGCGCCTCGTCGATGACGAGCACGCCTTCGTTGCGGTCGGCGATAGTGGCGAGGTCGTCGAGCGGCGCGCGGTCGCCGTCCATGCTGTAGAGGCTCTCGACCGCGATCCAGGTGCGCCCCTTGCTGCCCGCTGCGCGCCACGCGCGAATGCGATCCTCTACCGCGTTGGCGTCGTTATGCGCGGCCTTGACGGTCTCGGCCTTGCCCGCACGCATGCCGTCATGCGCGCTTGCATGGATGAGCGCATCGTAAACCACGAGGTC
>NZ_JFZJ01000058.1 GCF_000636015.1 Rhodomicrobium udaipurense JA643
CCGCCGCGACCGCCTTTAGGCGTAGCCCTCAAAAAGAAAAGCCAGCGCTCAAGCGGAGGCGAAACATAAAACAGTTCAACCGGATGCGGCCCAGAATTGGGATGCAACGCTTCCAATCCGTCTCGACGCGAAATAATCGTTTGATATTGCAGTGCGTTAGCTGCATCGCACAAACGAAAAACATTTGCACTTTCGCATAAGAGGCCTGATCATTCGCGCAGAGGTCAAACATCTCGAAGGATGCACGCAGATGCCCCTGTCCGTCGAACTCGTTCGCATCGCCACGTTTGCGGTGTTCGCGTTTCTCACAGCCTTCGTGCTCGGAGTGGTCTGACCGCACCGTAAACGGTCGCGCGATATCGTTAACCCTCGCGACGAACCTCGCAACCGCGCGTTGTCCCCCTCGTTGTCGCCCCTGCGAAACGCGCCTATAGTTCGGCGCAATCGAAATGCGACCCCGGAGGCATTGTGACACGGCGTGCATTCATCTGCGGCCTGGCTGGCCATTCGCTGAAGCCCGAGGAGCGGGCATTCCTCAGCGACACGCGGCCCGCCGGCATCATCCTTTTCGCGCGGAACGTGGACAGTCCGAAGCAGGTCGCGGCTCTCATCGACGAGGCGCAGGATGCAGCGGGCGGCGACGGGCGCATGATCGTCATGGTCGATCAGGAGGGCGGGCGCGTGCAGCGCCTTCGCGAGCCGCACTGGCCGAAATATCCGCCCGCGCGCGCGTTCTGCGCCATCGAGGGTGCGGACGAAAACCGCGCCGAAGCGGCAAATCTCTGCGCGCAGGCCATGGCGGCGGACCTCGCCGCCCTCGGCTTCAACACCACTGCCGCGCCCGTGCTCGACGTGCCAATTCCCGGCGCGGACAACATCATCGGCGACCGCGCTTATGGCGAGGACGTCGAAACCGTGATGGCGCTTGGCCGCGCGGTGGCGGACGGTCTTCTCGCGCAGGGCATCCTGCCGATCATGAAGCACATTCCGGGGCACGGCCGCGCCATGGCGGACAGCCATCTCGCGCTGCCGGTGGTCCACACGCCGCTTGCCGAGCTTGAAGCGCACGACTTCGCGCCCTTCCGCGCCCTGAACGACATTCCGATGGCGATGACGGCGCATGTCGTCTTCACCGCCGTCGACCCAGCCGCGCCCGTCACGGTTTCGGCGAAGGCGATCCGCGAGGTGATCCGGGGCTACATCGGCTTCGACGGCCTGCTCATGAGCGACGACCTCACCATGAAGGCGCTGAAGGGAACGCCCGGCGAGAACGCGCGCGCGGCGCTGGCGGCGGGCTGCGACCTCGCGCTTCATTGCACCGGCGATCTGGATGAGATGCGCGCCGTAGCTGCCGCGTCGCCCGTGCTTGAAGGCGATGCGCGGCGGCGGTTCGAGTCGGCGCTCGCCCTCGTGAAGGCGCCGCAAAGCTTCGATGTCGCTGCGGCTGAGGAAGCGCGCGCCAAATCACTCGTGGAGCGAATTTGACATTCGGGTTCCGGCTGCCGCGAACTCCCATTCGACAAATCCACAAGCTCCACGAGACCTCAAAAGTCACAGTGGTTTTTGCGATCCCGCCATTTGCTAGCGAGATTGCGGCGGTACAATGCAAATGCCGGGATGGAACCACTGGCAGCGCTCGCGTGAATCGCTCAAAGTGATCGCGCGAGGTGTCAAGCGGAGATTCGCGTGAGCGACGAGACAGATAACGGCGGAAGCAACGAGACGCGGGCGGTGCGGCCGGATCGCGGCGCGGACGCCGTCGATAGCTGGGACGCGCCGGAGCGCATCGAGCCGGAAGACGAGGCGGACATTCTGCTTCTCGAACTCGACGGTTTTGAAGGTCCGCTCGATCTGTTGCTTCAACTCGCGCGCACCCAGAAGGTCGATCTCGCGAAGCTTTCCATCCTCGACCTTGCGAATCAGTATCTCGCCTATATCGAGGCGGCGCGCGCACTTCGGCTTGAAATCGCCGCCGATTATCTCGTGATGGCTGCGTGGCTCGCCTACCTGAAATCCAAGCTGCTGCTGCCGGAAAAGGAACAGCAGGAGCAGGACGGCCTGTCCGGCAAGGAACTCGCGGCGCAACTCGCCTTCCGCCTGAAACGCCTCGAAGCGATGCGCGAAGCTCTGGCGAGCCTGATGGGCCGCAAGCGTCTCGGCGTCGATCTTTTCCCGCGCGGCATGCCGGAAGGCATTCGCATCGTGCGGTCGAACGTCTATCAGGCCAGCATCTTCGACCTGCTCAAGGCCTACGCCGAACAGCGCCAGCGCACCGCCGTCACCGAGGTGAAATGGGGTGGACGCGTCGTGTGGTCGATCAAGATGGCGCGCGACCGGCTCTCGAAGCTGCTCGGCAAATTGCCGGATTGGGCCGAACTCGACACCTTCCTCGAAGAATACAAGCCATCGGCGACACTCGCCAACACCGTCACCGCGTCGAGCTTCGGCGCGACGCTTGAGCTTGCGCGCGAGGGTTATCTCGAACTGCGGCAGGATCGGGCGTTCGGGCCGCTTTATCTGAAGTGGCTGACCGACAAGCCTAACGGGATTGACGTGCTAGGCGTGGACGTGACGGCCGAAGAGCCCAGCGACGAAGCGACGGACGAAGCCGACATCGAGGACACAGGACTGGCCGAAAACGCCGCCTGATCTTGCGCGTCCACTGGCAACCCGCTCCCGAAAAATCACCACAATTAAGGGGAGTGCCTGGCGGTCTGCGCGACAGTCAGCGGCGATAATCCCCGTGAAGCGTGATTCGCAAACATGGGGCCGGTTGTGCGGTGAGATCGATGCTCAGAGCGCGCGTTTTATAGCGGAGGGAGCCGCATCAATGGCGAGCGAGTACGGCATTGTGTGCGAGAACGCGTTCTGCGCATGCGAAACGGTGGAGTCTGAGCACGTGTCGGTCGCGGGGCGGCGCTTTTGCTGCATCGCCTGCGCGGAGGACTGGGCTCGCCACAACGGCGCGCTCGTCGAGGTGCATGTCTCGGCGAATCGATCGGAGGCAGGTGCACGGCCATCCGACGCCCCGCTCGGCAGCGTCGGCGATTCGCTCATCTGATGCGATTTCGGCGCCGCTTGCGAGCGACTGCCTGTGCGTAAAAGCATCCGTCAACGCGCGGAAACGACACGAAAACTAAAAGACCCTGTTCGTCGAGACGAACAGGGTCCAGCTTCAGGCTCGTGGGGAAAGCACCTTGGGGGGATGCTTGTACGGATTTTTCCGTTTCCCGCCCCGATGAGCAAGTCACGTTTTGTTGCAAAGTCTTCCGCTCAGAAGCCGTCATTACGGCAGGGGCGCGCGACAATAACGCAGCGCTTCAGGTTCCAGACCTGCTGACCGCCGCCGACGCGAGCCGGGTCGCAGTGATACTCCACGACCTTCGCGTTTTCCCAGGTGATGAAGCGTTCGCCATGCGCGTTAATGACCTGCTCCTGCCAACGCTTGATGGCCGAACGGCGCGCCGAGCGGATCACATAATAGGCATCGCCCGCCGCGCGAACCGGTTCGCGGCAGGCCGAGCGCGCTTCCCTCTCCCTTTCATACTGGCTGGACTTGCGCCCATGTTGCGCAGACGCCGGGAGGCTCATTGTGGCTGTCACCGCCAGGGCCAATAGAACTGCTAGAAATCGCATGTCTCACTCCATCTTTGCGAGCAAAGCTATCACTACGGACAAGCAAGCAATCATTGGCAATGCCCCCCGCTCTCCGACTGAAAAAGGCTGCGGCGCTCAGCTTCCGCCAGCTTGATCGGGTAACATAACCGGGCCGCGAAGCAAGGTGACGATTGGTCAATAAACAGTTACCGCCGATAGTTCATTGTTGAAATGTATGTCAAAGTCGCATTTGGCTGCGGTATCAGACAAATTAATCGTGGATAACTTGTGCAAAATGCGGTCTTCGACGTATTTATGCCGATTTTGCCTGATGCTGCCGACGATGACTTGTAAAGAGGGCGACTCGCGATACGGGCCGTCACGGTGCGCATCGAAGGCTAACGACCGCGCCTCATGCGAGCGGCATATTGCCCGTGCAACGCCGCTCGGCTAAAGCTTGTCGGAAAAGGCACAGGAGAGCGCCCCATGGACATCGGCCCCTTGCTCGAATCTCTGTCCCGTCCTGTCGACATCTACTGCGAGCGCGCGAGCGCCGCCTTCAACGCGGAGCCGCTCAACGCAATCTCCAATGCCGCATTCCTGATCGCCGCCTACGCCGCATGGAACCTTCGGGCTCGTCGGTCGGACGATTCGCATAGTGCAGCGATCAATGCGCTCTGCATCCTGATCGGCATCGTTGGCATCGGCAGCTTCATCTTTCACACCATCGCGACCAAGTGGGCGGAATGGATCGACGTCATCCCGATCCTCGTCTTCATGATCTTCTATTGCTGGATGATCTTGACGGTTTTCTTCGAATGGCCCGCATGGCTGAAGGCGGCCGCCTGCGCCCTTCTCTTCGCCGCGACCTTTTATCTTGAAGCGGAAGAATTTGCGCCCGTTTTATGGGGCGGCGCGATGTACCTGCCCTCACTCTTCTTCATGGTAGCGGCGGGCGCTGGCATCTGGATGCGAAACGCGGCTGCGGGCCGTGCTTTCTACGCGGCGGCGGCAGTCTTCATCGTGTCTTTCACCGCGCGAACGCTCGACATGCCGCTCTGTAATGACATCCCGATCGGCGTTCACTACTTCTGGCATCTGTTCAATGCGACGGTGCTTTATTTGCTGGTGAGAACGCTTATCCTGCATGCACCAGTTCGGAATGTGGCGGCCGGTACGCTAGGCTCTGGCTCCAACTCGGTCCCCGCCGGCTCGCCCCGGAGCAGTTCCGCAGCGACAGATGCCGGGATAGGCTTTCCTCTGTTTCCTCAAAATTGACGTCTTGCAATCCGACTCTCGGAAAAAAGAACCACCACCAAGTATTCGATGAGGCTAATCGTGAAATTTTCTTCATGTTCCGTCGCGACTGTTCTTCTTGCTCTTGGCCTCGCGGCTGGATCGGCTGCGGCGCAGACGACGACCAATCCGTTCGGCGGCACGGCGCAAACCGGCACCCCCGCGCAGGCCGCGCCCGCTCCCGCGCCGAAGAAGGCGAAGGCACCGGCAGCGCTCGGCTCCGGCCAGTTCGCGAGCGAGGCGGAAGCCAAGGCAAGCTGTCCCGGCGACACGGTGGTGTGGGCCAACCTCTCGTCGAAGGTCTATCATTACTCGACCGCCAAGACCTACGGTAAGACAAAGCACGGCGCTTACATCTGCGAGAAAGGCTCGGCGGCTGCCGGTTTCCGCGCGGCCAAGAAGGAGCAGCGACCATAGAGCCTGATCCGCAAGAGTGGACGCCGGTTTTGCGACAAGATCATGCTCAAGCAAAAGCTTTGGATGACGTTCCGGCAAGCGCGGTAATGCATCAAGCGCGCCCCGCGGTGACGGACGATCGGTCACGCGGTCTTGCGGGCGATGACAAGTTCCAGCGCGGTAAACACCAGCGGATAAAGCGTTCGCGGTTTGTCGACCTTGAGCCCGGCCGCTTCGAGCGCCTTCGCATATTCGGCGCCGTGCCCGACATCGGCGATGGCGACAAGGCCGCGGGGCCTCAGCACGCGCGCGATCTCGCGGCACACGGCGGCCCGTGCCGCCTCTGTGTCGAGCGTGTGCAGAAACGACAGCGAAAGCACCACGTCAAAGGACTTGTCTACGAAGCCGATATCGCGCGGATCGTCGTTGCGCAGCTCCACGCGGTCGGCCACGCCCGCCAGATCGAGATTACGCTGGGCCTCTTCGATGGTCGCGGCTGCCCGCTCGCTTTCCCAAGCGTCGATGCCGACAACCGTGCCGGTTTTCAGGCGTCCCGCCGCGCCGATGGCCAGCAGGCCGCGCCCGGTGCCGAGGTCGAGCACGGTTTCGTTGCCGCGCCATCGAACGAGCTTCAGCATGCGATCCCGCACGACGAACTTCCCCTTGAACGACCATGCGAGCATGAGCGCACAGGCGCCGAGGCTGAGACAACCGAGCGCGAGGAGCGTCGGAGCGAGTAGGGGAGCCGTCATCGTCGGCGCATCGTACGATGGCAGCAGATAACCCGCCGCGAGCGCCGCGATGCCCGCAAGGAAAAGCCGCGCCAATGCCTTCGGCTTGTCGATTCCATAGTCCGGCTTGAGCGGCCGCCGCGTCCGCAGAGCTTGCTTCATCGAGGTTTAATCTAACTCGGCAATGGTGCCGTTGCGACCCCTTCGTGAGGCGGCGCGGCCGCGCTCAATTCATTGTGTGAGGCAATTCGTCTCTTAACCAATCGCTCCCGGCAGCCCTTATTCGGGTGAACTGTTAAGGTAACGCGGCAACCGCGTGATGCGGTCTTTCGGGGGTTGCAGGGCGGATTTACCGGATGGGCAAATTGGATTTCAGGGGGCAATTTGATGGACGGCACGGATGGGAAACAGCGGCCCGCAAGCCCGGAGGCCAAAAGCCCCGCGCCCTTGCCGCCCGCGAAGCCCGATAACCTTGTCCTCGGGCTGGAGCGATCCGGACTGATCGCGCTGCGTACACCGATCCTCGCCGCAATTCTTGTCGCGCTTATTTCCATCGTCGCCGCTTTCGGCGTGGCCCGGCTGCAAGTGGACGACTCACTCAGTTCGCTGTTTCGCTCCGACACGCCCGAATTTCGCCAGTTCGAGGATCTGACAAAGCGCTTCCCCTCACATGAGTTCGATGTGTTGATGGTCGTCGAGGGCGACCGCCTCCTTCAGCGCGGCCCCATCGATCAACTGCGCGACCTCGTGACCGACGTTCAGCTCATCGAGGGTACGCGGGGCATCCTGTCCCTGTTCTCGGCACGCGAAGCGCCCGAAGAGGGCAAGCTTCCCGGTCCCCTGTTCCCGGCGGACCTGCCCGAGGGCGAGGAGTACGACGCGCTCATCAAGCGTGTGCTCGCCAACGACATCATCAAGGGCAAGTTCATCTCCGACGATGGCAAGCTCGCGCTCATCGTCATCGCCATCGACCCCGCCGTCGCCAATGGCGAGCGCATCTCCGAAGTGGTGAAGCAAATCCGCGAAACCGCCGCGCAGGATCTCGAAGGCTCGGGCCTCAGGGCCGAGTTGTCGGGCGTGCCCGTGATGCGCCTGGAAATCCGAACCGCCGTCGAGCGCGACCAGCTTCTCTACAACGGCATCGGCTTTCTCGCCGGGTGCCTGATCGCGATCATCTTTTTCCGCCGCCTCTCGTTCATGGTGATCGCGGCCGCGCCACCTTTGCTGGCGATCCTGTTCGCGCAAGGCGCGCTCGGCTGGATGGGCTTCACGCTCAACACCTTCCTGAACGTGATGACGCCGCTCATCATGGTGATTTCGTTCTCCGACAGCATGCAGCTCACATTCGCCGCGCGCGACAGGCTCATCCGAGGCGACAACAAATATCAGGCGTTCAAGAACGCCATCCTCATCGTCGGCCCCGCCTGCGTGCTGACGCATGCAACGGCGGCCCTCTCCTTCGTGGCGCTGCTCTTCTCAAGCTCGGACATGATCCGCCATTTCGGCGAAGGCGGCATCATCGCCACGGTGATCGCGCTGTTTACGGTTATCACCGTGCTGCCGGTGCTCGGCGTTCTGCTCGTGCGCAAGGAAACAGCGTTCGCAGCAAACATGAAGGGAGCCGACACCGCCGTGGACGCGCTGCGCGCCTTTTGCGGATGGATCGCCCATCGCGTCGTGGCGCGGCCGGGCGTTTACAGCGCCATCGCCGTGCTTGTCGTTGTGGGGCTGGCCTCGATCTATGTCGGCCTTGAAACGCGCTACCGGCTCGCCGATCAGGTGCCGGACAAGCGGCAGGCCGTCGCCGCGAGCCAGCGCCTCGACGCAAAGCTCACCGGATCGAACCCCATCAACGTGCTGATCGAGCTTCCGAAGGGCGTTTCCGCCTACGACCCGCAGGCGCTCAAGGTGCTCGCCGATGTGCATGCCGCGGTCGAGCATCAGAAGGGCGTCGGCAATGTCTGGTCGGTTGAGACGCTGCGTCGCTGGATCGCGGAGAAGCTCGGCCGCTCCGACATCGAGACGTTGCAGCGCTATGTCGGCTATCTGCCCCCCCCTCTCGTTCAGCGCTTCCTGGCAAAGGACGGCGGCGCGGTCGTCGTTTCCGGCTACATCCCGGATGAAGACGCCAACGAGCTTCTGCCGCTCGTGAACCAGCTCGACGCGACGCTGAACGCCGTTCGCGAGGCGAACCCCGGCTACACGGTGGCCGTGACCGGGCTTTCCGCCGTCGCCGCACGCAACAGCGCGCTGATGATCCAGCGGCTCAATACGGCGCTTACGATCGAAATCGTGTTCGTCGCCGCGTTCATCGGCCTCGCGTTCCGCTCCTTCGTGGTGATGCTGTCGGCGATCCTGCCCGCGATCATCCCCATTCTCGCCTCCGGCGTGTTGCTGTGGTTGGTCGGAAGCGGGCTGCAATTCGCAAGCATCGTTGCGCTGACTGTGTCCTTCGGCCTCGGCCTTTCGGCAACGATCCATTTCCTTAACCGGCTCAGGCGCGAAGACAGGCCCGGTCAGCCGCCAGAGCTTGCAGTGGAGCGCGCCACCGTGCTCGTCGGCCCGGCGCTGATCCTGACGACCGTCGTGCTTGCCTGCGGGCTGGCCGTGACGGTGTTCTCGGACCTCCCGTCGCTCAGGCTGTTCGGCTGGCTTTCCGCCTTCGCCATGATCGCGGCGCTCGTGGCCGATCTCTTCGTCCTGCGCCCAATCATTATGTTTCTCCTGCGCCTGACGCGTCGAAATGCGGTCGGAGCCGAAACGAAGGCGGAACCAGCGCAGTAGAGCGCCGTTGCCGTGGAAGACTTTGTTTAGAGCTGCGACATTATGACGGACTCACAATCAGGAGGCGTACCGTGAAACCAATCTATGTAATGCGTGTCGGTTATGGTGCAGCCGTGGCTGCTGCCCTTGTTTTCTCGCTCAATGCTTCGGCGGAACCTCGCGCCGCAGGCTCTTCGCTGTCCGGTTCATGGAGCGGCGGCGGCACTGTTGTCATCGGCGGCCAGCCCGAGCGGGCGCGTTGCCGGGCGAGCTATTCAGGCGGCGGCAGTACCGTCGTGATGAACGGCACCTGCGCAACCGCATCGGGCAGCGTTTCCCAGACGGCGCGTCTTCGCCGCGTCGGCGCGAACACCTATGTCGGCAGCTTCCACAATCCGCAGCATGGCGTGAGCGGAAGCATGCGCGTAACGGTCAATGGCCGCAGCCAGAACGTTCAACTCAGCGCGGCTGGTGGATCGGCGTCGCTGACGCTTCGCCACTAATTCTGCCGACGCCCGCCCCGGGAAGCCGCCACGCTTGCCGGGGCATCTGCCACTTCTCTCAAGCGCCGATATTCTTCAGCAGCAGATCCTTCGCCGCGTTGATCTGCGATGCGAGATAATTCGAGCCGCCCTGATCCGGGTGAAAGCGCTTCATGAGGTTTCGGTGTGCGGCGTGCACTTCGTCGCGTTTCGCCCCGCGCTTCAGCCCCAGAATGAGATAGGCCTCGTCGAGCGTCATAGCGCGTGCAGGCCCCGCGCCCGCGCGATCTCCGCCGCCGCGCCCGTCTGCCGCCCAGTCCGGGGAAGCGCGATCGAGCCACGCCTCAAATAGCTTCGCGCCCTGTGCGTCTTTGGCGCGGAGCTCGGCGAGAACTTCGCCCCGCTCGGCTTCCGAAAGATCGTCGAGCGCCTTGCCCTCGAACCGCCCTTGCAGCAAACGCCCCGATATCGCGCCGGTCCGGTGATCGAGCTTCATGTCGAGCCACGGCGTCCGCACACTCGAAGTTCCGCCGCCCACGCCGATCTTTCCCTTGCCGGGGAACCAGCCGGTTCGCTGCATGAAGGACCACGCGGCCATTCCGGCGAGCAGCGCAAGGCCGATATTGCGCGTCATGACGAAAGCCGCTGCGAAAGCCACGAGCACAACGCTGCCCTTGCGGAGATACACCGCGAGTTTGCCCATGTCGGCGCGCGAAAACCAGGCGAGCAGGTAGAGACCCGCCCCCAAACCGACCAACAGGAGAAAGAGCTGTAAAATCGCTGCGCCCCCGACTTAACCGCACTCACGGCTTCGACATTTGTTCGAGCAGCACCGTAGGTGCGACGCGGCCTTTTGCATAGTCGGCAAGTGCACGCCATCCACCGGCTGCGTAATGAGCGACGGCGGCGAGCAACTCGCGAAGCTCGGCGGCGGAGCCCGGACCGAAACGGCAAGTCGCGCCGCCCGTCAGCCGCGCGATCTCGCGGAATGCCGCCTGAGCGATCCCGTCGTGCCCTTCCTGAAAGAGGAAAACGGGCACCGAAAGAAGCCCGAGCTTTCCGGCGAGGTCGGCCAACTCGTCGACATTTTCCTCCATCGCGTCGCCGACATAAACGACCGCGCTCACCTTGCCCGCCCCGGCCTCGGCGAGCGCATGCTTCAGCACCTTGCGGATCTGCGTGAAGCCGCCCCGGCATGAAACCGCCGTCATGAGCCGAGCGAGCGCTCCGGCATCGTTCACCCAGCGGCTCGCCTTGCATTCGTCCGTGCCCCGGAAGAAGACGAGTTTCACATCGAGGCCGCCGACCGCCTTCACCGCATCGAACATGTCCGCCTGCACCTTTAGCGCCATGTCCCACGTCGGCTGGCGGCTCATGGTTGCGTCCATCGCGAAGATCAGCCGGCCATGCCCCGAGGAGGGCGGCGGCGTCGAGCGAATGCGATCGAGGAAGGCGTCGATTTCCGAGCGTTCGCTCACTTCCATTTCTAGCGGCGCTTGCTCTTTTTTCGTCGGCGGTTTGGTGATTTTTGCCATGGCATCTCCGAACTGACCTGCTCCTGTAATATGGGCAGCCGTTCGCCCCAAGAAAATGCCCCCACTCGCAACCGCAGGTAGCTAAAGCTGTGCATTATCGTCTTCAAGACTTGCGCATGACGGCGCTGGCTGCAAAATCGGCATAAGTGTTTCTTTTCGGCATTGGAAAATAGCAATGAAGGTCGCCGCCAAGGTTTATCGTCTGGCCAACCGCGCTCTGGACCGTGTCGGGTTAACCCTCGTTTCGGCCTCGCGGGATTTCGATTGCCGCCTGACCGACGAAGAGAACGAAAGGCGCGTGACCGAAGGACTGGCGAAGCTCGTCAACGAGTGGCTGGAGCGGCAGACGCTTTTCGAGGTGCGGGCTTTCGTCACGGGCGACCACGCGCATCGCTTCTACCGGGCATATCTCTCGTCACCGTTCCGCTCGCGCTTCGGCGGCAGCCGTTTTAACAACCTGTTTGCCTTGTACGCGGTGGCCAAAGCCTACGATCCAGAGGTGATCCTCGACAGCGGCACATATGAGGGCGCGAGCGCGTGGGCGCTGCGAAGCGGGTGCCCTTCGGCAAACCTCCTGAGCTTCGACATCGATCTGAAAAGGCTTCTCCAACGCTCGGAAGGCGTGACTTATGTCGAGCGCGACTGGGCTGAGTACATCCGGCCCGGCGATCCTCTCACAAAGAAAAAGATCCTTGCTTACTTCGACGATCATGTCGATCAGGCGCGCAGGCTTCTCGAAGCCCGCGAGCGCTCCGTCGAAGTCGCGATTTTCGATGATGATTTCCCCGTGACGAGCTTCGCCGAGATGGCGCATGGCGGCGCGGCCTTGCCGAAAATCGAATTCGTGCTGGACGACGATCTGAGGTCGACCGATGTCCTGCGGTGGACGGCGAACGGCCGTAACCATGAATGGACGGTCGACGCCGCCTATCTCGACCGCGCGCGTGCCGCCATCCTCGACACCGACCGCATGCCGCAGACGGCGTTCGTGACTGGCATCCATCAGACGCCCTACCGGGTCGTTCGTCTTCGGAGCGCCAGCCCAACCCCTGCGTCGGCTCCCGCCCTTTCCGAATAGCGCCCCGGAGTAGCTCAGGCTTGCGAGCCGCCACCTGCGCAGCTGAGCCATGTCCGTTCAGGTCGTGCTTTCCAGATCCGCCGCCTCCGCCTATTGTGGCAATGATAATGATTGCCTGCCCTCGGCTCAGCAGCCGGGAGCCGGTGACCGATTAAACTTGCCGCGAGACTTGGGCTTGCGCCCTGGGGCGTTTTCGGGCGAAGTGCTAATCGGCTCGCGTGAAGAAAACACGCCAGATCAAAACGCTTGAATCCGTTTTGCGCCTCTGAACGCAAAAGGCTCTCGTGTGCATTCGCCTTGGAAGGCCGGTGGTGGGGACCATGAACGACCATTCCGCAGCGACCGTGGAACTGCCGCGGACAACTTATCTCGATCACACGCTGAGGCGCGCCCGCAGCGCCGCCGAGCAGCGTTCGCATCGCTATGTCACGCTCGAACATCTCCTTTTCACACTTCTCGACGACCCGGACGCGTCGCGACTGCTGACGGCGGTCGGCGCAGATGTGGCCCTCATCCGCTCGGCAATTACCGACACCGTGAACAACAGGATGGGTTCGCTCGCGGTGCCGGACGGGCGCCCACCGAATTTCAGCTACAAGTTCGACACGCTCTTCATTGCTGCGTCGCAGGACGCGGCGCGGGCCGGACGCCATGAAATCGACGGCGCGCTCGCCTTGCTCGCGGTGGCGCGGGAGCCGGAAAGCAACGCGTCCGCGATTCTCGCCGCGAACGGCTTCAACCCTTCCGCGGCGCTTCATGCGATCGCCTCGTCGCGCGCCCCGCTGCGATCGCCGGATAGCGAATCTCCACAGCAGCCTCAGCCAATGGCGCGCACCAAAGCCAAAAAACAGGCGCCTGTCGCGGCAACGCCCCAGAGGGCGAGCGCGCCCGCTGTCGACGACGATGACGACGGCATGGACGACATGCTGGCCAGCGTCCGCGACATCCTTGAAGCCGAACAGAGGAAGGAAGCGGCAAGCTCCGCTTCACCAGCCTTCCCAACGCTCGCCGCACCCGCGCTACCTCCCGCGCCCGCGAAGGCCGTGCCCCAGCCGCCATCTCTCGGCCCGGCGCTCCCCGCGCAGACGCCGCCCCTGCCGCAAAGCGGATACGCGCCGCCTCCACACCGCGATGCCCCGCGCCTTGAGCCGGGCTTCGCCACCGCAATCGAGGGATATGCCACCACGCCGCCCCCGCCTGGGCCTCGCCTCGGGATTGCGCCGCCGCAACAGCCCGCGCACAACGACGCGGCATGGACCTTCACCGCGCCCGAGAACCCGCGCACTTCAGGCACCCATGGCGGCGGCGTGCCGGGCTTTGGCGAGCCGGAGGCGCCGAGGTTCGATCTCGATTACCCGACGCCTGTTGGCCGGGCAAGCTTCGCAGAACCCGCTCCCCCCTCTTTCGACCTCGAACGGCCAGCCCCGCCGCCGCCACCTTTTGACGCGCCGCCCCCGCGTTTACCGCCTGTCGCCGCCGAGCCAGCTCGCGCGCCTGCCGACCCCAAGGGCGACAAAAAGGGAAAGCGACGCCCGAGAAACGCCGATAGCGCCACCGGGCTTCTCGCGAAAATTCTCCAGCCTATTCCCCGCCGGACGCGCATCGCGGTGCCGGAAACGGTAGAGCTTCTCCTGCCCAGAGAGGAGGCGTGGGCCTTGTTCGCCCGCGCGCGTCCTCAAGGCGCGGGCAGGAGCATGTGCGGGCCATAACCGTGCGTCTTACGGCACCGGAAGGCGGCTTCTTCATCGAAGGACAATCGCCGAACGACAAGGGGCCGTTCTCGCTGGTCGTCTCCCTTTCGGCCCGCGACATCGACGTGAACGGAGTGGCTTCGGACCTGCATATCCCCGATCAACTCGTGAAGGTGCAGGTGCGCGGTAACTTCTGGCGCGGCTTCGGCAGTTTCCTGCGAACGGCGCTTTTGCTCGCGGCAGGTGGTGGTCTCGGGGCTGCGGCTTATTATGGATTGAAATTGATGGGCAAGGTGCCGTAAGGCAGATTAGAATTCTTCCCGACACAGGCGAGGCAAAAGCGGCTTCGTCGCATCCGAAAAAAGGCCCAAGGCTCAAACGAGTAACCGAGGCGCGGCGTTTTGCCTAAGCGTCCTCACATCACTTGCAAGCCTTGTTCTTTTGAGTATCGTGCGGCCCGCGCAGCAGACAGGCGGTTTTGATGGCGAAAATTGGAGTACCGCATTTCCATAACGACATCGGAGTCGAAAAAATCCATATCGGTGTGAAAGAGTTTCAGTGCGTGGGCGCGCGACCGCCCGTCGACCATCCTCACGTTTACCTCGATATGGGCGCGGACGATCAGATCGTGTGCCCCTACTGCTCCACCCTCTTCATCTACGATGCGAATTTGCGGCCCGATCAAACGGACCCACCCTATTGCCTATTCGAGCCACAGGAGGCTGACGCGCGATGACGAACAGCGCACAAAAAGAAAAAATCGCGATTGCCGGCGCTGGCATCGCAGGTTTGAGCGCGGCCATCGCTCTCAGGCTCGCCGGTCACCCGGTCGACATCTTCGAGGCGGAGCCGAAGCTTCAACCCTTCGGCGCTGGCATCCAGATCGGCCCGAACGCCACCCGCATCCTCGAAAGCTGGAATGTCGCGCTCCTTGGCACCGGTTTTGAGCCCGAGAACATCGAGATTCACAACGCCCGCACGGGATCGTTGCTCAACACGGTTCCGCTCCGTGAAGCGGCCCGCGCCCGCTATGGCGCGCCCTATGTGACGCTGCTGCGGAAGGATTTGCAAAACGCGCTCCTTTCCCGCGCACGCGACCTCGGCGCGGTTCCGAAATATTCCACGCCCGTGACGGGCGCCGAGATGACAAAGGACGGCTTCCAGGTCACCGCCGGCGGCCGGCCCTATACGCTCGACGCGCTCATCGGCGCGGACGGGATCGGGTCTGAGGTGCGCAAATTCGCGTGGGGCACGAAGCAGCCTGTCTCTGCGAACGCGGTGGCTTGGCGCGCCATCCTGCCGATCACGGCTGTGCCTGAGGCGGCCCGCAAGAATATCGGCGTGTGGATGGCCACGGGCGGCCACTTCGTACATTACCCGGTCTCGGGCGGCTCGTCGCTGAACGGCGTGCTCGTCCTCGACGACGATTATCGCAATGACGGTGAGCCGGATCGCAACGACCCGCTGCCTTATCTGCTGCACCGGCTCGAAGGCTGGGCGCCTCAGGTCCGCGAGACGGTGTCGTCGACCAAGGCTTGGCTCCCGTGGCAGTTGCGCGGCCTCGAAAAGTGGGACGGCGGTCATGGACGCGTCCAGTGTATCGGCGATGCATGGCATGCGATGCGGCCGTATCTCGCGTCCGGCGGCGTCATGGCTATTGAGGACGGCGCTGCATTGGCATCCGCTCTGGCGGGCAAAGGGTCCATCGAAGCGAAGCTCGCCCGTTTCCGTGAGAAGCGCGCCGCTCGCGTTTGGCAGGTGGCGGAGCGTTCCGCGCTTATCGGCCGTATCTATCATGTCGCGCAGCCGTTCGATGTCGTCCGCGACCTGGCCATCAAGAAGTCTTCGCCCGCGAAGCTGCTTGAGCGGAACGATTGGCTTTACAACACCCGCGTCTAGCATTCTCGCGTTTGGGCTCTGGACACAAAAAAAGATCGGGATCGCCTCCGTGGCGGTCCTCGATCTTGATGAAAGGATCGTCAGCGCGTCTTTAGCTTGCGTGATTACGTCAAGCTTTGCTCGATCGATCGGAAGCTTGGCCGAGCGACCACGTGATCGATCTGACCGCCAAGGCTCATGAGCCTTTCCCTGCCCTTGCGGCTGGTTATCCAGCGGGCAGCGTCTTCCTCGGTGTGAAAGCAGTAGGGCAGCACGTGCACGCGACCGAACCCGGCGGGAACCAACAGTTCGAAAGTGCCGTCGTCAGCTTCTCGGAGATAAGGTTTCGGGGCCATCGTAGCCATCGTTTCTCGTTGCCTTAACTGATCAGGACATACTCCTGTAAACAAAGGGCAAACAAAGCGAACTCGCCGATGTTCCAGCCTGCGCCAATGTGTGCCACTTTTTTGCCCCTTTTTCCGAACTGCCGATAAATATAGCATTTTGGCGTCCATTGTGGGGGGCTAGCATCTCCTTGCGAGGCGGTTTAAAAATAGCCTTGCCCAGAGAAACCGCGTCCTTTGTCGGCGGCGGTGAGATGCGACGGCGGCGGCCGCTAATCGCGAGACGACCTTCTCGCCTGTCAACCAGCGAAAATAGCTTTTCGTTTCCCGCAGCCCCCGCTATCGATATTGGCGTTCGTCAACGACCGGATCGAGCTTGCGAGCTTGATCGCGTCCCAACCACGGCGCGCTCGTCGCGCAGAGCGAGTGCAGGCTCCCATGGAACGCTTTTTCGGCGGCAGCCCCGCAACCGTCATTCTGAAGCTCGCGATCGCTTCGCTCATCATCGGCATCACGCTGTCGTTCTTCGGCCTCGATCCGGCGAACATCTACGATGCCATGCTGCGTCTTGGCGACTGGATCTCCTCGCTCGGCCTCGACACGCTGAAACAGGTTGTGCGCTACATCGCACTTGGCGCCGTGATCGTGGTGCCGATCTGGATACTCGTGCGCGTGTTGAGCCTGCTGGGCTCGGATCGCCGGAGCAAGTAGGACGACCGCTGTGACGGCATCGAGCGCGCCCGGCGGGGCGTTGAGCCATCGCGATGTGCTCAAGATCGCCATCCCGCTGATCCTCTCCAACGCGACCGTACCGCTCGTCGGCATCGCCGACACGGCCGTGATGGGCCGCCTCGACAATCCGGCGCTCATCGGCGGCGTGGCGCTGGGAGCGACGCTTTTCGCGATGATGTTCTGGGCGTTCGGCTTTCTGCGAATGGGCACGTCGGGTTCGCTTTCGCGGCGGAAGTGCTCGTGGGTCAGGCCATCGATGCGGGCGATCCGGCACGATTTCCGGCGCTGCCCGTGCGGTCGCGTCGGATGAGCCGCGCGCTTCGTCAGAGGCAGCCGCCCGTACCTGATCGCTGTATCCGTCTGCTCTAGGGCCGCAGAAACGCCTTCGCCTGCTCGGTGAGATAGGCGAACGCCCGCGCGCGCTTCGCGTCGTCCTGAAGCACGGACGGCAGCACGCCGTAAAGCGCGATCTTGTCGGTGTGCGAGCCGGGCATGCGGCATACATAGACGCCTTCCGGGGCGCTGGGCGCGGGCCTGATGCGGGACACGTGGAGCATGCTGCGCGCGGCGTCTTCGCTCCAGATTTCCAGCGCAAACGTCCGCCGCGCGAGGCGCAGCCATTTTGGCGCGCCGAACGGGTCCGCGTCGCGGCTCACCGGCTCCTGGCAGAAATAGCTGCCCTTCTCGTCCTTTACATCGCCGGTGACGACCAGCAGCGTTTCCTGCTTCACGCCGGAGCGGGTGACGACCCCGGCTTGCGCGCGGATGACGTCCAGCGCGGTGTCGAGATAATATCGCTCAAGCGAGCCCGGTTCGAAGATCGCTTCGGGTGCGGGGTTGACGTGCGAGGCGGCAATCAGCTCGCGCAGAAAGTCATTGCGCGCGCTCCCATCGGCCAGCGGTGTCGCGCCGTCTTTGACATCAACCTTTTTTGTGTCGAGGTTCACGCCAGCCTGCGCGCGCGCCAGCACCTTCTTTTCATAGCGCGCCGACGACACGGTGCGCACCAGATCGAAAACATCCGTCCACGTTGCTTCCACCGCGACCGCGCCGATGGACTCGGCAAGCTTCGAGTCGGCCGATAGCACCGTGATGAACGTGGACCCGACCCGCTGCAACGATCGCGTGATCGTGCCGTCGCGGATTTCCTGCGCGGTGACGAGGGGCCGCGCTTCAAGCTCGCACATGGGCGCGCTTGGCCCGTTCAGGATGATGGCGGCGGCGCCTGCTTCGGCCGTGCTGATGAGAAGCTCGCCCGCGTCGACGGCGGGAGGCAGGCGCAGGCGGTAGGCGCTGCCGTCGCTGACGGTGAAGGGCAGTCCGCGCGGGCGCTGCTGCGGCTGAAATTTGGGCCAGCCCTCGCCGATGCGTCGGTTCATGGATACGTCGAGCGCGAGATCGCAGCCGCGAACCGGCTCGCCCGTCGCGCCCGTGATCCTTATGGCAAGATCGGCGGCGCGCATGAAAAGCGGGTCGACCGTCACCACAACGCGCTGGCCCTCGGTCTTCACGTCGCCGATGCGGAAGTGCGGCATCTGCATTTCCAGATAGGCGGGGTCTTGCACGCGCTTGAAGGAGGCTTCCGGCAGGTCGGCGACAAGGCCGACAGGCGTCGGCGTCAGGATCTTGCCGTCGATGCTGATGCTGCCCTCGGCGCGAAGCACGTCTTCCGCCGGGAACAACTCGCCCGACTGACGCCGGAACACCAGCGTGAGGCGGCGCGTAGTTGCGGCGGCTTGGGGCGTCGGCGCGGGGATGTCGGCGGGAGGCGCGGCGGAGGGTGGCGGGGCTTCGGTTGGCTTGTCATCGGAAGCAGGCGGCGGCGCTTCCTGAGGTTGCGCCGCAGGCAGAACAGGCGGCGCTGGCGCGGGAGCAGCGGGAGCCTGCGGAGCGGCTTGAGGTGTTTGCGGCGCGGCGGTGGGGCGCTCTTCCTCGCCGTAGGGATACGGTTGCGGCGCAGGCAGCGCCTCGGGTAACGGCGCGGCTTTTTCGGCCTCGGCAGAAGGAGCGGGCCTGTCTTGAGGCGCGGGCTTGCCAACCTCCGGCGGAGCGACAGGCTCGGGCGTAGGCTTGGTGTCAGCGGGTTTGGCGTCGGCAGGCAAAGCCGCCTCGGGCGGAGGCGTCGGGCGCGCGGGGTCGGCCTTCGGCGCGGGCGCTTGCTGTTGTGGCGCGGGCGGCGTCTTAGGCGGCGGTGTGATGAGCGACGGCGTCGGCGGCGGGGCAACCGGCGCGGGCTGGGTAAGCGCGGGCGGCAGTTCGCGACGCGGCTGCTCCGTTGGCGCGGGCGGCAGCGAAGGCGCGGGCTTATCCTTCGCTTCGGACTGCCGCTTCGGTTCCGGCTTCGGTTCGGGCTTCGGCTCGACCGGCGTTTCAGGCACGGAAGGCATGTTGATCGGCGGCGGCGCTTTCAGCCGCTTTTCCGGCGCGACGGTTCGAGGCTGCTCGACGCGCGCCGTCGCGGTCTGTCTCGACAGCACGAGGTCGTTCACAAGCGACGCGCCAAGCGTCACCGAGTCGGGCGGGCAAGAACTCTGGCAGACGAGCAGCGCGGGCACTCCGCACAGGAAGAACGGGCGGATTTCGTCGAACCGCGAGCCGCCACGCTTCAGGCGGAAGCTTACATCGGCGAAACTCGTGTCGAAGTCGAGGAGCTTCGATGGCGCGAACGCGACCATCTCCGCGTCCTCCTTCAGATCCTCCAGCGACGCGCCCTGGCGTCCCACGAAGAAGACCGGCACCTTCATCGGCGATTGCTGGGAGCCGTCCCGCGCAAGAACGCAGGTGCGCGGAGCCCGGCTTGTGAAAACGCCGATGCGATCCGACACGTCGAGATAGAGAGCGAACGGTTTGTGATAGGTGCTCCGTCCGGCGGACGACGGGAAAAACGGCATTGCCTCCGCAGGCTCGCCGAAAGGTTCGAGAAGGAAGCGGCGCGATTGGAGGTCGTGGCCGATGATGAGCGTGTTTTGCGGCCACTTCGTGCAGGCATTCGAAAGCCGGTCCGCAGCCGCCGGGGCAGCGCAGATTGCAGGCGCGAGACCGACCAGAAGGGCCAGCGCGCTGAAAACGCGTCGATAAACGGGCGGTGCGGGCATGCAGTGGAAGCGGGCCGGATGGTTGATACGCGCAATTTACCTCGAATTGCACAGTTTCGCAAAAGCACGCGCTCCGCATCGTTAATTGAGTGTCTCTTTTCACTCAGGCGGGGACAAGAACCTTCGCAGCCGTGGAAACGAAGTCTTGTCTTGGCGCATGTTACGGCTAAATGAATGGCGAGGTTTAGGACATCCCAACAGCGATCATGGCTGACCTTTATACAATTCTCGGCGTCTCCAAAACGGCGACCGACGACGAAATCCGCAAGGCATATAAATCCCTCGCGAAGAAAAACCATCCAGACCTGAACCCGGGCGACAAGGAAGCAGAAGCCCGCTTCAAGGACATTTCCGCCGCCTATACGTTTCTCGGCGACAAGGAAAAGCGCCGCGCTTATGACGCGGGCGAAATCGACGAGCAGGGCCAGGAAAAGCCGCAGCGGCGCTATTACCGCGACTACGCGGATACGGGCGCTGGCGAACGCTATTACACGAGCCCCGAAGGCGGGTTCGAGGGCTTCGGCGGTTCCGGCGATTTCAGCGACCTTTTCGGCGACATCCTGCGCCGCCGTGGCGCGGGCGCCGGACCGGGCGCGGGTGCCGGACCGGGCGCGGGTGCCGGACCGGGCGGCGCACAGTTCCGCATGCGCGGCGGCGACGCCCATTACGCGCTCCCGGTCGATTTTCTCGAAGCGGTCAACGGCGCGAAGAAGCGCGTAGACATGCCCGATGGCAAGACCCTCGACATCACCATCCCGGCGGGCGTGGAAGAAGGCCAGACGCTGCGCCTTAAGGGCCAGGGCATGCCCGGCATCGGCGGCGGCTCCGCTGGCGACGCGCTCATCACCGTGAGCGTTTTGCCGCACCCAGTTTTCAGGCGCGAGGGGCAGGATATCAAATCCGTGCTGCCGGTTACGCTCGGC
>NZ_JFZJ01000059.1 GCF_000636015.1 Rhodomicrobium udaipurense JA643
GCAATCGCATCGCAACTCCACCCGCTTCAGCGCTCCAGTTCCAGCACCATTCCGTCGACCGAAGGCTCGACATGCGCCGGGAGCCGCGACGCGAGGTCGTCGTAGTCGAGGTCGATGTGAAGATGCGTCAACAACGCGCGCTTGGGCTTCATCTCGGCGATGAACGCCAGCGCCTTTTCCAGCGTGAGATGGCTGGGGTGCGGGGTGTAGCGCAGCGTGTTGAGAATCCACACGTCTAGATCGCGAAGGATGGGCCGCGACTCGGCTGGCAAGTCGTTCAGATCGCAGGAATAAGCCAGACCGCCGACGCGGAAGCCAAGCGAGTCGATTTCACCGTGGATCTGCCGGAACGGTTGAAAGACGATCGGGCCGCCGGGGCCGTCGATCGTCACCGGAGCATGATTTTCGATCACGTGGCCTTCGACAATGGCGGGATAGCTCGACCCGGGCGGCGTTTCGAAGCAATAGTCGAAGCGCTGGCGTAAAAGGGCGATGGTGCGCTCGTCCCCCCAGAGGTCGATACGGCGCCGCTGGAGATAGGACAGCATGCGCAAATCGTCGATGCCGTGCGTATGGTCGGCGTGGTCGTGCGTATAGACGACGCCATCGAGTTGCTTCACGTCCGCGTCGAGAAGCTGCACGCGCATGTCCGGCGACGTGTCAATCAGCGCAACGGTGCGTCCGCTCTCGCCGATGCGTTCTACGAGGAGGGAACTGCGCCGCCGCCGGTTCTTGGGGTTCGCCGGATTGCAGGCGCCCCAGTCATTGCCGACGCGCGGCACGCCGGTGGACGAGCCGCATCCGAGGATCGTGAAGCGAAGTGTCATGTTGCACCGTCCCCGACCTGCGCTGCCGCGACCTTCGCCTTCGCAAACAGGCGGAAGAAGTTTTCCGTGGTCGCGCGCTCCAGTTCCGCCTCGCTCACGCCCTTCGTTTCGGCAAGCACTTTCGCTGTGAACCTGACGAAAGACGGCTCGTTCGTCTTGCCGCGATAGGGCGGCGGCGCGAGATAGGGCGAGTCCGTTTCGACCAGCAGGCGATCGAGCGGCACGGACGCCGCCAGTTCGCGCAACTCGTCGGACTTCGGGAAGGTGAGAATCCCCGAGAACGAGATGAAGAGGCCGAGTTCGAGCGCGGCTTCCGCCAGCGCGCGGCCGCTCGTGTAGCAATGTAGCAGCGCCTTGAACGGCCCCTTCACCATCTCTTCGGTGAGGATCGCGGCGGTATCCTCTTCCGCGTCGCGCGTGTGGATCACCAGCGGCAGGCCGGTTTGCCGCGCCGCCGCAATGTGCTTGCGAAAGACGGTTTGCTGATCCTCGCGCGCGCTCTTGTCGTAAAAGTAGTCGAGGCCCGATTCGCCGATGGCGACAACACGCGGATGGCGCGTATACGCAACGATGTCGGGCAGCGGTATGCCGCGTTCCTCGCTCGCGTAATGGGGGTGCGTGCCGATGGAGCACGTCACCTCGGGGTAGCGCTCGGCAATCGGCAGAACGGCGGACGGAAACTTCCGGATGCGCGTCGAGATCGTGACCATATGGCCGACGCCCGCCGCTTTGGCGCGCGCGATGACCTCGTCGCGTTGCGGCTCGAATTCCGGGAAATCGAGATGGCAATGACTATCGACAAGCATGTTTTCGACCAGTCCCCCGGATGTTGGGGCGCATATCGCGGAAACCGGAAGGCGAGCGCCCAATCCGGCCTGTCCGATTTTAACGCGCAGCGCAGCGGTGAAGTCCAGCCGCAATGAAGCGCCATCTCATCGCACCCGGAAATCAATTCTCATGACGCGCATGTGATCGCACGCACGCGCGCTCGCTCGGGAAGACGCCTTGCGGTGTGGCGATTTTCGTCCCGGCCTTCAGCGGATGCGCGAGCGCCTCGAAGCCGCGATCTTCAGCCGCGACGCCGAGTTGGTCGAGCAGCCTCGCCGACGACGATGGCATATAGGGCTGCGCGAGGATCGCCACACGCCGCACAACCTCCGCCGTCGTCCAAAGGACGGTGCCCATGCGCGCGGGGTTCGTCTTTTTCAGCGCCCACGGCTCCTGAACGGCAAAATACTTGTTGGTGTCGGCGACCACCTTCCAGATCGCGTCCAGTGCCTTGTGTGGCGCCTGCTGGTCGATGGCCTCGCGGTTCGCTTCGAGAAGCGCTGCGGAGGCGGCGAGGATCGGCTCATCGGCGGCGTCGGGTTCGCTCGGCTCGGGGATCGAGCCCGCGCAATTCTTCGCGATCATCGAGAGCGACCGCTGCGCCAGATTTCCGAGATCGTTCGCGAGGTCGGCGTTGATGCGGTTCACCATCTGCTCATGCGTGATGTTGCCGTCCTGACCGAACGGCACTTCGCGCAGGAAATAGTAGCGCACCTGATCGACGCCATAAGCCTCAACGAGATCCTTCGGCGCGACGACGTTGCCGACCGACTTCGACATCTTCTCCCCGCGATTGTACAGGAAGCCGTGGCCGAAGACGCGCTCGGGCAGGGGCAGTTTCGCGGACATGAGGAACGCCGGCCAATAGACCGCATGAAAGCGAGTGATGTCCTTGCCGATGATGTGCACCTGCGCGGGCCAGCGCTCTTTCCACGTCTTGGAGCGGATTTTCGGAAAGCCCGCAGCCGTGATGTAGTTCGTGAGCGCGTCTACCCAGACATAGATGATGTGGCCCGGCGCGTCCGGCACCGGGATGCCCCAGTCGAGCGTCGTGCGCGAAATCGACAGATCTTGCAGGCCGCCCTTGACGAAGCTCACCACCTCGTTGCGGCGCTCCGGCGGCATGATGAAGCCGGGGTTTTCCTCGTAGAACTTCAGAAGCTTCTTCTCGTATTTCGACAGCCGGAAGAAGTAGGTCTGCTCCTCTGTCCATTCGACCGGTGTGCCCTGCGGCCCAAGCCGGATGCCGTTTCCGCCGAGCACCGTCTCGCTCTCGGCATAGAACGCCTCGTCGCGCACCGAATACCAGCCCTTGTAGCCGGCGAGATAGATGTCGCCCGCCTTTTCCATGCGACGCCAGATTTCGGCGACCGATTCATGATGGCGCGGCTCGGTCGTGCGGATGAAATCGTCGTGGGAAATGTCGAGCAGGGCGAGCATGTCCTGAAATTTCGGCGTGTTGCGGTCGGCAAGCTCGGTCGGCGTGATGCCTTCCTTGGCCGCCGTCTGCTTCATCTTGAGGCCGTGCTCGTCAACGCCCGTGAGGAAGAACACCGGGTGACCGTCCAACCGCTTGAAGCGCGCCATCGCATCCGTCGCCACCGCCTCATAGGCGTGGCCGATGTGGGGCTCGCCGTTCGGATAGGAAATGGCCGTCGTGATCGTGTAATGCGGTTTTTGTTGTTCTGTCATGGCGCAATGGTTGGGATGGCGGGGAAATGGTGCGTTTGGGCGGAAAGCTCACGCCTTTCTGGCAATACGTTCCATATCGGAAAATGCCGCCAACAGAAAGGCTCCTTTATCGAGATTGAGCACATCGGTCTCTAGTCGGCGCTCGCGGAAGCCCTGCCAGGCGACGGCCCAAAGCGCAGCTTCCGTTGTATTGCAGCCTGGGCCTTGCGCCGCGCTTTTCGCACGCGCCTCGATCCGCTCCTCGATGAGATCGCAAAGCCTCGCGAAGGTATCGGCGTTCTTCGCGCCGCTCGCCGACTGTATGAGATCGTGCACGGCGGCTTGGTCCGGGCGGCGAAGACCGTCCATCACGCGCTCCAGCTTGTCCACCAGCTTGAGAAGGCCGCCGCCGATGAGGTTGAGTGCGCGCCCCGCCGAACCGCCCGAAAGCGTGTGAAGCCGCTGCATCTGGTCCGCTTCCGGCGCATCGAGCCCGGCGCGGGCGCAGGCCGCTTCCACCGCGCGGGCGAATGGCACGGTATCGAGCGGGCGCAGCGCGAGCTTGATGCAGCGCGAGCGGATCGTCGGCAGCACGGCGGCTGCGCCATGGCTGACGAGGAAGAACACCGTGCGCTGTGGCGGCTCCTCCACGGCTTTCAGCAGCGCGTTCGCCGAGGCGATGGTGAGGTCGTTCGCAGGGTCCACGATCATGGCGCGCCATCCGCCGGGGCTCGTGAGACCGAGGAACGCGCGCAACTTTCGCACCTCGTCGACGCCGATGGTCGAAGCGCCGCCAGCCTCCAGCGCGAACAGCGAGGAGTGCGCCCCCGCCGCGATCTGCCGCGCGGTCGGGTGGCTCGACGGCACGTCGAGGCTGGTTGCCGGGACGCGATCCGAACCTGCGGCCTCGCCGTCGCGGCTCAAGAGGAACCGCGCCGCGCGCCACGCGAAACTCGCCTTGCCTATGCCGCGCTCGCCCGTGACGAGCCAGGCGTGATGCAGCGCGCCCGCATTGAACGAGCGCAGGAACATCGCTTCCGCCTCGTCATGGCCGAACAGCGCGTCGGCAAGCCTCGGGTGCAGCGGATCGCCCGCGTCGCCTTCGCTTTCGCCCGCCTTGCGCTTTGCCATGGTGCCTCCCGAAACGTGTCAGAGGAAGCGCGCGGGACGCGCTCGGTGCTATGTCTTCAGAAGCGATCCTTGCGCCGCCGCAGTTCCTCGAACACGGCCTCGTCGGAAACGTCCGGGCCGATGTCGAGCGATTTGCGGATTTCGGGGCTGAACGGGCGCAGGAACGGGTTCGTCTCAAGCTCCTTGGCGAGCGTGACCGGCAGCGTCGGTTTGCCGTCCGCGCGAAGCCGGTCCACCTCCTCCTTGCGCTTTTGTAGCGCGATGTTCTCCGGCTCCACCGCAAGCGCGAACTTGATGTTCGACTGCGTGTATTCGTGGCCGACATAGAGGAGTGTGCGCTCCGGTAGACGCATCAGCTTTTCGAGCGAGTGCCACATGTCGGAATAGCGACCGTCGTTCACGCGACCGCATCCGACCGAAAAGAGTGTGTCGCCGACGAACGCCAGCCCGCTTTTCTGGCCCGCGATCTCGGCCTGGATGGCGTCGGGGATGAAATACGCGACATGCCCCGGCGTGTGGCCCGGCGTCTCGATCACCTCCACCTCGAACGGCCCGAAGGCAACGCGGTCGTCTTCATGCACCTCGACATCGACGACCGGGAGTTCGGCGGCTTCCCTTGCGGGGCCATAAATGGTGCAGTTTGAGTCCCGCTTCAGGGCTTGAAGTCCCTGAATGTGATCCCAATGATGATGCGTGACGAGAATGTGCGTCAGCGTCCAGCCCGCGCTTTCGAGTTCCCTGCGAACGGCCTCGCCGTCGGGGGCGTCGATGGAAGCAGTGACCCCCGTAACCGGATCGTGGATCAGAACGCCGAAATTATCGCTTAGACAGGGAAACAGTCGAACTTCGAGATGGGACATTGCTGCACCTGATCAAAATGGCTCACTCAGACTTAGGATAAACCACCCGCGCATTAAACCCGGTTAGACGAAATGCTGGTTCGTTTTTATGTATGACGATGTCTCGCATCTCAGAGATTTTTACGCGTCGCCACTCGGGCAGCACGCACGCCGCATTATCGCGCACCGGGTGCGTGCGCGGTGGGATAATGTAAGCGGGCTGGATGTCGTGGGGCTTGGCTACGCCGCACCGTATCTCCGCATATTTTCCGGTGAGGCGAGGACCACGGCCGCGCTGATGCCTTATCGGCAGGGCGCCGTTCAGTGGCCGAGCGAGGGGCCTTTCCGCGCGGCCCTCGTGTCCGACACCGAGCTTCCGATGCGAGACAAATCGGTGGATTGCGTGCTCGTCGTGCACGGCCTCGAACATGTCGACGCCCGACACAATTACTTGCGCGAAATCTGGCGTGTGTTGATGCCACACGGGCGCCTGATCCTCGTCGCGCCGAACCGTCGCGGAGCATGGGCGCGCTTCGAGTCCACGCCCTTCGGGCATGGGCGGCCGTACAGCCTCCGCCAGATGGAAGACCTGCTTCGCGATGCGCTGTTCGAGCCGGTGGGCGTGACGCCGTGCCTGTTCGCGCCGCCCTTCCGCGCCCGTTATCTGCCGTTCGCCGCGACTGCATGGGAACGCGCCGGCGCCGGGCTGTGGCCCGCATTCGCTGGGGTGCTCATCGTCGAAGCGGTGAAGTTGGCCTATGCCGAGATCCGCGTTTCGGTGAAGAAGCCCGCTTTTGCGTCCATGCCCGCGTTGAACGGCGGCCTGAGCCCGGCCCGTCGCCATCCTGACGAGGGCGGCAAGCCTCGCTCGCCTGCGTTCCGCGATCCGCTGGGCGATTGAGCGTCGATCATCCCCGCCGACACGCCGTTCAAGGGCGGCGGCGAGGCACGCTTCGACCGCTAATCATCCCGATAGAAGCGCGCCGACATCATCCGCGAAGATAAGGCACGAGAAACGCAGGCGTTGCTTGCGTGGGGCCGTCCAGGTTGCTAACCAAAACGCGGGGCAACAGAGGGGACGGACGCATGCAACCGGCAGAAGCAGGCGTTTCTCTGGCAGTTTGGCAGGGCTGGGGCGTGATCTCCGTGATGGCCGCGCTCATCGCGCTGCTCGCAACGGTGCTTGCGTGGCTCTTGCCGTTTCCCGACCGCTCGCTATCGACACAGCTTGCGAGCTATCCAGACCGCATGGCGCTGAAGGATCGGCTTGGCGCGGCGTCGCCGTTCGATGCCTGGCTCGTAACCGTGCGGCGACTGGGAGAATGGCTCGACGACTGGTTCGGCGCGCCATTCAGCGGCCAGTCCTTCGAGCGCTGCCTCGCCATCGCGTTCATTTTCCCGATCTCGCTTCTCACCCTCACGCTCATCACCAACGGCATCGCGATCGAGAAGATCTCGTGGCTTCAGGTGCTCGTCTTTGCAGCCGCTTTCGTGTTGATCGCATCGGTGATCCTCGTCGCTTTCCGCAACCTCGTGCGCCTGATCGAGCACGCCTGGACGACTTTCGGCGGCGACAGCGCACTCGCGGTAACCATCTCGCGCGTCGTGCTCGGCGGTTTTGCTTTCATGATCGCGTTTTCCATCGCTTTCGCGGTGGCGTCCGCCTTTTCCGGCCATCAGAACAACGCGACCTCTGTAATGGGTGCGATGGCGGGCGGGTTCGCGCTGGCCTTCGGGCTGACGATGGCGTTCGCGCTGGCGGGCGCGGTGCTGTTTTCGATCACGGTGGCGGTTCTCGCGGGCGCGGCGCTGGCCTTCGCGAGCGAGTTCACGTTTCTCCTGTTCCTGTTCTTCATCCTGCTTCCGATTACGAACGCGTCGGTAGACTGGCTCTCCTGGGCCGCGACGCGGACTCTCATCCGCAAGGAGGAGACCGCCGAACCGAACCTGAAGGGCCGCGTCACGGTGTTCGGCGTGATCGCCGGCACGTTCCTCTCGGGCGTGCTGCTCATGATCGTTCTGGCGCTGGTTCTGCCTAACACGCTCGAAGTGCTGAACCTCGCGCTTACCTCCGCCGATCTGCCGCGCTTCAACTGGGAAGCGCTGATGAACAAGGCGCTTTATGCGCCATGGTCTGAGGGCCTGTTCGTGACCGGCATGCTGATGACACCGCTCGTACCCGCCGCAGTGCATCTCATCGTCGGGTTGAGCGGCGTGCTGGCGCGCTTCACGCCCGGTGCGCGGACGGTGGCGCAGAGCATTTCGGATCACCCCGAGGTGAGCCTGACCCAACAGGAGCAGGGGCCGGTGAAGATCACGCTGATCCTCGCGCGGCTCTGGTATCTGGTGGCGGCGATGGTGACGGTCGCGATCATCACGGGGACGGGCGCGCTCCTCTCGCTCATCCACGCCCCTGTTGGCCAATTCCTGTCGAGCGCCGCCCTGTGCGCGACGTCATGGAGCCACGGCAAGTGTGGCTGGTTCTGATCGGCTCGACCAAGGGCGGTTTATCCGCCTTCCGCCGAAAGCTGAGGCCTTAACGCCCTTGCGCGCCCGCCTTGTTTGCGTCCCGCTCTTTCAGTCCGGCGGCGCAAGCAGCCTGCAATTCTTTCTCATGGCTTTTAAGGCAGGCGATGATGCGCCCGCCGCCCGGCGTTACACCCGAACAGAATTTTGAATAGTCCGCCTTGCAGACTTCCTTGAGATTGGCTTGCGCCATCGCGTGGCCGGAGCCGAGCATGGCAAGCGATAGCGCCGCCGAGAAAATCCAGAGCTTCTGCATGATTTCTCCGTTGAATTGAAATGCCTTGGCTAAGCGCCATCTTAGGAGCCGGTGTGACAGCAAGAGGGTTTTCGGGTGGCTGTAGGCAACAAAAGCGTAACAAGCAATCTCAAAGCTCTGGTCGGCGCTTTCGCCTTGATCGGGCTTTTCTGTCAAGCGGCGGCGCAAGACTTACCCGAAGGCCATCCCCCTCACGGCGAGGCAGCGGAAAAAACGGATAACAAGCGCGAAGCGCCGTCCGCCCCGTCGCAGGGCGGCGGCGGCGGTTTCGCGCAGCATCTGCGCGCCGATAGCGTCACGCAGCACACGATCACGCTCGACGGCAAGCCCTTCGCGTACAAGGCTACGGCGGGCACGCTGCCTCTCTTCGGTCCGAAGGGGGAGGTCGCGGCCAAGATGTTCTACGTCGCGTATCAGGCGGCGAACGCCCCCGCGCGGCCGACGACTTTCGTCTTCAACGGCGGCCCCGGCGCGGCGTCGGCCTTTCTGCATATCGCTGCGCTCGGCCCCCGCATCATCCCGTTCGCGGAGAATGGAGCCGCGCCCGTCCGGCCGGTTCGTTTCGTGGACAACCCCGCCACGTGGCTCGCTTTCACCGATCTCGTCTTCATCGATCCCATCGGCACGGGCTACAGTCGCGCTACCGGCGGCGGCGACGACAAGGAGGCGGCGTTCTGGGGCGACGATAAGGACGCGAATTCGGTCGCCGCGTTCATCAGGGTCTGGCTCGCGCGCAGCGGGCGAAGCCTCGCGCCGGTCTATCTCGCGGGCGAGAGCTATGGCGGCTTGCGCGCAACGATCCTTGCCGAAAAGCTCCTCGATGATGGCCTCGACGTTCGAGGCGCGGTGTTGATCTCGCCCGCGCTCGACTTTCCGCTTCTGCGCGCCAACCAGTTTAATGTTCTGCCGCTGACATTCGACCTTCCCTCGCTCGCGGTCGCGGCCGCGGAGTTGAAGGACGGGGCGAAGGCGCCAGTCGAAGACATCGCGCGCGAGGCCGAAACCTTCGCCGAGACCGACTATCTCGTGCATGTCACGCGCGGGCGAGCGCCGAACGACGCCATCGCGGCGAGGGTCGCGAAATTGACGGGGCTATCGCCGGAGATTGTCGCCCGCAATCAGGGGCGCGCACCTGACCACGTCTTCTTCGACGAGTATGAGCGCGCGACGAACCGCAGACTGAGCCGCTACGATGCCACCGTCAGCGCGCCGCTTCCCATGCCCGCGCGATCCGATAGGTTCGACGTGATCCTCGACGGCGCTTCGAGCGTGCTGGCTCCCGCTGCCGCGACCTACATCGCGCAGGATCTCGGGTTTCGCACCGACCTCGATTACCGTCTGCTGAACGAAACGGCCAATCGCCGCTGGGCGGGCGACAAGAAGCGGGCCCACGAAACGAGCGGCCCCGAACTCATCGAACGGGCGCGTACGCAAAACCCCGCGCTCAAGGTCTTCATCGCGCACGGCTACACAGATCTCGTCACGCCCTACGCGCTATCGAAATATCTGATCGGGCAGCTTCGGCCGATCGACGGCGCCGCCCCGGTGGAACTGCATGTCTATCGCGGCGGGCATATGATGTATTTCCGCGCCGCGTCGCGCGATGCGCTCACCCGCGACGTGCGGCGCATGTATGAGGCCCCACAAAGATAGCGCCGCGTTTGGGTGCTAAAAACATCACATAAGCGAACGAAAATTACACAAAGCGGCGGGCTTTGATACGATTCGATAGAATCCCGCCTCTGCTCCCTTTAAATTATCGAGTCAATAGGGAGGTGGGGCATGAAAAAAATACTGCTCATAAGCGCGCTTTTGACCGTGGCAGGCATCGCGGAAGCGAACGCTCAGGCATCCGGCAGCTTTTACGGCGGCGCGGTGAACCGTAACAGCGTTTCGGGCGCGTCCGGTGCGGGCCACGCTGCGGGGGCGGGGTTCGGGCTCCTCGCGTCGCGCGGCTGCTGGGCCGACGCGAATGTCGGCTGTAACGCGACCCCGATGGCCGGGTATCAGGAAGAGCCGGCTACACCGGCCGTTTCGACAGAAGACCCGCCGGCAGCGGCTCCCGCAGCAGAAGCGAAACCGGCGAAGAAGGCCGCGAAATAGAGACAGCAAGCGCGCGATCTTTTGATCGCGCGCGATGAACCGCAGCGCCCGTCCAAGCGTTGGCAGCACAATCAACCCGCTGCCGCCGCGAGGGCTTCATGATTTTTCCGAATGCCGATCAGACGAGCGCCGCCGTCGCGCTGCATTACAACGAACTCGACGGCTTTTACCGCGAAATCTGGGGCGATCACGTCCATCACGGATATTGGCGCACCGGGCGGGAGACGAGCGCGGAAGCTGCCGAGGCGCTGAGCGCTCTCGTCGCGGAACGGCTCGGCCTCGGGCGCGGAATGCGCGTCTGCGACATCGGCTGCGGCTATGGCGAGACGGCGCGACTGTTCGCCTCGCGCTACGGCGTGGCGCTCGACGGCGTGACAATTTCCGAAAGCCAGTTTCAGATGGCGGCGGCGCGAAACGCTGCCGGCGTCTCGATCTCGCTGTGCGACTGGCTTCAAAACGGGTTTGCGGATGCGAGCTTCGACCGCACCTACGCCATCGAAAGCTCCGAGCATATCGCGGACAAGGCGCGCTTTTTCGCGGAAGCGCATCGCGTGCTTCGCCCCGGCGGACGGCTGGCGGTGTGCGCGTGGCTGGCGAAAAGCGGCGCGCTCGGACGTGTCGACGGCATCCTCCTCGAACGCATCTGCCGCTACGGACGGCTCCCCGGCATGGGCACCGAGGGAGATTATCGCGCGCTGGCCGAGGGCGCGGGCTTCAGCGTTGCGCGCGTTGACGACATCAGCGGGCAGGTGAGCCGCACCTGGGCGATCTGCATCCGCCGCAGCCTCGCCAAGCTCGCGAGCGACCGCCGCTACCGCGCGTTCCTGCTTGATGGCGGCGCGCACAACAAGGCGTTCGCGGCGACGCTATTCCTCATCCTTTCCGCCTACCGGACCGGCGCGATGCGCTATTGCGTCTTCACTTTCGAGAAGCCGGCCTGAGCGTCCGCCCCGGCAGCGCCGCGCTTCAGGTGCGGCCGAGCCGGTCCTGTCACTTCCCGCCGCAGGGAAAGCCGGACCGCAGCGCCGCCATCGCGACCGTGGTGAACGGCTCCGTCTGGCGCGCCGGGTTAAGGCGCGCATAGCGGTCGAAGATCTGGATGAGATGCAGAAGCGAGACGCCTTCGGGCACGCAGACTTGCAGCAGCGGATCGCGGTCCGTCTCCAGCCGCGTGATAAGGAGTTGCTGAACGGTGAGAAACGCGCCCCAGCAATTGCCCGTCGCGAATGTGTCTTCGAGTTCGAGTTCGTCTGGATTGCTGCCCGGCTTCGCCAACCGCAGGATCGGCTTGCAGTCCGCGAGCATGTCGGCGGCAGTGTAACCGTCGTCCGCCTGAACCGCGCCAGCCATCGCGAGCCAAAATATTGCCAGTACGGCGGCAGTCCACCGTCTTACAGCCCGACTCATTGATGTCCCCCGTCGCCAGAGCGCCAGTCATGGCCCCTTCGCCCATGTTGGCGCGCTTGTCAATCCGCAGTGCGTGCCTGTCACCCATGCAATGGCGGAGGCGCTCAAGCGCGACCGCGCTTAAGGTGCAGCCACGGTTTCGCTGACCTCCCCGCTGGATGGAGCATCAGCCGACTCCGGCTCCGCCTGGGCGTCTTCGCGGCGCACGCGAATGACCGTCACGGTGCAGCCCGCTTCGGACGCCACCTTTGCGGACACGCTGCCGAGCAGCGAGCGCCGGAACGAATTGCGCCGGGCGCCGAGAAGGATCTGGTCCACCTTGTTCTGTTCGGCGTAATGGAGAATTGCGGACGCCGGGTCCGTCGCCTCCAGCACGTGAAAGGTGATCTGCCCTTCCTTCAGCTTCAGCGGCTGCGCCCAATCCTGTAGCTGCACGAGGCGGTTCACATGCTTGTTGTGGCCTGCCTCGTCGAGCGTGGTGTCGCGCGTGGCGATGTAGCTCGTCTTCAGCACGTTGAGGCAGGCAAGTCGCGCGGACGGAAGCTGCGCAAGTGCGCGCCCGGCGGCCTCGCGCACGGCCTCGTTCGTCTCCTTCGAGGCTTCCGAAAGATCGACCGCCACCGCGACAATGGGCGCCGCGGCCAGCCGCTTGTAAACCGTTTGCGGCGCAATGGGCGCTTTCCGCTCGGGCGGATTGAAGCGCCGTTTGACGCGCGTCAAGAACGAATCCGTGGCGGTCCGCTCCGAGCGCGCGGTAAGCCGGATCTGGTCGTAATGCGAAAGCTCGAAAGCGAGTTGCGCGGCGGTCGGATAGCGCCAGGCCGGCTCGACTTCGAGGCAGCGCAGCACGATCTCCTGAAGCCACAGCGGATAATCCTTGCGCAAGGCGCGCGGCGGCTTGGGATCGCGCCAGAGTCGCTTCTTCATGGTGCTGAGCCGCTCGCTCTCGCCAAAGGGGCGCACACCCGTCGAGAAGAAATAGAGCAGCACGCCGAGTGCGAACTGGTCGCTGCGCGGATCGGTTCGCACGCCCAGAAGCTGCTCCGGCGCCATGTAGGGCGCGGTGCCGTAGGGCAGGCGGAATTCTTCCTGCATCAGGTCCGGCAGTTGCTGGTGATGCGACAGGCCGAAATCGAGCAGCACCGCCTCGCCCGTCTCGCGGAAGAGGATGTTGCTCGGCTTGATGTCGAGGTGGATGACGTGCTGGCGGTGCAAATCGTCGAGCGCGGTGGCGATCTTCCAGCCTAGGTCCGCGACTTCATCATACGGCAGCGGCAGCTCGGAGAGGCGCGGCAGCAGCGACCGGCCCGGAAGCCGCTCCATGACGATGAACGGATGCAGCGCGAAGTCCCCCGCCGCGATGAAGCGCGGCACATGCGGACCGAACAGGCGCGGCATGATCATCTGCTCCATCTCGAAGCTCACGATCGCCGCCGGATCTTGCCCTTCGCCGAGCACGGGCACCTTCATGAGCATCGGCACGTCGATGCCGGGCTTCGTCACGCTCCACAGCCGCGCCATGCCGCCCTTGTGGATCAGTTCCTCAAGTACGAAGCCGTCGAGCACGTCGCCGCGTTGAAGGGTGGGTTTCGCCATGGCGCATTACCGTCCGATGAAGAGGCGTTCGGCGAAGAAATCGGGCAGGCGCGCGGCGCGAATCGTGGCGGCGGCGGCCTCGATGTCGTAGGGCACGCGGATGTAGATGATTTCCTTCTTTTCGGTGTCGAACAGGCCGTAGCAGGCGCGCGGATTGCCGTCGCGCGGCTGGCCGACGCTGCCCAGCACGGCGAGCCACCGGCGAAGTCCGTGCAGCGGCACGGCGACTTCCGTCACTGGGCTGAACGCGGTCATCTTCGCCGCAGGCGTGGTTGAGAAGATCGCGGGCTTGTGGGTATGTCCGCAGAATGTCATGGGCGCCTGCGTGGAGCGGAGGCTGCGCGCGGCTTCTTCCACGGTGAGAACGTAAATCCACTTAGCGGGCTGGCTCGCGTCGGCGTGGACATAAAGGCGGCCCTCGTCGGAATGCTCCATCGGCAGTTCGGCGAGCCAGCGGCGTTCCACCTGCCCGAGCTTCCCGCGCGTCCAGTCGATGGCGGCCTGCGCTTCCTCATTCATGCGGATGGTGGGATCGTTAACGGCCGCGTCGTGGTTGCCCATGACTGCGATTGCGCCGCCCGCGACAAGCTCCATCGCCTTGTCGACGCACCAGACCGGATCGGCGCCGTAGCCCACGAAATCGCCAAGTAGCACGTGGCGTTCAGCGCCGCGCGCTTTCGCATCGTCGAGGCACGCCGTGAACGCCTGCCGGTTCGCGTGGATGTCGGCCAGAAGCGCGATAAGCATGGGCTCTCCCAAAGGGTTCGTTTTTAGATACCCTACAAAACTTTGCGGGGGCCTGTCTGTTCGATTTTCGTTTGGGGAAAGCGAGTTGGCGGTCTTTTCGTAGGGCTTCAGCCGAAACCATCTACACATTTTCTTGTTCGAGCGAGAACGCGACGAAAATCTGCTTGGCAGCATCCGGCGTGCGTTTGTCAGCGGTTGCCGCGTCGTTTCGGGCGAGGCTGCGGCGCGGGCGGTTCCTCGTCCGGCACCGCAACCGACGCGACCAGAGGTTCCACGGGCTGCAACTCGCAGCGAGCCTTCTGCAACTCGCGGATGGTCTGGGCGCGGAAGCTCTCCCCGCGAATCGGTGCGCGGATCGCCACGATGCCCGTTTCGCCCGGCGCGACGACGATGTTCTGATCGTCGCCCTCCACGGTCTTTTCCGTGCTGGCTTCATCCGAAAGGCGATCCCGGCGTATCAGCAGCAGACGCACCTCCGACCTCTTCGAATCGGCACCCGCGACGAGATAGAAGTTTTCGCCCGAGCGGGTCGAGACGGCCAGCGTCCAGGCCGGTTCGGACAGCGGCGCGCGGACGATCACGTTGCGGTCGGTGAGATCGTAGAGGCAGTAGGCCGTCACGACGTCCGGGGGCGAAAACGGCAGCGTCGGGGCAGATTTGGCATCCGGAACGACGATGGCGTTACGCGGCATCGCGGCTGCAAGCCTCGACCATGCGTCCCCCTCGGCGAGCGACGAGATGCCGAACACCGCGAGGATATGAATAATGCCACCGGCGACGATACCGCCGAGCACCCAGGGCCATTTTCCCATCACGAGCACCCCGCCATCAGGAGCACTCCAGGAGCGTGATCGTGGGCAGCACGCGACCGGCCGCGTTAAGCAGCACGTCGGGAGCGAGCGGACGCAGGACGGTCAGGCGCAGCGCCACCCGCTCGCCCCGCTCCAATGGAAGCCAGTTGCCGGGCTGCACCTCGGGCGAGAGACGCACGACGAAGGCACCGTCAGGGGCGGCGAGAATGTTGGCGCTCGAAAAGCTGGAACGGCCGGTCTTGTTCGGCATCGTCTCGCCGTTCTTGCGGAAAGCGGCGATGTTCCACCAGAGCGCGGGGATGGCATAGCCCTTCACTTCATATGTGCAGTCGCCGGTAAGACGCGATCCGGCGCTGTCGCGCGTGGCCGTAAAGGTCATCGCGCTCGCAGCTGTGACCGGGAGCGAGCCTTCCCGCGCAATGTGCGCGATGGTGTACGGATCGGCTTCGGCTGTGCCCTCTCGAAGCCAGAACGTCCACGGGCCGTGGCGGGCGGTGGTCGCGAAGAAGCCGCCGCTGACGGCGCGCCATGTCGTGCCCAACCCCAGGATCAGGGCAATACTCGCAAACAGCAAGAACCGGGTGAGGAAGGGCATTGTGGTGAACCTGACGGAGCGGCTTTACCGGACGGTGCGTAAGGCGGCGACTGCTAGTGTTATTGCGTCCTCACGGGGAGGTTGTCCAGAGTGGCGTCCTTCTGCGTATCGGCGGCTTGAAGTTTCGGCGCTTCCTTCAGGAGCTTCGACAGCGAGATGAGCATCTTCTGCGTCTTGACGGGCATACGGCGCGCCGCGTCCTGACCGCCGAGACCGAAGCCCGGTTCGTCGCGCCGGATTTCCGAAAGCCGCTGCCGTTCCTCGACCTGTCGCGGATGCAGGGGAAGGCCCGGAATCTGCGGAATGTCCATGCTGGTGTGTGCCGCCGCCATATATCGATGCCAGGTTGGCGCGGAAAGATGGCCGCCGGTTGTGCCCGCCGCCATTTCGCTGAAGTCGTCATTGCCGAACCAGACGCTCGTCACGTATTGACCGGTGAAGCCCACGAACCACACATCGCGCGGGCCGGAACTCGTGCCCGTCTTGCCAACGGCCGTGGTGAAATCGAGCCGCGCGGCCGCGCCCGAGCCCTCGGTGACGACCTTTTCCAGCATCGTGTTCAGCGTCTCGATGTCCTCGCGCTTGAAGATTTGCGCCGGCGCAGGCTCGTCCCGCTCGCGCGAATAGACGACTTCGTCCTTCGTGTTGCGCAGTTCGACGATGGCGTAAGGCCGGATCGCCTTGCCGCCGCTTGCGAAAACGGCGAAGCCCGCGGTGTGATCGAGCGGCGCGATGCCCGTGTCGCCGAGCGCCATGGAGCACGTCTTTCGCACCGACGTCAGGCCGATCTTGTGGACGTTTTCGAGCAGCTTGTCGCGGCCGACATCGAGCGAAAGCCTCACCGCGATGGTGTTGACCGACCTCGCCATCGCTTCGTAAAGCGTCATGGCGCGACCGCTCACGCCGCCGCCATAATTCGACGGCGACCAGTTTCCGCATGTCGGCGCGACGTCCGGATAAACCTTGTTGGGCCGGATACCGGATTCGATGGCGGTCAGATAAACGTAGGGCTTGAACGACGAACCCGGCTGCCGCTGTCCCTTGGTGGCGCGGTTGAACTGGCTGTCGCCATAGTCCCGGCCGCCGACGATCACGCGCACCGCGCCATCGGTATCCATCGAGACGAGCGAGGCCTGCGTCGCGCGCGCATATTTCGCCTCGCGCTCGAAAGCGTTGTCGATCACCTGTTCGGCGAGCTTTTGAAGCGGCACGTCAACCGTGGTGCGCGCCGTCAGCACATATTCGCCTTTGCCCTTCATGAGACGCTGAACTTCCTCGAAAGCCCAATCGAGGAAATAGTTCGGGACATAGACTTCCTGCCGGTCGATGATCTTCGCCGCGTTGAGGCGCGCCGCGTGAACCTGCCCTTCGGTCATGAAGCCCGCGTCGACGAGGTTCGTCAGCACCTGATTGGTGCGGGCGCGCGATTCGGCCGGGTTCGAATGCGGCGCATATTTCGTCGGCGCCTTGAACAGGCCCGCCAGCACGGAGGCTTCCGCGAGGTTGATGTCGCGAACCGATTTGCCGAAGTAGAACTGCGAGGCCGCTTCCACGCCGAAGGTGCCGCCGCCAAGATAGGCGCGGTCTAGATAGAGCTTCAGGATTTCCTTCTTGGTCAGATGCGCTTCGAGCCACAGCGCGAGATACACCTCGCGAATCTTGCGCTGGAGGGAGCGCTCCGACGACAGGAACAGGTTCTTGGCAAGCTGCTGCGTCAGCGAGCTGCCACCCTGTACGACGGTATCGGAACGGGCGTTCTGAACGATAGCGCGCCCCGTGCCGATGATGTCGATGCCGAAATGATCGAAGAAGCGCCGGTCTTCCGTCGCCATCGTCGCCTTGACGAGGACGTCGGGGATTTCCTCAAGCGGAACGGCGTCTGAAAACTGGATGCCACGTTTGCCGATCTCGTTGCCGTATCGGTCGAGGAACGTAACGGAGAATTCGCTGCCGGTGCGCCAGTTCGGGTTCTTCGTGAGTTCGATGGCCGGAAGCTCGAACATGAGCACCACGGCGAGGCCCGCCGTGCCGAGTGTCATGGCCTCCGAAACGAATTCGGTAGCCATGCGGCGCGAGCCCGTCACACGGAAGCGCTGGAAGAAATTGTTGTAGTTTGCCCACGAGTCTTTAAATCTCGCATACAGGCCGTAGAGCGAGGAATCGATCCAGGAATCGAGCGCGAGCCAGTTGATTGTGCGGCTGCGCCTGTTCGGTTTGGTAATCCAGTCCCGCACGTGTCTTCACAGCTTCCTGTTGTCTTCCATCCGGCCGGTACTATGCCAAGAAACGAGTCTGCAAAACAGTTAAAATGGCAAGGCTCAATTGCCGATCCGGGCACTAAATCCGACGCGGCTGGGGACGAAGCGCCCTTCTGGAGGACGAAGGCGCTCGAAGAGATGTCCACCGAGGAGTGGGAGTCTCTTTGCGACGGCTGCGGCCAGTGCTGCCTGATCAAGCTCGAAGACGAGGACACGGGCCAGATTGCCGTCACGCGTCTCGCCTGCAAGCTCCTCGACCTCGGCACATGCCAGTGCTCGAACTACCCCGCGCGGCAGGATCATGTTCACGATTGTGTCAAGCTGACGCCCGAAGACGTGCGCCGGATCTCGTGGCTGCCCGAAACTTGCGCCTATCGCCTCGTCGAGGAAGGCAAAAACCTCGGCTGGTGGCACCCCCTCGTATCGGGCACGCAGGACACCGTGTTCGAAGCGGGTATCGCCATAAGGGGTTCAGCCATCAGCGAAAAAAAAGTGCGGGTGGAGCGGTATCCGGCCCATATCGTCGGCTGGCTGAAGCCCTGATTTGCCGGTCTGTATGGCCGGGCGCCGTATTCTTTCAAATAGCCCTAAAATGGCTTCAAAACGATAGCACGGTCGCGCTCGCTGCGAAGAGGGCCGCTTCGTAAGCACTAATTGTCGGGCTCGCAACTCGACGGTTGTAGGCATTGCACTCCCTTCCGAACTGAAGTTTTTATTAAAATCGGAAAAAATGGCGAACAGTAGCGAAGTGGTCGCGCGGTTCGTGCGAGATTACGGCATGACATTTGCGCAGGGCGGCGACATTTTTCTGGAGGCGGATCTCGGCGGAGCCGGTGTTTTCGAGCCCGTAGGCCGCCTGCTTCAGCCGACGCTTGCCTTGACCTCGGCCGTGAGGGATCTGCATCGCGAGCGGAAGCAGGACGAGCGGCAAGGTGTGCTACTTCACGCCGTCGCGGCGCGAATCTCGGGCGAATGTGCGATTGCCCATGAGGCCACATTGATGGCCTTGAAAGACGTTTGCGCCGCATCCCTGGTGCTAGAGTGGCGGATCGCGGTTCCCGAACTCGGCGCGCTGCGCGCTCTTTTCGCGCTCGCGGCGCTGGAGGAGACGCCTAACCCCGGAAGCTTGCGCGTGACTTTACACCTCGCCGGCCATCCGGTGCTTGAGCCTTTATGTTGCGAGAATAAATGCTAAACTTCAGCCAGATCCGCGCTTCGGATCATTTGTTCATCGTGTGTTCAGCATCAGGAGTCCATCTCTCGCTTGGAACCGCACATGAATTACATGCTCGCTGCACTCATGCTCTCGATCGCGGCCGGCGGAAGTCCCTCCGTTTCGGCGAGCGAAGCTGCGTGCTCGGCAAGCTGGACCCGAGGGACGTACAAGACTTACCAGCAGATCCAGGACGAACTGAGGGATCGCCTCAGGAACGCGAAAATTCTGAAACTCTCGCTTTGCGCCAACGCGTCGGAGCCCTATTTTCAGGCGACGATCCTCAACGAGTCCGGCAAGGTCGTGATCGTGAAACTTGCCGCGCGCTGATCGAGTGGGAATCGGACCACAGGGCGGGGTGAGAGCATGCGCATTCTCGTGGTCGAGGACGATTTGGATTTGAGCCGCCAGCTTGTCGCGGCGATGACCGACGCGGGCTATGCGGCCGACGCCGCCTTCGATGGCGAGGAAGGCGCGTGGCTCGGCGAGACTGAGCCATACGACGCCATTATCCTCGATCTCGGCCTTCCCAAGATCGACGGGCTGTCCATTCTCGAACGCTGGCGCAAGGCGGACATCAAGACGCCCGTGCTCATCCTCACCGCGCGCGACCGCTGGAGCGAGAAGGTTGCGGGCATCAACGCGGGCGCGGATGATTATGTCGCCAAGCCCTTCCAGATGGAGGAGGTGATCGCCCGCATCCGCGCGTTGCTGCGCCGGAGCGCTGGCGTGGCCAAGGCCGAACTGGAATGCGGCGATCTGCGGCTCGATACCCGCACGGCGCGCGTAACCTGGAAGGGAACGGCGGTGAAGCTGACCGGCCTCGAATTCCGGCTCCTCTCCTATCTGATGCACCACCAGTCCCGCGTCGTCTCGCGAACCGAACTCGTGGACCACCTTTACCAGCAGGATTTCGAGCGCGATTCGAACACCATCGAGGTCTTCATCGGCAGGCTGCGTCGCAAGATTCCCGCCGACATCATCCACACGGTGCGCGGGCTCGGCTATTGCCTCTCAGCCGCCGCCGCCGATCCCGAAGGGAGCGCGAAGAAGGGCTCATGAAGGGCAATTCGCTCGCACTGCGCCTTCTGATCTCGTCGGCCGCCTGGATCGTAACCATCCTGTCGAT
>NZ_JFZJ01000060.1 GCF_000636015.1 Rhodomicrobium udaipurense JA643
CCCGCTTCGCGACTATATTGCGGGCACGGTGCCACGCGCGCCAACATTCGCGTTCTAAAGGTTTTTTCATGGACGGGCTTGAGCTGAGGCGCAAGCGCGCGGTTTATCGCGCGCTTCATCGCGGCACGAAGGAACTGGATCTCATTCTCGGGCGCTATGCGGAGGCGCGTGTGCCGCTCATGGAGGAGGTGCAGCTTGCGTCCTTCGAAACGGTGCTCGCCGCGCAAGACCCGGATGTGGACCTCTGGATCAGGAAGGGCGACGCGCCGGGCGAACTCTCGGCCATTGTCGCCGAGATCCGCGACTTCTACAGGCTCTGACGCTTCGAGCATCATCCGCAAAATGCGATGAAGATGATGCTCAACCAAAAAGCATGATCCGCAAAAAGCGGTGCTCAAACAACACGCTCCAAAGCTCCAACGCGGCGGCCCGAGGCCGCACCCGACATGGCAGGCGAAATCGATACATTGGACAAGAAGGCGGCTGGAAAGCCCACGGCGCTCGACCGGCTTGCAGGCGGCGACGGCGCGATCCGCGCCTCGGGCGTGCCCGAAGGCTACGACGCGTTCCTGATCGCGGCCATCGCGCGCCGCTTGCCGGCCGACACGGCTTTCCAGCAGGCGGTGCTGCACGTCGCGCGAGACGACCAGCGCCTCGCCGAGCTCAAGAGCCAGCTTGAATTCTTCGCACCCGGCGCGGACGTGCTCTCATTTCCGGCGTGGGACTGCGTGCCCTACGACCGCGTTTCGCCCGACAGCGACATCGAGGCCCGCCGCATCGCGACGCTGGCGCGTCTCGCCCACGCAAAGGGCGGCAAGCCAGCGATCATCGTGCTGACCACGGTCAACGCCGCGCTTCAGCGCGTGCCGCCGCTCGCCGCGATGAAAAAATCGGCCGCACGGCTTGCGGCGGGTGGGCGCGTCTCAATGGAGCAGGTGATTGCGCGCCTCGAAGGCTCGGGCTTCATGCGCACCGGCACCGTGATGGAGCCCGGCGAATACGCCGTCCGCGGCGGCATCCTCGACCTCTACGTGCCGGGGCACGCGCGGCCCGCGCGCCTCGACTTCTTCGGCGACACGCTGGAGACGATCCGCACCTTCGATCCCGTCACGCAACGCACGCAGGCCACGCGCGATGGCGTCACGCTGCTGCCGATCAGCGAAATTCCGTCGGGCGATGCCGCGGTGAAGATGTTCCGCCAGCGCTATGTGGAGCTGTTCGGGCCGAGCAAGGGCGACGACGCGCTTTACGAGGCCGTCTCGGCCGGCACGCGCTATCCCGGCGTTGAGCACTGGCTGCCGCTGTTCTACGACGGCATGGACTCGCTGTTCGACTATCTGCCGAACGCGGTCGTGACGCTCGATCATCTGGCCGATGACGCCGCTGCGCGCCGCCTCGAAACCATCGCCGACCATTATGACGCGCGCCGCGAGGGGCTGGAGCAGCGCTCGTTTGGCGCGCCGCCTTACAAGCCGCTGAAGCCGGAGGCGCTCTATCTCGCGGCGGAGGAGTGGGACGAGAAGCTCGGTGAGCGCAAGGTGCGCCGCTTCGAGCCCTTCCCGCAGCCGGATGCGAAGGCCGTCGTGCAGATCGACTTCAAGGGCAAGCAAGGGCGCAGCTTCGCGCTCGAACGCTCCGAGTCCTCCGACAAGCTCATCCCCGCCGTCGCAGAGCATATCCGCGTCATGCAAAGCCTCGGCAAGCGCGCCGTCATCGCCTGCTGGACGAATGGCGCGCGCGAACGCCTCGGCAACATGCTCTCGACGCACATTTCGCGCATCGAGAAGGTGGCGAACATCGCGGAGGTGCGGAAAGCAGACAAGAGCGCAGTCAGCTTCGCACTGCTCGGCATCGAGTCGGGCTACGAGACGCCGGACCTCGCTATCATCGCCGAACAGGATATCCTCGGCGACCGCCTCATTCGCCGTCGCAAGGCCAAGAAAGCGAGCGATGTGCTGGTCGAGGCGTCGAGCCTCACGCCGGGCGACCTTATGGTGCACGCCGACCACGGCATCGGGCGGTTCATCGGGCTGAAGACCATCGACGCGGCGGGCGCGCCGCATGACTGCGTGGAACTCGAATATGCGGGCGGCGACAAGCTTTTCCTGCCTATCGAGAATATGGAACTGCTCACCCGCTACGGCTCGGACGAGGGCACGGCCCAGCTCGACAAGCTCGGCGGCGCATCGTGGCAGGGCCGGAAAGCGCGGCTCAAGAAGCGCATCCGCGCGATGGCGGAAGAACTCATCAAGGTGGCGGCGCTGCGCGAGATGAAGCCCGCGCCCGTGCTTCAGGTTTCGGACGGCGCCTATAATGAGTTCGTCACGCGCTTTCCCTACGAGGAAACCGACGATCAGCTTGCCAGCATCGAGGCGGTGGCGGACGATCTCGCCAAGGGCCGCCCGATGGATCGGCTCGTGTGCGGCGACGTCGGCTTCGGCAAGACCGAAGTGGCGCTCCGCGCGGCCTTCATCGCGGTGATGGAAGGCAAGCAGGTGGCCGTCGTGGTGCCGACGACGCTGCTCGCGCGCCAGCATTATCAGACTTTCGTCAATCGTTTCCAAGGCTTCCCGGTCAAGGTCGCGCAGGCCTCGCGGCTCGTCACGCCGAAGGAGATGACGCTGACGCGCGAAGGGCTGAAGGCGGGCCAAGTTGACATCGTGGTCGGCACGCATGCGCTGCTCGCGAAATCGATCGGCTTCAAGGATCTCGGTCTCCTGATCGTCGACGAGGAGCAGCATTTCGGCGTGGCGCACAAGGAGCGGCTGAAGAACCTGCGCGAGGAAGTGCACGTGCTGACGCTCACCGCGACGCCGATCCCGCGCACGCTGCAACTTGCGCTGACGGGCGTGCGCGAGATGTCGGTGATCGCGACGCCTCCGGTGGATCGGCTCGCGGTGCGCACCTTCATCACGCCGTTCGATCCCGTAACGCTGCGTGAGGCGCTGCTTCGCGAGCGCTATCGCGGCGGCCAGAGCTTCTATGTCGTGCCGCGCATTTCCGATCTCGACGAGGTGGCCACGTTCCTGCGCGAACAGGTGCCGGAAATTCGCTTCATGCAGGCGCACGGGCAGATGGCCCCGACGCAGCTTGAAGACATCATGTCGGCCTTCTACGACAAGGAGTTCGACGTGCTGCTGTCCACTACCATCGTGGAATCGGGTCTCGACATCCCGAACGCGAACACGCTGATCGTGCATCGCGCCGACATGTTCGGCCTCGCCCAGCTTTACCAGCTTCGCGGGCGCGTCGGCCGCTCCAAGACACGCGCTTATGCCATGTTCACCATTCCGCCGAACGGCAAGATCACGCCGCAGGCCGAGAAGCGGCTCAAGGTGCTACATTCGCTCGACAGCCTTGGCGCGGGCTTTACGCTGGCGAGCCACGACCTCGACCTGCGCGGCGCGGGCAACCTGCTCGGCGATGAGCAGTCCGGCCACATCAAGGAAGTCGGCTACGAGCTTTACCAGTCGATGCTGGAAGAGGCGGTCGCCGCGCTGAAGGCGAATGGCGGCGAGGAGCGCGAGGAAGAGGAGCAATGGTCGCCGACGATCAATGTCGGTCTGCCGGTGCTGATTCCCGAAGTGTACGTGCCCGACCTCCAGGTGCGGCTCGGCCTTTATCGCCGCCTCTCGGGCCTGCATGAGAGCGCCGATCTCGAAAATTTTGCCGCCGAGCTTGCGGACCGTTTCGGCCCGCCGCCGGACGAAGTGAAGCACCTTCTCACCGTGGTGCAGATCAAGAATTACTGCCGCAAGGCGGGCATCGCGCAGGTGGACGCCGGGCCGAAGGGCGCGGTGATCACCTTCCGCAACAAGAAATTCGCCAACCCGCAGGGGCTTGTGAAATTCATGTACGAGCACGGCGTGCAGGTGAAGCTCCAGATCGATCAGAAGCTCGTCTACAAGGAAGAATGGGACGACGGCGTGGAGCGGCTACGCGGCGCGCGCGCGCTTGTGCGGGAGCTTGCGGCCATCGCGAAGGGCGAGGCGGAAAGCACATCGGGCACGGCGGGCGAGGGCAAAGCCATCCACGAGATGCGCCTCGCCCTGCCGAAAAAGCCCGCGACGCCGCCGACGCCTCCGAAGCATCAGCAAAGGCCCGGCGCGGGCGCGGCGCAGTTCCGACACGCGGCGGCCGGGAAGGGCGCGCAGCCGAAGCCGCCGTCGAAAGGCGGAAAACAGCGCTACACTTAGGGCTCGTCCGATCCGATTCGCGGGGGCGCGGATGTGGACAAACGAGAACCGAGCGTCATGCAACCGCAGCCAGTTTGGCCATCCGGCGACCTGACCGATACGGAATGGGCGCTCATCGAGCCGCTGATCCCGCTGGCAAAAGCGGTCAATGGCCTATGTCCGTTCGACGGGCTGCCAATGGCGGGTTCATCCCACAGACCTGCCACCGCAGCACGGTGCATGGCTATCTCGACCTTTGGAACCTGATGGAACGCTCGAACGCATCCACCACGCCTTGTATGTGAATGCCTCGAAAAGGCAGGGCGAAGCCAGCCCAACGGTGGCCATCATCGACAGCCGGAGCGTGAAGGCGCTGAAAAAGGGGGTGCTGCATCGACCCTAGCGGGTAGCAAGAAGCGTCGCGTCCTTGTCGATACGCGAAGCTTGCCGATGCACGCTGTTATCCACGCCGCCGACATGCAGGACCGCGACGGCGGCCGAAAGGCATGACGGGCCTGTTCGGTCTCTATCCTTCCTTCTCAAACTTAATGCCGACGGCGGCTATCAGGAGCAAAAGGCCGCGCTTCAGCCATCGATTTTGCCGTCACTCATGAGTTTAGAATCCCACGATTGAAGCCTGCGTTTCGTGAACGCAGACTTTAACGAAAGCAAAAAGGTAGCACTGCGTAAGTGGTCGGGTATTCGGAAAATGGTGCCCAGGGCCGGAATCGAACCAGCGACACGCGGATTTTCAATCCGCTGCTCTACCGACTGAGCTACCTGGGCATGCGCTTTCGCGCGTCGGAGACGGCCTTATACGGGGTTTGCGTAGCGATGTCGAGAGGGTGCGACGCCCAAAAATCGAACTTTTCGCGTGCGCTGGCCGCGCCTTCCACCCTCTTCATCGCTGACGCGGACAGCCTATGTTAGAATGCCACAGAGGTTATCGCCATGCTCCAACGCCCCGACAGCCAATTACCTGACGCCGAAACGGAAATCGAAGCGGCGCACCCCGGCCTGTTCGCGCCGACCCGCGAGCGGCTAGCGCTCATCGCCGCATGCGTGCTCGCCGTCGCCGCTGCCGTCCTCGCCTCCACCGGCGCAAGCCGCGCGGCCGACACCTCGGCGGAGTTCGCGCTCCTCATCGGCGCCATGGCGATCTTCAAGACGGTGATTCTGATCGCGGCGGGCGCAATCCTCTGGTGGAGGCTCGGCGCGCCCATCCCGCCCACGCTCACTGCGGGCTACGTGCTCGCGGCGGCGGCTTCGGTAGCGGGCGCAACGCTCGTCTGGAACATGGCGCATCTCGGCGCGGCACCGTTCCTTTTCGATGGCGGCCTGCTCGTTTTTCTGCTTCTGGTTTTGCGCGACAATGGCGGCCCGTGGACGGCCGCATTCCGGTCGCGCGGCCGCGCCTGACTCTTTCAAAGATGATCCCATGCTGAAAGTTCGCATCATTCCCTGCCTCGACGTGAAGGACGGCCGCGTCGTCAAAGGCGTCAACTTCGTCGATCTGCGCGATGCGGGCGACCCCGTCGAGGCCGCCGCCGCCTATGACGAAGCGGGCGCGGACGAGCTTTGCTTCCTCGACATCACCGCGAGCCACGAGAAGCGCGGCACCATCCTCGACGTGGTGGCGCGCACGGCCGAGCGGTGCTTCATGCCGCTGACGGTCGGCGGAGGCGTGCGCACGCTCGACGATGTGCGCACACTGCTCCGCGCGGGCGCGGACAAGGTGTCGATCAACACGGCGGCTGTGACGAACCGCGCGTTCGTCGGCGAGGCGGCGGAGAAGTTCGGCAATCAGTGCATCGTCGTCGCCATCGATGCGAAACGCGTCGAGGACGAAGGCGACGGGCGCGGCGCGCACTGGGAAATCTTCACGCATGGTGGGCGCAACCGCACCGGCATCGACGCTATCGGTTTTGCGAAAGACGTTGTGGCGCTCGGCGCGGGCGAAATCCTGCTGACCTCGATGGACCGCGACGGCACGCGCAGCGGGTTCGACCTGGCCCTCACGCGCGCGATTTCGGACGCGGTGCAGGTGCCGGTGATCGCTTCGGGCGGCGTCGGCAACCTCGACCACCTCGTGGACGGCATCCGCGACGGCGGCGCGACGGCGGTGCTTGCAGCGTCGATCTTCCACTTCGGCGACTACACCATCGGCGAAGCCAAGCGCTACATGGCGGCGGCGGGACTGCCCGTGCGGCTCGACGCGGCGGCTTGATGAAGCGGCGCCGAGATCTGCGCATTCAATAAGGCAGCGCCCACGCCCCGACGCCCGCGCCGATTGCTCCAAGCATCAACGTCGTCGCGAGCGCCTGCCGCACCCGCGACCCCGTGTAAAGCCCGCAGATGCGCCACGCCAGCGCCACGGACCACGTTGCCGCCAGCGCCATGATGATGTTTTCCACCGTCGAGACGAAGGTCAGGCGGATGCCGTCCGCCTTCAGGATCGAAGCGGTCGTTGCGAACAGGCCGAGAAACACGATGCTGCCCGCGATGGGGATCAGCGCCTGCGCGAGGTGATGTGTCCGCTGCCGCCAGATTGTTCCCATTGTCGCGCCGTCGAAGGGCCGCGCGAGCAGCCGCCCCGCCGCCGCCAGAAACAGCATGATCGCCCCGCCGAAGACGAGCGACACAATGGCGAGATAGGTGAGCAGCATTGCGCCATCGAGCGGCGACATCACGTCGTTGAGGTCGGGATAGTTCGTCAGCACCCACCACGGAGCGTGTCCCGTGATCGGCCACATGATGCCGTTTTCCACGAGCCATTCGGCCGCAACTTGTTTGCCAGCGATGTAATAGGCGCTCGATGCCCAGTGGAACGCGCCCGCCGCAACACCGAGCAGGCCGAACACGATAAGCCAGGTTTCCCATGGCTTGGTCTGAAAGCCCGCAACGTGCACGATCTCGGAGCCGGGCGTGCGCCGCGACAGCGCGACCGAATCGCGGAAACCGGCGCAGCGCCCGCACATATGGCACGTGCTCGCGCCCTTCATCGTGCGGATCGGCACCATGGGCGCGCAGTTGAGCCGGACGGCGGGCTTGGGTGAGGCGTCCCACGCGTCGCGGTCGACGCGATAATGAAGCGGCGAGAGCTTCGACAGAAGGCCGAACACGCCGTGCACCGGGCAGAGATATTTGCACCAGACGCGCTTGTTGCGGCCGTACATGTAGCCGATGCCGATGGCCGCCACGGTCGAGCCGCCGAGGATGAGGAGCGCCGGCTTCGGATATTGGTAGACGCTGAGCATCTGGCCGTAGACCGTCGTCAGCACGAAGGCCACGAACGGCCACATCTTCCACTTGACCCAACCGGGGGCCGAGCGACCACGCCCGTTGCGGCTCGCAGTCTCCGAAAGCGCGCCTTCCGGGCAGAGCACGCCGCACCACAGGCGACCGACCAGGACCATGCTGACGAGCACGAAGGGCCACCAGATGCCCCAGAACACGAACTGCGCGAAGAGTGTGAGGTTTGTCCAGATATGCGCCGTGCGGGCAGGCGGCGGCAGGAAGGCGGGCACGACGACAAGAAAGACGTAGATGCCGACAATGCCCCACTGAACCGCCATGACGGCGCGCTGGTTTCGCGCAAGCCATTCGCCCGCCGCCGCGATCCAGCGGTCAACGCGCGCCATCTGCGGGGCTTCGTAGGCCTGAGGCGGAACCGGGTCGGGAAGATGCGAATTCAGGTCTGGCAAATGGCCGCCATCATGCGGGCCGTTTTCTATCGGGGCTCGGTTCAGCATATGGGTGGAAAATGTCACGTCGATTGCTTCGAGTGGCGATCATATCACAAAAAAAGGCGCGGTGTCGCAGGATGCTCCCGATCCTTAAACACCGCGCCGAGGCCGTCAGCTACACCTCAAATCGTGTCATCGCGGCGGCATTCACTTGGCGACGAGCACCGTTGGCGGAGCGTCAGGCTGAAACTCATCGAAGAACTTGTATTCGCCCGGATCGAGGCGCCGAATGATCATCTTGCCGGTGCCCCCCGCCGGGATCACTTCCTCCTTGCGGAGTTCATAGCTCTCAAACTCGGCTGGGACGGTGCCCACATTCTTAATAATGATCTTGAAGCGGGTATTCGCCGGAACTTCGAGCCGCGGCGGCGTGATGACACCGTCTTTCATCTCGATTTCGAATACGGGCTCATCCGCGAGAGCGAGTTGCGGCGCGCCTGCCAGACAAAGCGCCGCGAAAGCGACTTTGATCCGATGCTTCATGACATTGCTTCCTTCCTTGCCCCACGGAAGCGCCGCGAAAGCGTCCGCGCTCAGATTACCTGAATGCGGGCGCTTCCTGTTCGGCAATCAGCGTGTGAACCGCTATGATTAATAAGCGCCCTTCTTGCCGGTGCCCGCGAAGGTGAACTCGTATTCGACCGTGAAAGGAGCGAACCACGGGCCGACGCCAGTTTCCTTGTCGACGTGACGACCGAAATGCGAGTGCTTATCGGAGCTTGGCGGGGCAACATCGAGCTTCAGCTTGTACTTGCCAGGGCCAGCAAGCTTGACGTTATCCCCGTAATGCGGGCCGTCGTTGGCGACCATCGGCATCATGTCGCCGGAGATGACCTTCTTGTTCTCGAGGTTTGTGAGTTCGTACTTGATATTGAGCGCGGGAACCCAGTCGCCCTCTGCAAAGCCGTTGTCGTTGCCTTTTGCGGCCTTGATGTCGGCTTCAAGGTGAACATCGGAGTCCTTCGCGTCACGCATCATGCCGGGCGGGTCCATCTCGACGGGCTGAAGATAGACAGCCGCCACTTCGAGTCCACCTTTTTCCTGAGCTTCGCCGATAGGATACTCCTTGGCGAAAGCTTGCGAAGTCATGACGCAAGCGGACAGCGTCGCAGCTCCAACTAGTCTGATAAACATCTCTATTTTCCCCGTTCATGCGCTTCTGTTGGCTGATTTGCTCAGAACTCGCGATGCATTGATCGTATGTTTTCTTATGGCATACCCCAGCCACACCTTTTTTGGTACGTCGAGAGCATCCCGAAATCAATATCTATCTTTTTAAATTATAACAGTTCCAGATTAGCATTTGCCAAGTACACCAGCGCGGGAACGTTTTGGAGCGATAACAGAGCGTGGGGGGCCTTGGTAGCCCCGCCCGCAGCCACCGGTCGCGATTACCGGACACGAGATCGCACGACGCATTGTCCTTATAGGCGGTGATGTCCGCTTCGATGTGAAGTCGGATTCCTTGGGATCGCGCATCAACTCCAGAGCGTCGGTCTCAACGGGTTGAAGATAAGCGGCACCTACGCGAAGGCCGTTCTTTTCTTGAGCTTCGCCAATCGGAATTTCTTTCGACGAAGCTGCGAAAATAATAAAGCACGCCGAAATCGCGGCGATGCCGGCTTTTCATCCGAACTTCTCCTTGAATTCTGTCCAGCTTTGATACGGTAAACCTCGCGTTGGTTTGCGAACTTACCCAGCTGGAGGAAAGCAAACTTGGGGATATCAACCAATTACTCACCGATTAATGCAAACGCAAGGCCCCATCTTTTCGATTTAGACCAATTCCAAAGGTGTGCTTTTTGGCAACGCTTATAATCAAGAACATTTCTAAACTTCGATATTCCAAGTCTAGGCGGTTGACCGGAACCGGAAGCCTCGATATTCGAATCTATCAGGCTTGATTTTCGGTGCATCGGATCTTCCGCAGTTCTTCATAGGCGCTTTGGTGAGACGGCGCGCGGAAGCTCATCGATTGCAAATTGGCTGCAATCCGCAACCTTGAATCGAGCGATTGGAAGAAGAGGCCGGGCTTGGCTTCGATTTGGGCAAATGTGACCTTTGGGGGGCACACGAATGACAACAATGACGATGCGCACGGCGTGCAGCGCCGCCGCGATCTTGGCGCTCGGTTTCGGGGCGAATGCCGCGCTCGCGGACGAGAATGACGGACTTCCGGAAGCATCCATTGCGACCAGCCTTAACGGCGGTCCAGATGCAAGCGCCCGCGCCGCGCTCGCCGCGAAAGGCATCACCTACGGCATCAATTATATCGGTGAGACGTTCACTAACTCGGGCGGCGCGAAGGACGGCTCGATCTATCAGGGTCGCCTCGAAGTCTTCGTCGATGCCGACCTTGAAAAGCTCGCAGGCCTCAAGGGCCTGACGTTCCACGCCAACGGCTACCAGATCCACGGCAAGGGACTAAGCGACAACCTCGGCGGCCCGCTCATGGCCATCAGCTCCATCGAAGCGGAAGCTTCGACGCGCCTTTTTGAACTCTGGCTCGAACAGAAGTTCGGCGAGCGCGTTTCGGTTCGCGCCGGTCAGCTTGCTGTCGACAGCGAATTCTTCACCACCGAAACCGGCGGCGCCTTCATCAACAGCACCTTCGGCTGGGCTGGCATCTGGGCGGCGGACGTTCCGCAGGGCGGCAACGCCTACCCGCTGGCAACGCCCGGCGCGCGCGTACAGGTCGACCTGACGGACGCGCTGACGTTCCGCGCGGCGATCTACAACGGCAGCCCCGCGAACCCGAATTGTGAAGACCCGCAGGCGTGCAACGATCACGGCACCGACTTCCGCACGCAGGACGATCCGTTCCTGGTTCAGGAAATCGAGTACAAGTATAATCAGGCTGCCAAGGGCGGCGCGAAGGACGGCGGCTATAAGGGCTACAAGGACTTTGCTCCGGCGCCCTCAGGCATCACGAGCCTTCCCGGCACGATCAAGTTCGGTTCGTGGCAGCACACGCAGGAATTCGAGGCCGTCAACGGCTCCGGGAAGCTGTTTGATGCGAACTACGGCTTCTACGGATCGATCGATCAGCAGATCTACGCGCTGCCGACCGACCCGACGAAGGGCATCAACGTATTCGCCCGCATCGCCGGCGCGCCGACGGACCGTAATGCCATCGACTTCTACTATGACGGCGGCGTGGTCTTCTCGGGTTTCATCCCGAGCCGTCCGGACGACAGCTTCGGCGCTGGCTTCGCTTATGCGCAGATCTCGGAAGACGCTTTGGCTGCTAACGAGTTCGATAGAAAGTACGAATCCATGGCCGAGGTCTTCTACAAGGCTCAGATCGTGCCCGGCCTGACCATTCAGCCGGACCTCCAGTATATGTGGAACCCCGCCGCGAGTTCGGATAACGACAACGCGATCTACGGCGGCGTGCGGATCTCCGTCGCTTACTAAAACTCTGGCGCGCCTTGCGGAGACTCCGGTTTGCGCGGAGCCATCCGCAAGCTGATCCGACAAGAGTTGCAAAAAATAATGGCCGGGGGAGACCCCGGCCATAAGCATGTCATCGGCGTCGCTAATCGCGTCAGCCGTGGGCCTTCTCGAACAATTCCTCGACATATTCCCAATTGACGAGGTTATCGACGAACGCTTCCAGATATTTCGGCCGCGCATTGCGATAGTCGATGTAGTAGGAGTGCTCCCACACGTCGACGCCCAGGAGCGGCACGCCGCCATGTACGAGCGGGTTTTCGCCGTTCGGCGTCTTGGTGACTTCGAGTTTGCCATCCTTCAACGTGAGCCACGCCCAGCCGGAGCCGAACTGCGTCTTGCCCGCCTCGATGAACGCCTCGCGGAACTTGTCGTAGCCGCCGAGATCGCTGTCGATCTTCGCCGCGAGCTTGCCGGGCAGCGACTTGCCGCCGCCGTTCGGCTTCATCCACTTCCAGAAATGCAGATGGTTGTAGTGCTGGCCAGCGTTGTTGAACAGCGGCTGGTTCTTGCCGTACGCCGCCTTGACGATGTCCTCAAGGCCCTTGTCTTCGAGTCCGGACCCCTTGAGCAGGTTGTTGCCCGTGTCGACGTACGCCTGATGGTGCTTATCGTGATGGTATTGCAGCGTTTCCGCCGACATGTAGGGCTGCAAAGCCTCATACGCGTAAGGGAGGGCTGGAAGTTCGAATGCCACGTGATTCTCCTTTTTGAGCCTGCTTTTGATCTTGCTCAAAAACTAGGTTCGCGAGGGAAAGTTCACAAGCGCCAGCGGACGAGCTTCAGGTAAAAAGAAAGAGAGGTATGCAGCCCCTGAACTGCATACCTCCCGAAGTGGGCCGAGGAAAGGTTCGCGATGGTTAACCGTCAGGGATCGGATAACCGTGACATTGAGCTTTTTCACCTGAACGGCGCATGAATGCCTCGTTCAGTTTCATTAACCGTTGGCGAGGGACGGAGAACGGTCGGCGCTATGCGCGCACGAGCTCACCGCGCCGCAAGGACTCCCGCCAACTGGCCTAGCGAGCTTTGTTCAGATCAGCGCGAGCTCGGCGAGAGCGGCGCGCATCTCGGGCGGCATCGCGCCTTCTTCGACGGTCGCTCCGGCGATCAGGTCGCGCGGGGCTTCGCTCGCGGGGAGATAGCGCCAGCCCTGAAATGCGCGGCGCGGCACCGGCTCCGTCGGCACGAGTTGCGGGTCGAGTTCGAAGCCGCAGCGCATGATACCGTCCGCGCCGCGAATTTCATGCAACGCCACGATGCGCTGGCGGACGCGGACAAATCCCCCCATCACCCAATAGAGCGATGAACCCTCGCCGAAGCCGTCGCGGCGCGGCGTCTGGCGCGTCGTATGGATGAGCGCATGCCCCGCCGCGATGCGCTGCTTTTGCCAGTCGGCGAGCGCTTCGACGCTGTCGCAGCCGACGCAGAGTTTCAGTATGTGAATTGAGGGTGAGGATAGGGTCAGCATGGGCGGCTCGATGCCACGCAATTGCGGCGCGTGCAAGCCGCTCGGGCGTTTTCCCGATACTCGCCGGAACAAGGATGTGGTCGGGCGCAATAAACCGCCGCTTTCATGGGCGACACGAGACCGGCGCAAGCTTCCCGCTCCATAGTGCCCGCGCGTTCGTATTCGCGAGGAGCAATGATCGAGGTTTGCGTACTGGAGCGATGCTTTTTATGCGGGTTCGACAGGAGGTTCGGTCCGAACGCCTATCGAGCGCGCCATTGCAAAAGCTGGGACGTTGTTATCTGCAACGTATGCCGAAGCTCGAATTCCGGTGGCATCGTTCCGACAACCGCGCTTCTGAAAAGCCTTGCAACCCTTGGCATCGAGCCGAAGCACAACGCCAAGGGTTGGATCGATATTCCCGATTAAACGAAGACCCTGCCGGGCTTACGCAAGCCCATCGAACAGCGCCGTCGACAGATAGCGCTCGGCGAAGCTCGGCACGATGATGACGATGTTCTTGCCGGCGTTTTCGGGCCGCGAGCCGACTTCGATCGCCGCTGCGATGGCCGCGCCGGAGGATATGCCGACCGGGATGCCTTCCAGCCGCGCCACGTGACGCGCCGTCTCCAGCGCCGTCGCGCTGTTGACCTTCACGATCTCGTCGATCACATCGCGATCCAGCACGCCCGGCACAAAGCCCGCACCGATACCCTGAATCTTGTGCGGGCCGGGATTGCCACCCGACAGCACCGGGGACTCCTCCGGCTCCACCGCGATGATCTTCAGGCTCGGCTTGCGCGGCTTCAACACCTGGCCAACGCCCGTGATGGTGCCGCCCGTCCCGATGCCGGAAACGACGATGTCCACCTTGTGCTCGGTGTCGTTCCAGATTTCCTCGGCGGTCGTCCGGCGATGGATTTCCGGATTGGCCGGGTTCTCGAACTGCTGCGGAACGACGGCGTTCGGATATTCCGCGAGAAGCTCGTTCGCCTTCGCGACCGCGCCCTTCATGCCCTGCGCGCCAGGCGTGAGCACGAGTTCCGCGCCAAGCAGGGCCAGCATCTTGCGGCGCTCGATGGACATCGTTTCCGGCATGACGAGGATAAGCTTGTAGCCACGCGCAGCGGCGACGAAAGCGAGCGCGATGCCCGTGTTACCGGAAGTCGGCTCGATCAGCGTGCTTTTGCCCGGCTCGATCTTGCCCTGCTTTTCAAGCGCGTCGATCAGCGATACGCCGATACGGTCCTTCACGCTGGCGATTGGGTTGAAGAATTCGAGCTTCGCGAGAAGGTTCGCCTTGACGCCCTTTTCCTTCGCGAGCTTGTCGAGGCGGACAATGGGCGTGTCGCCGATGGTCTCGGTTATGGACCCGTAGATGCGCCCCCGTCCTGGTGCGTGATTCTTCTCAGCCATGACACTCTCCCGGTTTCGATGTGACGCCGCCATGCGCGCGCCGGACTCCGACAAAACTCAGTGAACCATAACGCTCCGTCGCGCGCATGGGCACAATGCCGAGCCTTACGCATTCGTGAGCGCCCCTTGCGAATACTTACGCTTCCGCGCGGTTTTGACCAGATGAACATGGCTGCACTGATGAAAAAGGAATTACATCTGTGTATACGGGCTACGGTTCGATTAATTGTGTTGCGGATTGCCCTATCGACAAAACGCTGTAGCGGCTAGATCGCAAATACTAGAATTTTGTTCTCTCCGACTGCGCGCCGACCGCCGCGGCAATGCATCGCCCGCGCGGCATCGCTGATGCGATGTCACGGTCATTGTCGCGCGAGGATCGCGTCCACCGCCAGCCTTGCGCCGCTTGCGCCGTAATTGATGCCGCGCGTATCGCCCGACAGTCGCGCATCGCAATAGCTCGATGCGACATCCGGCGCACCGTGCAGCAGCAGGAGCGCCGCTTGCAGGGCCAGCGCCATGCGCTCGGCGACGTGTCGCGCGTCGGCCTCCGCGACCCCCGCGCCGATCAGACGATGCAGCGCATCGAAGCTCGTATCATACGCCGGATGGCGGCCACGCGCCGCCGCAAGCTCGGCCAGCAGCGCATCGAGCGCGAGCGGCTCTTTTTGAAGCGTGCGCAGGATGTCGAGCGCGATCACGTTGCCCGACCCCTCCCAGATCGCATTCACGGGCGCCTCGCGATAGTAACGCGCCGTCGCTGCTTCCTCGATATAGCCGCCGCCGCCGAGACACTCCATGCACTCGGCCACGAAGGGGGCGGTGCGCTTGGCGATGTAGAACTTGCCGAGCGCCACGCCCAGCCGTGCGAAGCCGCGCTCCTCCGGCGTCGTCTCGCCATAGGCGCGGGCGATGCGCATCGTGAACATCGCGGCGGCTTCATAGTCGAGCGCGAGGTCCGCGAGCACGGCGCGCATGACCGGCTGATCGATCAGCGTCTTCTGGAACGCGCGGCGATGGCGCACATGGTGCACGGCTTCGGCCAGCGCACGCCGCATGATGCCGAGCGATCCCGCCGTCGTGTCGAGCCGCGTGTGGTGCACCATGTCCATGATGGTTGCGACGCCGCGCCCGTCCTCGCCGATCATCCAGGCGAACGTGTCTTTATATTCGAACTCCGCCGACGCGTTCGACCTGTTGCCGAGCTTCTCCTTCAGCCGCATCAGGTTCATGGAGTTACGCGTGCCGTCCGGCTTGATTCGCGGCGCGAGGAAACAGGAAAGCCCGCGATCCGTATAGGCGAGCGTGAGGAACGCGTCCGACATCGGCGCTGAGCAGAACCATTTGTGCCCGGTCAGCAGATATTCCCCGCCGGGGCCGCCCACGCCCATCGGCACGGCGCGCGTGCTGTTCGAGCGCACGTCCGAGCCGCCCTGCTTTTCGGTCATGAACATGCCGATGGTGACGCCGCGCTTCTCCGCGATGGGACGCAGCGGTGCGTCGTAGACGCCATCGACGATCTTCGGCAGCCACGCATCGGCCACGTCCGGCTGTTTCCGAAGCGCTGCCACGCTGGCGTAAGTCATGCTCATGGGGCACATGGTGCCAGCCTCCGCCTGGCTCCCGATGGCGAGGGCAGCCGCGTGGGCGACATGCGCGCCGGGCCGCTTCTCGCGCCAGCCGATGGAGTGGATGCGGTGCTCCATCGCGAGCGCCATGCATTGATGATAGGCGGGATGGAAGCGCACCTCGTCGATGCGCCCGCCGAAGCGGTCGAAGGTGCGAAGCTTTGGCGGATAGCGGTTGGCGTCCTCGCCCGCCTGCAACGCCTCGTCGGAGCCTGCCGCCGCGCCGAGCGCCGAGAGCGGCCCGTCAACCCAGCCACCGCCGTGGAGACGCGCCGCTTCCTTCAGCGCAACGTCCGTCTCGTAGAGGTTCAGCCCACCGAATGCAGGCGGCATATTAGTGACGTCGTGCGTATCGAGCCGGGTTCGCGGTTCGTAATCGACCATGCGTTCCTCCCCTGACATTTTTATCAGATTGAACGCCAAGGGTTGCTTTTCGGCAAGCGCGGCGTATGCGCGGATACAGCCTGCGACATTTAAGATTGCGTTAACCCTTTTGCGCCCGTAAGAGGGAGCGGTCGGCCTAACCCGTCTGGAGCGCTACGCATGAGACGCTTCTTCACTTGGGAATATCTCGCCGTCTTCATTCCGGCTCTGGCGTTGGCCGTAGCGGCCGTCTGGTTCACGCTGCGCTACGTCAAGCCCGCGCCGCCGGATTCGTTCGTGCTGGCAGCGGCGAGCAAGGGCAGCCCCTACTACGATCTCGCGCTCCGCTTCAAGGAGGAGATCGAGAAGAAGGGCGTGAAGCTCGAAGTGCGAGAAAGCGAGGGCTCGCTCGACAATCTCCGCTTGCTCAAGGACGAGACGAGCGATGTTCAGGCCGGCATCGTGCAGGGTGGGCTGACGAACCACATCGATGCGCCGACGCTCTATTCCATGGGGCGGCTCATCACAGAACCCGTGTGGGTTTTCTATCGCGGCGACGCCTCGCTTTCGAGCATCACCGAACTCAAGGGCAAGCGCATCCTGATCGGCCCCGAGGGCAGCGGCACGGCCGCGCTCGCGAAGCGGCTTCTCGACGCGAACGGCATCACCGCTGAAAACTCGACGCTGATCGCCATGCAGCTTCCCGACTATGTCGACACCTTCGCGCAAGGCGGCGCCGATGCCGGTTTTCTGGTGCTCGGCCCCGAGGCGAGAACGGTGCAGCGCCTCCTGCATCAGGATGGCACCAAGCTTATGAACATGGCGCAGGCCGACGCGCTGATCCAGCGCTACCCCTCTCTGACGCAGGTCAAGATGCGACAGGGCGTCGTCGATTTCGCGCAGAACATTCCGCCCGCCGATACGGCGCTTGTCTCCACGAAGGCGATGCTCCTTGTCCGCGACGATCTGCATCCGGCGCTGCTCGCGATCCTCGCGCAAGCCGTGCTGAAGGTGCAAAGCCAGCCGACGCTCAAGCCCACAGGCGAATCGAAGCTGTTCGCGCTCGGCACGGAAAGCCTCACCGACGATCCCGAATTTCCGATGATCGACGACGCCACGCGCGTCTACAAATCCGGCCCGACCTTCTTTCAGCGCACCCTGCCGTTCTGGCTTGCGACGCTCATCGACCGCGCCGCGATCTTGATCCTGCCGATGATCGGCGTTGTGCTCCCGCTCGCGCGCATCGTGCCGCTTCTTTACAACTGGCGGATGAGGCAGCGCATCCTGAACTGGTATCGCGAGCTGAAGCGAATCGAGAAGAACCTCACGCACAAGAAGGCGTCCGCCTCCGCCGAATTCATCGCCCAGAAGGAGCGCGACCTCGACAAGATCGAAGAAGCCGTGTGGCGCATATCCGTGCCGACGCACCTGTCGGCGGACCTTTACACGCTGCGCGACAATGTCGAATTCGTGCGGCGGCGCATCGTGTCTCTGCGGGAGGCGGCGGCGAAAGGTACGGCGCAAGCGCCAAGCGTTGCGGCTGAGCCAGCGCGCGCCGAGGAACCCGTGCTCGAAACGGGCGCGTGAGAGCTCACCCCCAACGCTCCGCCGTCCAGAAATGGCAAACTCCGCTCGGGCGATCAGCCTGAACGGAGTTTAAGAGATGCCGCGGGCGCGAGCCGCGATCCGTGGCTTTTCAGACGCTGGACCGCGCGCCGATCAGGCTTCGCGCCACGATCCGTCAGGCTGCTGGCACGCCTTGCCGACCATCGTTTCCGGGCGACCGTCGATGTAGATCGTCTGCTCGAATTCGCGGCACTGATAGCTCTGATAAGTATATGTCCGGCGCGGCGTCACATAGCCGTAGCGACCGTTGTTCGGATTGCGCCATTCGGTGCGCTGGCCGCTGTTGAACGCGGCATACTGCGCTTCATAGGCGCGGCGGCGGTCCTCGTCGTCCATCGACTTGCCGATGCGGTTGCCGATGAAGCCGCCGATCAACGCGCCGCCGACCGTGGCCGCAACGCGCCCGCCGCCATGGCCGAACTGATTGCCGATCAGCGCGCCAGCGCCAGCGCCCATGAGCGTGCCGGATTCTTCCTTGGTGGCGCAGCCGGTCGACACGACCGCCAGCGCGAGCGAAGCGACTAAAAGTGTAAGTTTCTTCATGGTCCCCCTCGAAGCAGCCGAATCACTGCCCCGTCCCAGCCGTTAACCTTTTATAAGCGTTTACGGCTCATTCGGGCAATTTTGCGTCCATCACGCTGCCGGCAGTTTCAGGCACGCGCGAAGGCCGCCGCCATCGGCCTCTTCGAGGCTTAGCGACCCGCGATAGAGGTGGGACAAATCCGCGACGATGGAGAGGCCCAGCCCCGAGCCGGGCACGCTTTCGTCAAGGCGTCGGCCGCGCTTGACCGCGCTCTGGCGAAACGTTTCGGGCAGGCCCGGTCCGTCATCTTCGATGATGAGCCGGAAGGTGCGTTCGCCCCGCGCGACCGCTGGCTGCTCCACCCTCACCACCACACTCGACCGCGCCCATTTGCACGCGTTGTCCATGAGGTTGCCCGCCATCTCGTCGAAATCCTGTTTCTCGCCGAAGAAGCGCACGCCGCCGGGGCATTCCACTTCGAGCGTCAACGCGCGCGCCTCGTAGATTTTCTTGAGCGCGCGGGAGATCGCGGTCAGTTGCGCGCCGACATCCGTTACGCCGACAGCGGGCCGAATCTGCGCCGCGATGCGCGCCCGGTCGAGGTAGTGTGAAATCTGCTGTCGCATGATCGTGGCCTGCTGGGAAACCTTGCCCGCAAACTCTCCCTCCTGCGAGGCGGCCTCGTTCATGATGACGCTGAGCGGCGTCTTGAGCGCATGCGCAAGGTTGCCGACATGCGTTCGCGCGCGCTCGACGACGTTCTGATTCGCCTCGATGAGCGCATTCAGTTCTTCCTGAAGGGGCTGGATTTCGGCGGGAGGTGTGCCCGTGAGCTTCGTTTCCTCGCCCGCGCGGATGGCGGCGAGTTTCCGCCCCATGTCCTGCAAGGGACTAAGCCCGAACCGCACCTGAAAGAACGTCGCCAACAGCAGCCCGCCGCCAAGAAGCGCGAGCGTCAGAACGATCGTGTTGGTGAGGTAGCGCGCCTCGGCGTCGACGTCCGCCGTGTCGAACGCCACCGAGATCGAGAAAATGCGGCTTTCGTTTTCCTGACCGAAGTCGATGTCTCGTTCCAGCACGCGAAGGAGCTGCCCGTCCGGGCCTTCGGCGTAGGTCTGGCGCACCTGCCGCTCGTCGGGTTTGATGCCAAGCTCGCTCGGCGTCTTGTAGATTTCGCCGACGAGCGAGGCCGATTTGAACATCGGCTCGCTGCCCGTGTCTTGCGGGCGGATCTGCCAATACGCGCCGGACAGCGGCTTCGAAAACAGCGGCTCGCCGTCGTCGTCGGGGCGGCGGATGTCGTGCGTGCCCTGCGGAGCCGTCCGCGCGATGATGTTTTCGAGGTATTGGTTGAGGCGCGCGTCGAAGCTGGCTTCGAGGATGTTGTTGCACAGCGAGATCAGGATCGCGGCGGTG
>NZ_JFZJ01000061.1 GCF_000636015.1 Rhodomicrobium udaipurense JA643
CACGCCCGCGATGTCGCCGTCGCCGATCAGCGCCACAGCAGCGCCGGCCGCACGGATCTCCTCGATCAACCTGGCGTGGCGCGGCCTGTCGAGCACGCACGCCGTAAGCTCGGACACGCGCGCCCCCTTCGCGGATGCGAGACGGGCGAGGTTTTCCTCGATGGAACGGTCAAGGCTCACCAGCCCCGGCTCGTAGCCCGGCCCGATGGCGATCTTCTCCATGTAGACGTCGGGCACCTTGAGCATGCAATCGCGCTCGCTCATCGTGACGACCGCCAGCGCGCCCGGCAGCGATTTCGCGCAGAGCGTCGTGCCTTCGAGCGGGTCGACCGCGATGTCGACGGGCTGGCCGCCGACGCCCAGTTCCTCGCCTTCATAGAGGAGCGGCACTTCGTCACGCTCGCCCTCGCCGATCACGATGCGGCCGTCGATGGCGAGATCGGCAAGCTCGCGGTGCATGGCTGCAACGGCGGCGGCGTCCGCCTGCCGCTCGTCGCCCCGCCCGCGGAGCTTGGCCGCGGCGACGGCCGCGCCCTCCGTCACACGGGCGATGTCGAGGGAAAGCGTGCGCATGAGACTGCTCGCCGGTCTGGCGAATGACGGCTCGTTTGCCATGGTCCTGGCCCTCCCGCGAAACTCAGGTGGCTGAAGCAATTCCCGAAAAAGCGGGAACCGATTTTCCGTCCGGAATTGCGATAGATCTTCGAGCGCGTCGCCGGCTGCGTTTGAGCCGGTCGCGCTCTGAAGCTGTAGCACGTGGGGCTAAAGCGCCTCAATGCGTATCGTCTGGGGAACGCCGGAGACGTGCCCATCCTCGACGATAGCGGCGAGCGCGCTGCGTAGCCGCTCCTCGCGCGTGCGATGCGTGATCATGACGACCGGCGTCGGCTCGCCCGCTTGGCCCGCGCGGCTGATCCCCGGCAGATCGAGCGGCGCGCGCTTCTGAACCACGCTTTCGAGCGAAATCTGCTGCTCGGCCATGCGCGTCGCGATGGCTGCGATGGCCCCCGGCCGGTCGAAGACCGAAAGGCGGATGTAGAAGCCGCCCTCGTGCGAGAACATGCCGGGGCGCGTCTGCTGGCGCAGTTTCGCGACAGGCAAAATGAAGGGCGGGCTGATGTGGCCGCGCGCGATGTCGATGATGTCGCTCGCCACCGACGACGCGGTGGCCCTCGATCCGGCGCCCGGCCCCGCGAGAATGATAAGACCCGAATAGTCGCCCTCGACCGCGACGGAGTTGAGGGGGCCGTCTACGCCCGCCAGCGCGCTCGTCTTCGGGATCATCGTCGGCGAAACGCGCGCCTCGATGCCGTTTTCGGTCTGGATCGCCACGGCGAGAAGCTTGATGCGGTAGCCCAGTTCTTCAGCGGCGTCGAAGTCGTCGGGCGTGATGCCGCGAATGCCTTCGAGGTGGATCGCGCCGAAATCGGGCCGAACGCCGAAAGCGAGCGCCGAAAGCAGCGCAAGCTTGTGGCCCGCGTCCTGACCGTCGACATCGAAGGTCGGGTCCGCTTCCGCGTAGCCGAGCGCCTGCGCTTCCGCGAGCACCTCCGCGAAGGGCAGTCCCTCGCGCTGCATGCGGGTGAGGATGTAGTTGCTGGTGCCGTTCAGGATGCCGTAGACGCGGCTGATGGAGTTGCCGAGCAGGCTTTCGCGCAGGCCCTTGACGATCGGAATACCGCCCGCGATCGCCGCCTCGAAATTGAGCGCGAGGCCCTTCTTCTCCGCCAGTCCCGCGAGATACACCCCATGGCGCGCGAGAAGCGCCTTGTTCGCCGTGACGACATGCTTGCCCGCTTCGAGCGCCACTTCGACGCTTTGCAGCGCCGGGCCTTCATCGCCGCCGATCAGTTCCACGAACACGTCTATGCTGTCGCTTCGCGCGAGATCGCAGGCGTTCGCGAACCACGGAATGCCCGTAAGATCCACGCCGCGATCCTTGCCCGGCGTTCGCGCCGACACGCCCGCGACCTCGATGCTGCGGCCCGAGCGATCGGCGATAGCCGCGCCGTTTTCGCGCAGCAGGGACACCAGTCCCGCGCCCACCGTGCCGAGACCGGCGATGCCCAATCGAAGCGGCGGAAGATCTGTCATGTCTCGTCGATCCTTATCGCGCGTCCGCTGAAAGCCATGAGCCGCCAGCAGCCCCCGTGGCGCGGCTGTCAGAACAGCCTCGCATGAACGCACATCTTTATCGGCATCTCAAATGCGATGCAATTGTGGAGCGCCCGCTGCCGTGGCGAGATTCCGATCGTTCGCATTCCTCCAATAGCGGTGCGCGAGCGGTGGAAAACTGCGCCCAAAGGTTGCCGATGGAACCAATTATATGCTTTCCCATCTTTGGTGGGAGGATCGCTTGGAACATCGCGGTTCGAAGGTTTTTCTGGGAGCGACGCTTTTGAGGCCCGGCGCTGGCGGTATCTCCGCCGTCGCCCGCATGTCGGTGCGCGCCTTGATCGGCTCCGGCGTCCGCGTAGACCTCCTGAGCTTCCTCGATACGGAACCCGTTGAGGTCGATGGCGTCGCCGCCCGCCTGGCACGCGGCAGCAAATTCAAGTTCCTCCTCGCGGCGAACCGGCTCGCCCTTCGCAATCCATTCGCTCTTTACGACTCGGTCGGGACAGCCCGCGCTCATCCTCGTGCGCTCGGAAGGCTGAGGCCCTACGCGACTTGGATTCACGGCATCGAAGTCTGGTACGACGGCTCACCGGCACGAGCGCGCGCGCTTGCCGGGGCCGACATCGTGCTGGTGAACTCCGCCTTCACCCTCGCAAAATTCGAGACGCTGCGCGGCCCGCTGCCTCGGGCGCAAGTTTGCTCCCTTTCGACGGAAAGCGATGACGCGCCGCATGCGCTCGCTTCCTTCCAGGGGCCGCCTTCCGTGCTCATTCTCGGCCGGATCGAGGCGGCGGAGGATTACAAAGGCCATCGTGAGTTGATCGCGGCATGGCCGCAGGTCATGGCGGCGGTCCCGGAAGCCCGCCTCGTCATCGCAGGCGGCGGCAGCGGTCTCGACGCGATTCGGGCGGCAGCCGCGTCGTCGCCCGCCCGCGAGAGCATCGACGTGCTCGGTTTCGTGCCGGAAGAGGCGCTCCCCGCCCTTTGGGACGCAGCGCACGTCTTCGCCATGCCAAGCCGAAACGAGGGCTTCGGCATCGTCTACGCGGAGGCGATGCGGCGCGGCCTACCGGTTGTCGCGTCGATTCATGATGCCGGGCGCGAGGTGAACGTCGATGGCGTGACCGGTTTCAACGCCGATCTCGACCGCGAGGACGATCTCGCGGATCGGCTGATCTTTCTGCTGCGGAACACGGACAAGGCCGCCGCCATGGGGCTCGCCGGGCATGCGCGCTGGCAGCGCAATTTCCGCTTCAGCGATTTCGCGACGCGGCTTCACAGCCGTCTGGACAAGTACCTTTCCATGCCCGCCGGTGGTCCGGCGGGAAAGCCACTTGATGATTATTCAGCGCATTTGAGCGAGGCCATTGATCATGCCAAGACTTTATGAAAGCCGGAAACGCGTTCTGGTTACAGGAGGCGCCGGTTTCCTGGGATCGCACCTGATCGACCGTCTTCTTGCCGACGGTCACGAAGTGCTCTGCGTGGACAATCTTTTCACCGGGACGAAGCGCAACATCGATCATTTGCACGGGCAGCCGCGCTTCGAGTTCATGCGCCACGACGTGACGCTTCCTCTCTATGTCGAGGTGGACGAGATCTACAATCTCGCCTGCCCTGCCTCGCCGGTGCACTATCAGCACGACCCGGTGCAGACGACGAAAACCAGCGTGCATGGCGCCATCAACATGCTGGGGCTGGCCAAGCGCCTGAAATGCCGCATCCTTCAGGCTTCGACGAGCGAGGTTTACGGCGATCCCGCCATCCACCCGCAGCACGAGGATTACTGGGGCAACGTGAATCCTATCGGCCCCCGCTCCTGCTACGACGAAGGCAAGCGCTGCGCGGAAACGCTGTTCTTCGACTATAACCGCCAGCACCAACTCGACATCAAGGTCGCGCGGATCTTCAACACGTACGGTCCGCGCATGCATCGCGCCGATGGCCGCGTCGTGTCGAATTTCATCGTCCAGGCGCTGACGAACGAGCCCATAACGCTGTACGGCGACGGGCGGCAAACGCGCTCCTTCTGCTATGTCGACGATCTGATCGACGGGCTCGTGCGGCTGATGAACAGCCCCGCCGGCTTCATCGGCCCCGTCAATCTGGGCAACCCGGGCGAATTCTCGATGCTCGAACTCGCGCGTGAGATCGTCCGGCAGACCGATTCCGCCAGCGAAATCGTTTACCGCCCGCTGCCTGCCGACGATCCGAAGCAGCGCCAGCCTGATATCGCGCTCGCGCAGGCGAAGCTTGGCTGGGGACCGGAAGTTCCGCTTTCGGAAGGCCTGAAACCGACGATCGCCTATTTCCGCACGCTGATCGATTAACCGGAGGAGCGGCATGCTCGCGGTACGCGGTGGCTTTCGGCACGCCGACTTCGTTAACCTCCCACGCGCTCAGGTTCCAGCGCGCGCTTGTCGGCTGACGAGGATTCACCGGCGAAAGTCGAGGCAACTTCGCGGCCTCATTGATGGCGCTAAATAATTGGAGCGTGCGCATCTGCGTGCACTCCAATTATCCTGTCGCTTCGCGTATGCAAAAGCCGCATACACTTTTCGGCGTAGTGCTCTGGCGCGATGCACACGCTCTGGCTGTTAGCAGGGCGATTGATGGGGAATCCAGGATGGAGCCAAGTAGGCAGAGTGCTGCTCGAAGCCACCAGACGGTTCGCGTGGCGCTTTTCGTCACCTGCCTTGTGGATATCTTCCGGCCTTCGGCCGCTTTCGCAACGGTGAAGCTCCTCGAAGAGGCGGGATGCGAGGTCATCGTTCCCGAAACGCAGACCTGCTGCGGCCAGCCCGCCTATAATTCGGGCGATCGCGAAGCGGCGAGAGAGATTGCGAAACAGGTCATCGCCGCCTTCGAGACCTTCCCTTACGTCGTGGTGCCGTCAGGCTCGTGCGCGGCCATGATCGCGAAGCATTATCCCGGCCTGTTCGACGCGGAAACGGAGCCGTCTTGGCGCGCGCGCGCGGAGGGCCTTGCAAGCCGCACCAGCGAGCTCACCGCCTTTCTCGCCGACATTCTCGGCGTGGATTTTTCCGGCCGAGCCTATCCGCGCCGCGTGACCTATCACGACTCCTGCTCGTCGGTGCGGGAACTTGGCGTCGCCTCGCAGCCGCGCGCGCTTTTAAAGAGCCTCGACGGCCTCACTCTCGCAGAAATGAGCGACCGCGACGTGTGCTGCGGTTTCGGCGGAGCGTTCGCGCTCAAATACCCCGAAATTTCCAACGCCATCGTGACGCAAAAGGCCGAGCGCGTGGTCGATACCAACGCCGAAGTGCTTACGGGCGCCGACCTCGGCTGCCTCATGAATATCGCGGGCAAACTCGCGCGCGAAGGGCGAGTGGTCGAGGTTCGCCACATCGCCGAAGTGCTGGCGGGCGACGACTCCGAGCCGGGCCTCTGCGCCGAAGGGTAGCGCGTGCGGCGGCACGATTCCCTGCTAGTGAAGTAAACTTTTCTTTCACGCTCGCTGTAGTTGGCAACGTCATTAAATGTAAAATGCTGCACTAGGTGTTCAGTCCCGCTGAATCTAACGCTTGGCGCCCGCGCCTGACGGCGGCGATGATTTTGTCGGGATCGGCGACCCATTGGAAGGGCTTGGGCTTGGCCTGAGCGGTGGGGCCGTCGAGGTAGCGATTGATTGCGGCCTGGGGTCAGAGGGTGACGCCGGTTTGCATGCCGCTGACTCGCACGCCGTCTGCGGCCAGGGAATTCCCTTCGAGAATCAAATGTCAGGGCGAACCACAAGAAGCGACTACTCGCGCGCGTTGATGACCGATATCGGCCTACTAACCTTTCATGATCTTCTCGAAACGGAATCCCTCGTCAGCGCCCGGGAATTCGCTCGAACTCGGCCCGTGTGGATCTAGGTGGCGGTCGTTGAAGAATTCGACAATCTTGAAACCACACTTGTTCACGTAGAAGTGGATGTTCCTCTTTTCGAAATATGGCGTGTGCGTATGCCAGACGAGCGTCTCGGGGTAGCGGCGCTCGATGGCCTGCCAAGCCAAGTACCCAAGACCACGCCCGTGTTTCTTTGGGGAAAGGAAGAAGAGCCCGAGCGAATTGTGCTTAGTCTCTTCATTGATAGACAGGATGGCCCCTCCTATCGGCTGATGATCGAATTGGATGCGGAGCACCACGGCGTCTGGCGCGCCCATGGCGGCATCCAGATCGGTGTCAGATGGAATCGGGCCATCCGGCAGTTGGCCGAATTCATCAACTACGGCCACAGCGAATGCTGTCTGAAGCTCGCTTTTGAAGCTCGAAAAGTCGCCGACTTCGGCCTCGACGAGAGTGATGCGTTTGTGAATCATTCACCATTCGTAGCTAAACAATGCGGCGGTCATTATGGCGGTCAGATGTCGGAGTCGGGCCGATGGCGGCTGACGGTCGGCTTATGGAAACTGCCGCGTCCCTGTAGGTCCGCAAAGGTTCGATGGCTGTGTTGCCGCCGACGCGCCGGAGGGGACCAAGTGTTAGGTTTGAACCACTAGAATAAATCGGTTGCTAGTGCTCTTGAGGCGCATACGTTGCTGGAGAGCATCGGCACTGTGGACCAAACGTAATGCGCCAAAGCACTAGGCGGGCCAGCTTGTGAGAAATGCCGATACTTCGAGCGGCGCGGGCGGGTTCGGTCGCGCTTTCACCGTGCCGATATAGATGTATGCAACGATCTCTTCGTTCGCCTTCACGCCGAGCGCTTCCCTGATGAGCGGATCGGTAGCGGCGTCGCCCGTCTTCCATACCGCGCCGAAACCGAGCGCCTCGCTCGCGAGGATGATGTTCTGCGCCGCCGCCGCCGCCGAGAACTTCTGGTCGATGGCGGGCACATTCGCGTCGTCGACGATCTTTGCCAGCACAACGAGGATCAGCGGCGCGCGCAGCGGCTTCTTCTTCTCGCGGGCGATCACCTCCGGCGAGGCGTTCGGCGCTTTGTTCTGATACGCCGCCGCGAAAATCTCGCCGAGCTTCGCCCGTGCGTCGCCTCGAATGGAGATGAACCGCCACGGCCTCAGCCGCTTGTGATCGGGAGCGCGAAGCGCCGCCGCGACGATCTTGCGTTCGATTTCATGGTCGGGCGCCGGTTCTTCGAGAATGGACGGGCTCACCCGGGTTACCAGCGATTCATATGCTTCCATGGCGAGTCACTCCAGATCGTCCGCTCCAGATTTTTGCCGAGCATCTCCCAGGCAAACTCAGGCGCGTGAAGAGCAGCATTATCATCCGAGACTTATGCAAAATAGACGCTAAGCGCCCGACGGCTTGGCGGCGTCTCATCATCATTTCGTGAGCGCGTGGGCGCTGACAACCACTGCCGCATTCACATATCAGCATTTCGAGCCGGTCAGGGTTCCCGGCTCCAGCCGCGAAACCCGGATACCGCATGACGCTACACCTGACAGAAGCCGCCACGCTATCGCCCGTCAGCGCCGCACCCGCCATGGTCGATCCCTTCGGGCGGCATATCACCTACCTGCGCGTATCGGTCACTGACCGCTGCGATTTCCGCTGCGTCTATTGCATGCCGGATCGCATGCAGTTTCTGCCGAAAGCCGAACTGCTCACGCTGGAGGAGCTGGACCGCCTCTGCGCTGGCTTCATCGCGAAAGGCGTACGGAAAATCCGGCTCACCGGCGGCGAGCCTCTGATGCGGCGCAACCTCCTGTGGCTTGTGCGCGCGCTCTCCCGCCATCTCGATGCGGGGACGCTCGACGAGGTGACGCTGACGAGCAACGGCAGCCGCATGGCCGAGTTTGCCGCACCGCTGAAGGATGCCGGCGTGCGCCGCGTCAACATCTCGCTCGACACGCGCGACGCGGACAAATTCAGGGCCGTGACGCGCCGGGGCGATCTCGCCGCGGCGCTCGCAGGCATCCGCGCCGCGCAGGCTGCCGGGCTGCGCATCAAGATCAACATGGTCGCGCTGAAGGCCATTAACGACAGCGAAATCGAGGACATGCTACTCTGGTGCCATGCGGAAGGAATGGACCTGACCTTGATCGAGACCATGCCTCTCGGCGCCATCGAAGGCGGGCGGTACGGAAGTTACCTGCCGCTATCCGACGTGCGCGCTCGGCTTTCCGCGCGGTTCACCCTCGACGCCCTTCCCGACAGCACCGGCGGTCCGGCGCGATATGCGCGCGTGCGCGAAACCGGCGGCAGGCTCGGCTTCATCACGCCGATGTCGCGATCCTTCTGCGAAGGCTGCAACCGCCTTCGCGTCACCGCCACCGGCCAGCTCTACCTATGCCTCGGGCAGGAAGACGCGGCGGACCTCCGAGCGCCTCTTCGCGCGGACGCCTCGAACGCGCGGCTATCGGAGGCCCTCGACGCCGCTCTCGCCCGCAAGCCGCGCGGCCACGACTTTGTCATCGACAAGGCCGACGACACGCGGATCGCGCGGCCCATGAGCGTAACGGGCGGGTGACGCGCGATGCGGGTTTTCGTATGCGTTTTGTGTGTTGTGTGGAGTGCGACCGTTCTGGCGGCCGGGGGAGAGCCCGACAGCCGCGCGGCGAGCGTCGCGAGTCCCGCGACCGGCAAGGCGAACGAAACCGCCGATAAGCCGCAGGCCGAAACACAGCAACCGAAAATTGCCCCCAACCCGGCGCCGACCGAAGCCGAAAACATTTTCCTCGACCGGCTCATGCGCGCGGAATCGGGCGGGCGGCAGTTCGCGAAAAACCCGCTTTCATCGGCGCTCGGTCCGTATCAATTCATCGAGTCCACGTTCCTCGACGTGGTGAAACGCAATCTGCCCGACCTCGCGGCGGGCAAGAACGATTTCGAAATCCTCGCGCTCCGCACCGATTACGCCGTCTCGCGGACGGTTGCGCTGCTGTTCACACGCGAAAACGCCGCCGCCCTCGCCGAAAAGAATCAGCCCGCGACCCCGGCCAATCTGCGGCTCGCCTTTTTCGCCGGAGCCGCCACCGCGCTCAAGGTTCTGGAAGCCGAGCCGGAGGAGCGCGTCTCCGGCATTTTCAGCGAAGCCGCCGTCCGCGCCAACCCGTTCCTCTCCCCCATGACCGCCCGGCAGCTCATCGAACGCTCGGCGCGCGAAGCGGAGCGCGGCGGCACCGTGACCGTTGCGCTGTCGGGGAGGTCGCCCGTGTCCGCGCCGCAGAAGCCGCGCATCGCCGTGCGTTGCAATCTGCAACTCGCGAGTTGCCGCAAATGGCTTGCGCTGGCAGAGGCCCGGCTCAACGCCAGAACCGGGCCGCTGAAGACCGCCGCGAAGGCATCGCAGAGGCAGCCCTGATCCACCGCCAGCGGTTCCCCATCAGGCGTGAAGCGCCCGTTCAAGGCGCTGCCAGGCTTCCGCGCCGCCCGGAATGCCGAAGCGCAGCCAGGAGCGCTCATAGGTAAAGCGCCGGACAAGAATGCCGTGCTCGCCGAGACGGTTCGCGAGCGTCAAAGCGTTGTGCGCGCCGGGGCGATCTGGCGCTTTCGCGCATGCGGCGAGACGATAGAGGTTCGTTCCGCCGACGATTTCGCATCCAGCACCCGCGAGAAGGGCGTCGAGGCGCGCGGTATCGGCGGCAAGACGCGAGCGGGCCGCTTCGAGCCATGCGCCGTCGTTGAGAGCCGCCGTGCCGATGGCGAGCGCCGGGCCGGACACCGCCCACGGGCCGAGCATGCCGCGAAGCCGCCCCGCGAGCGCAGGTTCCGCGACCGCGAAGCCGAGGCGCACGCCCGCCAGCCCGTACATCTTGCCGAAGGAGCGCAGCACGATTGTCGACGGCGGCAGCGAAGGGACGACGCTCGCGCCCGCCTCTGCGACATCCATGAAGGCTTCGTCGACCACGAGCAGCCCGCCACGCTGCGCGAGCGATACCGCCCATTCGGCCAACGCGTCGGCGGCGATCAATCGGCCGGTCGGGTTGTTCGGGTTGACGACGACGACTGCGTCCGCGCCGCGCGTATCGGCGAGCGAAGCGACCTCGCGCAAATCGTGCCCCTCGCGCCGCCACGCCGCTGCGTGCTCGGCATAGGTTGGAGACAGCACCGCGACGTGTGGCCGTGCGCCCTCTTGCAACGGCTCGGCGGCGGGAGCAGCGCAACCTCGCCGGGAACCGGGCGCTACCAGCCTCGGCAGGATCTGGATCAACGCCTGCGTACCCGGCGCAGCGACGATGCAATCCGCGCTTTTCGCACCGTAACGCGCCGCCGCCGCTTCCCGCAACGCGCGTTCTTCGGACGCCAGGGGCAGCCGCGTCCACGCCGCCGCGTCGATTTCCGGCACTGGATAGGCCACCGGGTTTATGCCGGTCGAAAGGTCGATCCACGGCTCGGGCGCATTCGGCCAGCGCCGTCGCGCCTCGTCGAGCGCGCCGCCATGCGCCATCCCGTCATGCGCGGGGGCAGCGTGCTCACGCTCAGACCGCTCGCCAGGATTTTTTTCGTCCCGGCGATTTCCCGCAGCCGCAGCTTCATCTATAGGAGCGTTACATTTCATCGCGCATCCACGCTTTCGCCTTTCGGGTCATGTTCACCACGCTCGCCCTCATCGCGCTTCTGGTTGAAGCCGCAGCAGGTTATCCGAACGCGCTGTTCCGCGCCGTGGGCCATCCGGTGACGTGGATCGGCGCACTCTTATCATGGTGCGACCGGAACTTGAACCGGCCAGCATGGACGTTCGGAGAGCGGCGCGCGGGCGGCATCGTCACGCTCGCGCTGATGCTCGGCGCAACGGTCGCGATCAGCGCCGGTTTATGGGCCGCGCTCGAAAGCACCCTGCCGCCGCTTGCCGCCATCATTGTCGGCGGCATTATCGCGAGCTCGCTCCTCGCGCAGCGGGCCCTCGCCGAGCACGCGGAGGCTGTCGCCGACCGGCTGGAAGCGGACGGTCTCGACGGCGGGCGCGAGGCCGTGACCTTTCTCGTCGGCCGCGACGTGTCCGCGCTCGACGAAGCCGGCGTCAGCCGCGCGGCGGTGGAAAGCCTCGCCGAGAATTTTTCCGATGGCGTCGTCGCGCCGCTGTTCTGGCTCGCGCTGGGCGGCCTTCCGGCGGCGGCTGCCTATAAGGCCGTCAACACCGCCGACAGCATGATCGGGCATAAGTCCGAGCGCTACCACGCCTTCGGCTGGGCGTCGGCGCGGCTGGACGATCTCCTGAACCTGCCGGGCTCGCGCCTTGCCGCGCTGTGGCTCGCGCTCGCCGCGCTGCTTCAGCCTTCCGCCTCCGCCGAGAATGCAGCCCGCGCGGTGTTCCGCGATGCGCGCCGCCATCGCTCGCCAAACGCGGGTTGGCCGGAAGCCGCGATGGCGGGCGCGCTCGGCTTCAAGCTCGGCGGCCCGCGCGTCTATGGCGGCACGCTGGTCGATGATTCGTGGATGGGCGACGGGCGAGCCGCGCTCACGGCCGATGACATCCGCGCGGCGCTGCGTCTCTATCGCACGGCCTGCCTCATTCAGGCGAATGCGCTCGCAGCGGCCGTCGTCGCCTTCACGGCGCTTTGACGCTGTGGCATTCCACGCGCCCCGATTGCGTTTGACAGCCCGCGCGCGCATTGGCTAACTGCATTTTTTGACGGAGCGCCAAGCTGATCCCATTGAGCCGATCCGACTGAGCCGAGCCACGTCCATGTCCGCCCCAAAATCGATGACCGAAGCCCAGAAGCCCGCCCCGCGGGACTATATCCGCGATGGAGCCGAGATCTATCGCCGCTCCTTCTCCATCATCCGCAGCGAGGCCGACCTCTCGCGCTTCGACGAACTTGAGGCGAAGGTGGCCGTGCGCATCATCCACGCCTGCGGCATGGTCGATGTGGTGAACGACCTCGAAATGTCGCCGGGCTTCGCCGCCGCCGCGCGCGGGGCATTGCTCGCGGGCGCGCCGATCCTCTGCGACGCGAACATGGTCGCTTTCGGCGTCACGCGCGCGCGCCTGCCGGCGAGCAATGCCGTGATCTGTACGCTTGCGGATGAAACCGTGCCCGAGCTTGCGAAAGACATCGGCAACACGCGCTCCGCCGCCGCGATGGAACTCTGGCGGCCGCATCTCGACGGTGCGGTGGTCGCCATCGGCAACGCGCCGTCCGCGCTGTTCCGCCTCCTCGAAATGCTGGACGACGGTGCGCCCGCGCCCGCAGCGATCATCGGCACGCCGGTCGGTTTCGTCGGCGCGGCGGAGTCGAAGGATGCGCTCGCCGCCGATGGTCGCGTGCCTTATCTCGTCGTGAGAGGCCGCCGGGGCGGAAGCGCCATGGCCGCCGCCGCCGTCAACGCGCTCGCGAGCGAGAAGGAATGAGCCCGCTCGAACTTATCGCGGGCGGCGCGGAAGCGGGCACGCTTTACGGCATAGGCGTCGGGCCGGGCGACGTGCGCTATCTCACGCTGCGCGCGGCGGGGCTGATCCGTTCGGTCGATGTGCTCGCCTGTTTCGCGAAGGAGGGCCGCGAAAGCTGCGCCCGCTCCGTGGCCGCACCGCTGATCGAGCCGGGCCGCGAGGAATTGACGCTATACTATCCCGTCACGACCGAAGCGCCGGTCGAGGATGCCGCCTACACCAGCCCGATGCGCGATTTCTACGAGGCGTCGGCGGAACGGCTCGCCGCACTGCTGCGCGCGGGCAGGTCTGTCGGGCTGATGGGCGAGGGCGACCCGTTCTTCTACGGCTCGTTCATGCATATGTGGCGCAGGCTGGAGCGCGATTTTCCGGTCGAGATCGTGCCCGGCGTCATCGGCATTTCGGGCTGCGCGGCCAAGGCGAATGCGCCGCTCACCTGGGGCGACGACGTGCTGACGGTGCTGCCCGGCACGCTCGACGAGGCGACGCTCGCCCGCCGTCTCGCCGACACCGATGCCGCCGCGATCATGAAAGTTGGCCGCAATCTCGCGAAGGTGCGCCGCGCGGTGGCACAGGCGGGCCTTCTCGACCGCGCGATCTATGTGGAGCGCGGCACCATGCCCGGCGAGCGCGTCGCGCCGCTGGCAGACGTGGACGCAGCGAAGGCACCCTATTTCTCCATGATCCTCATTCCCGGCAACGGGAGGCGCATATGACGGGCTCGCTCGTCATCGTCGGGGTCGGGCCGGGCGATGCGGCTTACACCACACCCGCCGCAAGCCTCGCGCTGGCCGAGGCGACCGACCTCATCGGCTACGGCCTCTATCTCGACCGCGTGCCGCAGCGCGAAGGGCAGACGCGCCACGCATCCGGCAATCGCGTCGAGATTGACCGCGCGCGCCATGCGCTGGAGCTTGCGGTGCAGGGGCGTCGGGTTGCCGTCGTCTCTGGCGGCGATGCGGGCGTTTTCGCCATGGCGGCGGCGATCTTCGAGGCGGTCGACGCGGGCGATCCAGCCTGGCGCGCGCTCGACATCCGCGTCGAACCGGGCGTAACCGCGATGCTGGCCGTGGCGGCAGAAGTCGGAGCGCCGCTCGGCGGCGATTTCTGCGCCATCTCGCTCTCCGACAATCTCAAAAGCTGGGCGACGGTGGAGCGCCGTCTCCGCGCGGCGGCCGAAGCGGATTTCGTAATCTCGCTGTACAATGCGAAGTCGCTCGCGCGCCCGCATCAATTGGGCGCGGCGCTCGACATTCTGCGCGACGTGAAAGCGGGCGATACGGTCGTGCTGTTCGTGCGTGCGGCGGGCACGGCGGAGGCGCGCGTCACGGTGACGACGCTGGCCGAAGCGGACCCATCCATCGCGGACATGCGCACGCTCGTCATGATCGGCGCGAGCACGACGCGGCTTATCGAGCGCGACGGCGCGCGGCCCTGGGTCTATACGCCGCGTTCGGAGCGCACCCCGGAATGATCGCGCGCGGCGAGCAGCGTTTCGAGCCACGCCACCGCTTCGGCGGGCGAACCGAGCGCATGGCCCGCAGGCTTCTCCGGCCGTTCGATCATCACCACGGGCAGGCCGAGCACGCGCGCCGCCTCGATCTTGCCGTAGGTTGCCGCGCCGCCCGAGTTCTTGGAAACCACCACATCGAACCCGCCTTCGCGCATCAGCCTCAACTCGGCTTCGGCGTCATAAGGCCCACGCGCTTCGATGAAGGCGAGGTCGGGCGGCAACGCCACGCCCTCGGGCCGGTCGATCACACGCGCCACGTAACGGTGCTGAGGCGCGGCGGCGAACGCGGGCAGTTCGAGCCGCCCCACGGTCAGGAACACGTTGCGCCGGGCGTCGCCGAGAGCGGCGGCTGCGGCTTCCGGCGAGGATGCGGAAATCCAGCGGTCGCCCTCGTGCCGCGCCCATGCCGGGCGCACGAGGCTCACGAGCGGAACACTTGCCGCTTCCGCCGCCTTGACGGCATTGGCGGAGATGCGCGCGGCGAAGGGATGCGTCGCGTCGATCATCGCGTCGATGCGCTCTTCACGGAGGTATGCCGCGAGGCCGTCCGCTCCACCGAAGCCGCCGATGCGGAACGGAATGGCTGGCGTTGCGGGCGAAACGGTGCGGCCCGCGAGCGACAACGTGGGCTCGAACCGCGCGTCCCCCACCAGCCGCTTCGCGAGCGCGGATGCATCGGCCGTGCCGCCAAGGATCAGAAGTCGCATCGTGAACTCTCACGGTATGTCGCGAAGGCGCGACGGGCCTCATGATGGAAACGCGGGAAACAAACACGCTTCGGCGCTGGCTGTCTATCGTCGGCATCGGCGAAGACGGCGTCGAGGGGCTGACGGCGCATGCGCGCGCGCTCGTTTCGAGCGCTGAACTGGTGGTCGGCGGGGCGCGGCATCTCGCGCTTGCGGCACCGCTGATCCGGGGCGAGACGCTTCCATGGCCGAGCCCGCTGCACGACGCCTTCCCGCTGATCGCCGAGCGGCGCGGGCGGCCTGTGTGCGTGCTGGCAAGCGGCGACCCATTTCATTATGGCGTCGGCAAGCAAATCGCGACCTTCGCCAGCGCGGACGAAATTCTCTGCGTGCCGCAACCGTCATCCTTCAGCCTCGCCGCGTCGCGCATGGCTTGGGCGTTGCAGGACGTTGCCGCGATCACGCTGCATGGCCGCGCGCTGGAAGGGCTCGTCCGGCATCTGTTTCCCGGCGCGCGCATCCTCGCGCTGTCATGGGATGGTTCGACGCCTGCGAAAGCCGCACGGCTGCTGACGGATCTCGGTTTCGGCGCATCCATATGCACGGTGCTGGAGGAAATGGGCGGCATGGGTGAGCGCGTCAGTAGCGCGCGCGCCGACGCGTTCACGCTTGATGGCATCGCCGCGCTGAACGTGTTCGCCATCGAGGTGGCGGGCGGCGCGGATGCGCGCATCGTGCCGCTGACGCCCGGCCTCGACGATTCGCTGTTCGAGAGCGACGGCCTGTTGACAAAGCGCGAGGTGCGCGCCGTGACGCTTGCGGCGCTCGCGCCCCGGCCCGGCGAACTCCTGTGGGACATCGGCCTCGGCTCCGGCTCCATCGCCATCGAGTGGCTGCTGCGGCATCCGACCATGCGCGCCATCGGCATTGAGGAGAACACGGAGCGGGCAGCGCGGGCGATGCGCAACGCGCTGGCGCTCGGCGCGCCGGATCTTCGCGTGGTGCAGGGCCGTGCGCCCGATGCGCTGGCGGATCTGCCCGCGCCGGACGCCGTATTCGTCGGCGGCGGGCTGACGGACGCGGGCGTGTTCGATGCTGCATGGAACGCGCTGAAGCTTGGCGGCCGCATCGTCGCCAACGCCGTGACGCTCGAAAGCGAGGCGCTGCTGGTGGATGCGTTCAAACGGCGTGGCGGTGAGCTCACCCGCATCGAAATTTCGCGCGCGTCGGCGCTGGGCAGCTTCACCGGATGGCGCGCGGCGATGCCCGTCACGCAGTGGCGCGCGGTGAAATCATGACGGGCAAGACGACCATCGTCGCGGGGCTCGGCTTCCGCAAGAACGCGGGGGCGGATGCCATCGGCGGCGCTGTCGTGGCGGCGCTCGAAGCGGCGGGCGTCGAGGCGGCCTCACTCACCGCGTTGGCCACGCTCGCGGATAAAGCCGCCGAGCCGGGGTTTCTGGAAGCGGCGCAGCGTCTTCGCATGCGCGTCGCGCTTGTGAGCGAGTCGGATCTGGCCGAGGCTGCGCCGGGCGGGCTAACTCTGTCGGCGCGCGTGCTGGCGGAAAAAGGCGTGCCCTCGGTTGCCGAAGCGGCGGCGCTCGCCGCAGCCGGACCCGGCGCGCGGCTTCTCTGCGCGCGCGTCACCAACCGCGAGGCGGCTTGCGCCATCGCCATCGGCAAAGACGCCGCCGCGAAAGCAATTCCTGGAAAAGTGGGAACCGGTTTTCCGTCCGGCATTGCGTCAGAACAATGAGATAGAGCATTCCACGATCTCGTTTTAAGCGGAGATGCTCCAAGGGAGAGACCGAATGACCGTTCATTTCATCGGTGCGGGGCCGGGCGCGCCTGACCTCCTGACGCTTCGCGGCCGCGACATCATCGCGCGCTGTCCCGTGTGCCTCTATGCGGGCTCGCTCGTGCCGGAGGCGATCCTCGGCCACTGCCCGCCCGGCGCGCGCATCGTGAACACCGCGCCGATGTCGCTCGACGAGATCGTCGCCGAGATCGTGGATGCGACGGCGGCAGGGCATGACGTGGCGCGGCTGCATTCCGGCGACCTATCGGTGTGGAGCGCGCTTGGCGAGCAGACGCGCCGCCTCGATGCGCTCGGCATCCCGTACACCGTCACGCCCGGCGTGCCGTCCTTCGCGGCGGCGGCGGCGGCGCTCGGCCGCGAGCTGACGCTGCCCGAAGTGGCGCAATCGGTCGTGCTGACGCGGACTTCAGGCCGCGCGTCCGCCATGCCGGACACGGAGACGCTTGCCGCCTTCGCCGCCACGCGCGCGACGCTCGCGGTGCATCTGTCGATCCACGCGCTCGACAAGGTTGTGGCGGAGCTTCTCCCGTTCTACGGCGCGGATTGCCCGGCGGCGGTCGTCTACCGCGCGAGCTGGCCGGAGGAAACGATCATCCGCGCGCCGCTCGGCGAACTTGCCGCGAAGGTGGTGGAGGCGGCCCATATCGACCGCACCGCGCTGATCCTCGTGGGCCACTCTCTCGGCTCATCGGATTTCCGCGAAAGCGCGCTCTACGATCCCGGCTATCAGCGCCGCTATCGGGGCCGCGGCGAATGACGGGTGGCGGCACATCGGGGCCGCGCGGCGTCATTATTTCCGCCGTGCGGTCGGGCGCGGGCAAAACCACGCTTTCGCTCGGCCTGATGCGCGCGTTGACGCGGCGCGGCGTGGCGGTGCAGCCGTTCAAATCCGGGCCGGACTACATCGACCCCGCCTTTCACGAAGCAGCGTGTGGGCGACCGAGCTTCAACCTCGATACGTGGGCGATGCCGCGCGGGCTGATCGGCGGCCTCATCGCGCGGGCTGGCTCGTCTTCGGATATGTGCATCGCGGAAGGCGTGATGGGCCTGTTCGACGGCGTGGCGGCGGAAGGGCGAACGGCGCGCGGCGCGACTGCCGACCTCGCCGCGCTCACTAGCTGGCCGGTGGTGCTCGTGCTGGATGTGTCCGCGCAGTCCGAGACTGCGGCGGCTGTTGCGCTCGGCTGCAAGCTCTATCGCGATGATGTACAGCTCGCAGGCGTTATCCTGAACCGCGTGGCGAGCGAAGGGCATGAGCGGCCTATCCGCGCCGCGCTGGAGCGGATCGGTGTGCCGATACTCGGCGCGTTGCGTCGGCGTGCCTCCATCGCGCTGCCGGACCGTCATCTCGGCCTCGTGCAGGCGGGCGAGCATGCGGATCTCGACGGTTGGCTCGATACGCTGGCGGATGAAGTCGCCGCACAGGTTTCGCTCGATGCCATCGTCGCCAGCGCCGCGCCGTGCACGCTCGAAGCCGCCCCATCCGCGCCGCCGCTGCCGCCACCCGGCCAACGCATTGCGGTGGCGAAGGATCGCGCGTTCTCCTTCCTCTATCCGCACATGCTGCAAGGCTGGCGCGACGCGGGCGCGGAAATCCTGTGTTTCTCACCGCTGGCCGACGAAGCGCCGGACGCTTCAGCGGATGCGGTGTGGCTACCCGGCGGCTATCCCGAGCTTCACGCAGGGACGCTTGCCGCCGCCTCGCGCTTCCTCGGCGGCCTTCGCGATGCCGCCACCCGCGGCGCATGCGTCCACGGCGAGTGCGGCGGCTATATGGTGCTTGGCGCGGGGATCGAAGATGCAGACGGCGTGCGGCACGCCATGGCGGGGCTGCTCGGCCTTGAGACGAGTTTCGCCAAGCGCAAGCTGCATCTCGGCTATCGGCGCGCGCGGCTTCTGGCGGACGGCGCGCTTGGGCGGGCTGGCGGCACGCTCTGGGGCCATGAGTTTCATTATGCCAGCGTGCTCGCGGTGAACGACGCGCCGCTGCTCGATGCCGTGGATGCGCGCGGCGAGCCTTGCGCCGAAACGGGCGCGCGTCGGGGTTGCGTCAGCGGCACGTTCTTCCACACCATCGCCGTTGAAGGCTGAGCCGCAGCGCAACTACCGCCGCCGTTCCATCGCAGCCTTTAGAAGCGCCGCCGCGCGATATGGCGCATGCGCGAACCTGCCGAAGGGCAGCGTCGCGAAGAAGCCCAGCACAGTGCCCAGATGCACCGCGAGGAGCAGCCCCATCGCGGCGGTGTCGCGCAACGCCAACAGCGCGAGGCCGGAGGCGGCGACGGCGAAAAGCTGTGCCAACAGGACGAAATCGCCCGTCGTGTCGAAGGCCGCGCCGCTGCGGGTGCGCACGCCAGCAAGCCCCGCCGCGCCAATCACCATGCCGATGCCGCCCACCGTGCCGAGGATCACCGGCAGACTCAATAGCGGGTACGGCGCGAGCCAGCCGAAGCCGTGATGATAGACGGTCGCGGTGCAGGTCGCCGCAAAGCAGAGCAGGAAGCCGTAGGCGAGCGCGTGATGGAGGAAGCGGCGCGCGGTGCTTTGCTCGCAAGCGATGCCGCCGCCTTCGAGGTTGCGCAGGGTCGCCGCATCGCAGATCGCAAGCGGGATCGCGCGCCACAGTGAATCGCCGCCGCGCGTGTTGCCCCGCGAAATCGCGCGCCAGAACCGCGCCACGCGAACGCCGACGAGCGCAAGCCCCAACAGGAACGGTGCCAGCGTCGCCGCCGTCATCGTCGCCCAGGGAATGACGGCGTAGAATGCCCCCTCGCCCGCGTGTCGCGCGGTGAGCGTGCCCCATGGCACGATCGCGACGGTCAGCGCGACGACCGCGACGAAGATCGCGAGCGCAAGCCATGGGCGCTCCCGCCATGAGAGGGCGCGCACCTCGGCCAGTGCTTTCGGAGCATCCACCGCGAAGACATGCGGCGGCTCATATTGGCAGGACGTGAGGCAGTTTCCGCAGTTGTGGCAAAGATGCGCGATATAGGCGAGGTCGCCGTCGCTGAAGGCGGGCGCTGCGGCGGCTTTCGGTTCAACGGAAGCGCGCTCCCCGCGTCGCTCGATAGCCCGCATCGCCTCGCAGAAACCGTTGCAGTAGTTGCAGACCGCGCAGATCGTGGCGATGCGGCGGGCTTCGGCCAGCGGCGCAAGTTTTTCGGGCGATGGCGTTTCAGGCGATGGCGTTTCAGGAAACCGCATGGCGGGCGGCCTCCTCTCCCGCGATACGGCCGAAGACCGCGCCCACGGTCATGCCACCGCCCGCGACATAGCCCGTGCCGAGGACGTTCGGGGCCATGATCATGCCCGCCGCG
>NZ_JFZJ01000062.1 GCF_000636015.1 Rhodomicrobium udaipurense JA643
CGTTTCGGCCAAGGTACGCCTCAAGGCGCTCCCGGCGGAGCGCAGCCTCAGGGCCAGGGTCCGGCGGGCAAAGGCCCCGCAGGCTTCGGCACGGGCGCCCCGCAGTTGGGAGGCGGACAGCCTCCCGCGGTCGGACCGCAGTTCGGTGGCGGACAGCCTCCCGCGGGTGGGCCTCAGTTCGGTGGACGCCCGCAGTTCGGGCAACCGGCCTCGCCTCAGGAGCAGCGCGAACGCGCCGAGCGTGACACGCGCCGCATCGAAATGGGTCGCAGGATCGAGGAAGACCAGCGTCGGCAGGCCGATCGCGAGCGTAGCCGCGAGGGCCTCGATGAGCGCATGCGCCTCCAGAACGAGCGCTTCCGCGATATCCACGCGCAGCGGCACGAGCGCTTCGACCCGAACGGCGTCCGCTTCATCGAGGAGCCGGGCAACCGCAAGATCTTCCGGCTGAACAACCAGACGTTCATCCGCCACGACGAGACGGCGAACTTCGGCCATTTCGGCGGGCGCTCGGACCGCCGACCGATCCCCGGAGGCGGCGAGTTCGCGACGTTCCATCGTCCGGACGGTTCGCGCGTGGAAGTCGAGGTCGATCGGTTCGGCCGCCCGATCCGCCGCGTGCGCATCCTGCCGGACGGACGGCGCTTCACGCTGTTCGAGAACCGCGCGCTTGCGGCGGGCCTCGGCCTCGCAGCCATCGGCGCGGCTATCGTTTTGCTGCCGCCGCCAGCCCACGCGATGCCGCCCGAGGAGTACGTCGTGGATGCGGGCGTGGCTTCGGAAGAAACCATATACGACACGCTGTATGCTGCACCGGTCGAGCCGCTGCCACGCGCCTACTCGCTCGACGAGGTGCTCGCGAGCCCGAACCTCCGCGACCGCATGCGCAGTGTGAGGCTGAACACGATCCACTTCGAGTTCGGCTCGTGGGAAGTGCGGCCCGATCAGGCGCCGCTGCTTCAGGGCATCGCGGACTCGGTCAACCGTATCGTGCAGAACAATCCGGGCGAAGTGTTCCTCATCGAGGGCCATACCGACGCGGTCGGTACGGACGAGGATAATCTGTCCCTGTCGGACCGGCGCGCGCAGGCCGTGGCCGACGTGTTGACGCAGTATTATCAGGTTCCGCGCGAAAACCTTGTCACGCAGGGCTACGGCGAGCAATTCCTCCTCGTGCCGACGCAGGGACCGGAAATCAGGAACCGCCGCGTCGTTATTAGGCGGCTCACGCCCCTTTTGCAAAGCGACCAAGGCCGCTACAGCAATAGCGGGCAAGGGCCGCAGAACGATTACCGGCCCTGATCGCGAAAGGGTGTGAAGAAAGCGGGCGCAGGAGTCCGCTTTCCGGCAGGGGGAAGCGATGGACATCCTTTCGTACATCTGGACGGTCCTGAGTTTCTTCCTGAGCGTCGTCTGGACGGTCGTGTGGTTCGTGCTGCGCGACCTCATCTCGACGGTGCTGTGGATTCTCATCGTGGCGTGGATGCTGCTCAGTGTCCGCTACCGCAGCTTCACCGGCGGCACGCTCGCGCTGTTGCGCTATGGCCGCTGGGCCGTGAACCTGTTCTGGCGGTGGCTTCGCGGCACGCCGAACCCGGCGCTTCCGCCGCCGCCACCGCCCAAGGTCATCACCAAGGAAGTCATCAAGGTGGTGGGCAAGCGCCGCAAGCGCTTCGGCACCATGAACGTGTCCGAGCAGTTGAATGTGCTGCTTCTCGGCGCGATCTGGCTTCTGTTCGTGATCTAAGCCGGAGCGGGCCGCCCATCTTGGAGGCTTGACCCGCGTCGCGCTTCGCGGGAAAAGCGAGGCGAACCCGACAGCGGAGGAATCTGGCATGAGCGCGCCCGCCTACGATCCGAACAACGTCTTCGCAAAAATCCTTCGCGGCGAACTGCCCTGCCATTTCGTCCATGAAGACGCGGACAGCTTCGCGTTCATGGACATCATGCCGCGCGTCGACGGGCACACGCTCATCATCCCGAAGGCGCCGGTACGCAATATCCTCGATGCGTCGCCCGCCGTACTCGCCCCCGTCATCGCGACGGCGCAACGCATCGCGGTCGCGGCGAAGAAGGCGTTCGACGCAGACGGCGTGTCGCTCTGGCAATTTTCGGAGCCGGCGGGCGGACAGGTGGTGTTCCACCTCCACTTCCATATCCTGCCGCGCAAGACCGGCGACGAGCTTCGCCCCCTTGGCATCATGGCGGACAATGATCTGCTCGCGAAGCATGCGGAAAAACTGAAAGCCGCCCTGCTTAAAGATCCTCGCATCCGGCCTTCCTTGATCGATGCGTCGAATTGAAAAGTCTCCGTTCGTCCTTCGTTGGCGCTTCCGCGCGATTTGACCGATCGCGCGAGCCTGCCATGCTACCTTCGCGACCAAACAAGCTTTCGCGAGGTCGCGTCATGAACATCTTCGAAGCCATCACCGCCGCTCTGAATCAGGCTGGCCAGCAGGGTCAGCAGCAGCCGCCCGTGCAGCGTCAGTCCGCGCCGCAACCGCAGGCAAATCAGGCGGGTTCGGGCCCGGCGATTCCGACATCCTTGCAGGATATTCTCAATCAGGCGGGCTTCGGCAATCTGACCGTGATCGTCGACAAGCTCAGCAAGGGCGGCCTCGAAGAGCATGTGAAGTCGTGGCTCGGCCAAGGCGAAAACCTGCCCGTCGAAAAGGAAGACCTGCGCCATGCGCTCGGCGATCAGGACTTGCAGCGCTTCGCCCAGAAGGTCGGCATTCCGCCGGAAAAAATTCTCGACATCTTGCAGAACCATCTACCCGAAACCGTGGACAAGGCGAGCCCGAGCGGCCAGATCGTTCACCCCTACGGGCAGACGCACTAGTGCTCTGGCGCATATTTTTGGTTCCCATTGTTGCGCGCTCTCCAGCAAAAATATGCGCCTTCAAGAGCACCAGTAACCGATTGATTCTAATGCAGTTTCGAATTTTACATTTGATGACTGTGCCACCAGCGGGCTTGAATCAAATGTAAAATTCACTGTTCCGAGCGAAAGCACCGGCAGAGCGGGTGCCTCGCGAACGAGCTTCTTGAGAGGAAGAAGCCTGCCCCCGGCTGGGCAGGCTTTTTTTGATTGTGCGTGAGAGAACTGTCATGAGACCCCACGAAGCCCACGAATTATCCCGCGAATTGCGGGTTCGCAGAATGGACGAAAACGGCGTCGGCCTGGCTCTGGAATGGGCGGCCGCCGAGGGCTGGAACCCGGGTCGTCACGACGCATCATGCTTCTATGCCGCCGATCCCTACGGCTTCTTCCTCGCGGATCTCGACGGCGAACCGGTCGGCTGCATTTCCGCAGTCGCGTATGATGCCGCGTTCGGGTTTCTCGGCCTCTATATCGTCAAGCCGCCCTATCGGGGCCGGGGTTTCGGCCTCAAGCTCTGGGATACGGCGATGGCCTACATGGGCACGCGCAATGTCGGCCTTGATGGCGTCGTTGCGCAGCAGGACAATTACAAAAAGTCCGGCTTCAAGCTCGCCTATCGCAACATGCGCTATCAGGGAACGGGCGGCGGAGCAGAGCCCGCCGGTCTGGTCGAGCTGTCGTCCGTGGGTTTCGACGAGATTTGCCGCTATGACGCAACCGTGTTTCCGGCTCCGCGCGCGCGCCTCCTGCGCCGGTGGATCGACCAGCCGGGAGCGGTGGCGCTCGGCGTATTGAGCGGGCAGAGCCTCGCGGGGTATGGCGTCGCGCGCCCGAGCCGCACGGGGTTCAGGATCGGGCCGCTTTTCGCCGACGCGGCGCATATCGCGGGAGCGCTTTTTGAGGGGCTGTCTTCGCGGCTTAGGGGCGAGCCGATCTTTCTCGACACGACCGAGGCCAACCCTCGCAGCGCCGATCTTGCGCAGCGCTACGGCATGGAGCCGATGTTCGAGACGGCGCGCATGTATACCGACGGCATCCCCGCCGGGCGGAGCGATCGGTGCTTCGGTCTAACAAGCCTTGAGATCGGCTGAGCGCCGCTGCTACTACAAAAAGCTGTGCGGATCGACGTCGATATGAAGTGTGACGCCGCCGCGTGGCGCATCCACGCCGGCGAGCCACGCCCGCAGATACGCCTGAAGATCGGCCTCGCGCGCGGCCTTCACAAGCAGCCGCTGGCGGTGCAATCCGCGGATGATCGCGAGCGGCGCCTCTACCGGCCCCAGCACCTGAATGCGTGACGCCTCCGGCGCGGCCAGCGCGAGCGCGCGCGCATACCCTTCCGCGTCGTAGCGCGTCTTGCCGGAAACGATCAGCGCGGCGAGCCGTCCGAACGGTGGATAGCCCGCCTCCTCGCGCAAGCCGATTTCCGCCTCGTAGAATGCCTCGCGGTCGCCGGTGACGAGCGCGCGCATCACCGGATGATCGGGAAAATGCGTCTGGATCAGCCCGCGCCCCGGCGCGCCGAAGCGGCCTGCGCGCCCCGTCACCTGATGCAGAAGCTGAAAGGTGCGCTCCCCCGCGCGCGGGTCGGCGGTGGCGAGGCTCAGATCGCCATCCACCACGCCGACGAACGACAGTTTCGGGAAATTATGCCCCTTCGACACGAGCTGCGTGCCGACGACGATATCGACATCGCCTTCCGTGATGCGGGTCAGAATTTCGCGCAGCGCCGCTGTCGAGGGCACGAGGTCGCTCGATAGAACCGCAAGCCGCGCGTCGGGCCAGCGGTTCTGCGCCTCCTCCGTCACGCGCTCGATGCCGGGGCCGGACGCCGCGAGCGTCGCCTCCCCGTGGCACGACGGGCACGCCTTCGGGAACGGCAGCGAGAAGCCGCAATGATGGCAAACGAGCCGCCCGCGCAGGCGATGCTCCACGAGATAGGCCGTGCATTGCGGGCAGGTGAAGCGATGGCCGCACGCGCGGCACAGAGTCAGCGGCGCATAGCCTCGGCGGTTCAGAAAGAGGAGCGCTTGCTCGCCTTTCGCAAGGGCCTCGTTCACCGCGCCGACGAGCGGCTCGCTGATCCACATCCCCCGCTCGGGCGGCACTGCGCGCAGGTCCACCGCCTCGACATCGGGCAGCGCGTTGCCGGAGAAGCGGCCGGGCAGCACCGCATGCCGGTAGCGCCCGCGCTGGACGTTCACGATGCTTTCGACGGATGGCGTCGCCGAGGCCAGCACGATGGGAATCTTGCCGAGCGACGCCCGCACCACGGCCATGTCGCGCGCCTGATAGGTCACGCGGTCGTCCTGCTTGAAGGATGGGTCGTGTTCTTCGTCGACCACGATGAGGCCGAGGTCCGTGAAGGGCAGGAACAGCGCCGACCGCGCACCGCACACCACCCGCACTTCGCCCAGCGCCACGCCGCGCCAGACACGCGCGCGCTCCTTCGGCGATACGGCGGAATGCCATTCGCCGGGGCGGCAGCCGAAGCGGCGCTCGAAGCGTTCGAGAAACTGATTCGTGAGCGCGATTTCCGGCAGGAGAATAAGCACCTGTCGTTCGCCGTGCCGCAGCGCTTCCGCCACCGCCTCGAAATACACCTCCGTTTTGCCGGAGCCGGTCACGCCATCCAGAAGCGTTGCCGAGAAGCCGCCCTCCGCGATGGTTTGCTGAAGCGCACCGGCGGCTGTGAGCTGTGCGTCGCTCAGGCTTGCGAAAGCGAAGTCGGGCCTCGGAGCAAAAGCACGCGTGCGCGGAAGCTCGGCGCGGATGAGCGCGTCCGCCTCGGCGAGACCGTCGATCACCGCCGCGCTGACGCCCGCCGCATCCATGAGCCGCTTTTTCGACCACACCGCGCCATCGGCCACGGCGGCCATCACGCGCTGGCGCGCGTCCGTCATCCGCGACGGCACACCGCTTCCGCCGCGAAAGCCGAAACGCGGTTCCTCCGCCTCGAAAACGAGCCGCGCGCTCATCATCATCTGGAGCACCATTCCCTTTGGCGCGAGCGTGTACTGCGCGACCCAGTCCGCGAAGGCGAGATTGAGCGGCGGCAGCGGCGGCACCTCGTCGAGGCGCGCGAGCACGGGCTTCAGCTTTCGGGGATCGACCGGGCGCGCCGACGCCTCGCGCCACACGACGCCGATGCGTTTCACCGGGCCGAGGGGCACGACCACGAAATCGCCGGGCGCGAGCGTTTCACCTGCGGGGACTTCATAAGTGTAAGGTTCGTCGAGGGCGAGCGGGAGCAGCACAGGCACCGTCGCGCGCGTGGTCGCGCCGCGAGCGGACGACTCGGGCAAATCCGCATCGAAAAGGGGCAGGTCTGAAGGCGCCATCGCACGCGAGCTTCGCCGATGCGAGGCAGGATTTCAACCGTTGCAGGGCGCAAGCCACTGCGCACGGGCTCTGTCGCAAGCCTCGGGAAATATTCGCGGGCGAAAAGTCGTTCAACAGAAATATTTCGCCACTCGCCTTGTTTCGGACACCGGAAACGGCTATATTCTCACCATCGATCTTGATTGCTGAGCTTGTTTCCGCGCCTGAGCGCGTCCTGACGATCTTTCTGCCAAAATCGATCCTGAACAATCGCTGTTCCAAGTTGGGCAGCGAGGAAAAACTTATGACCGATTGAAAGGAAATCGTCATGAATACTGGCACAGTGAAATTTTTTAACGTGAACAAGGGCTATGGCTTCATCCAACCCGACAGCGGTTCGGCTGACGTCTTCGTTCACATTTCCGCAGTTGAGCGCGCCGGCATGCGCACCATCGTCGAAGGCCAGAAGCTTTCGTTCGAAATCGTGCGTGACGCCCGTTCGGGCAAAAGCTCCGCGGAAAATCTCCAGGCCGCGTAATGCGCCCTGTGTTTTCCTACGGAAAGCAGAAGCGATAGCGGAAGGCTGGGCTCTTGCCCGGCCTTTTGCACTCTTAAGGAAAGAAAACTCATGATTACTAAAGACACATTGTTCGCGCCGCCGCGCAAACCGCAAACGAAAGCGGACATGACTAACACCGCCGCTCGCGCCATCATCGATTCCGAGAGCGCACTCCGTGTGGCGAAGATCGAGAAACTGCGTCAGGCGCGGCTCGAAATGGAAGCGCAGCAGCCTGTTGTTGTTAAAAAGACCCGCGCGAAAGCAGCGACTCGGCAAGTCCGGTTCTGATGCAGCGGCTTCGGCCGCACCGCTTTTGATGACATAAAGCGCGCTCCCAGCTCTTTTGTTTGAGCACCGATCTCTCGCAAAACCGGGATCATGCTCTATCGTCGGTTACTCGACAGAAGAAGGCTCGTTTCCGAGCTTGATATTCCCTTCAACTCGCGGATGCGGCGCAGCACGCGGTCGAAGGTTTCGAGATCCGGCGTGCGCAACTCCACAACGAAATCCCATCTCCCGTTGGTCGTGTGAATCGCGACAGCCTCGGGATAGCCGCGCAGCGCCTTGTAGATGTGCTCGGTTTTTTCGCCTTCCACCTGAATCATCATGATCGCGCAGACGGCGTCCGGCTCAGCTTCGCGGCGCAGCGTCACCGTGAAGCCGGTGATAACGCCGTCATGCACGAGCCGGTCGATGCGGTTCTGCACCGTCGCGCGGCTGAGGCCGAGGATCGCGGCGAGCGTCGCCACGGGCATCCGCGCGTTCTCACGCAGGAGCGCGATAAGTCGTCGGTTGGTCTCATCGAGAGGCATGATCTGACACTTTGCTAAGGCGCGCCTGCACTTTGTCAGCTTTTTGGAACGTTTCGCGCAACTTGCCTCCTTTAGACTGGTGAGGTCAACGGCGATTATTTGCATGGAAATTGCATGTTATCGTCGCGAGAGGCCGGATGCCGAAAACGCCAACCTTTTTAATGACCGACGACAGCCATTTCGAGGTGTCGTACAAGATCAATCCCTGGATGACGCCAGAGGAATGGCGCAGGGACGAGGTTAAAAATCGAGCAGAAGCGCGGCACGCTGCCGCATCTTTGGCCGAAGCGTTAAGGCAAACGGGCGCCCGCGTCGTCCATATCGATGGCGCGCCGGGCCTGCCGGACATGGTTTTCCCTGCAAACGCCGCCGTCGTCCTCGACCGCCGCGTGATGGCCGCGCGCTTCCGCTATCCCGAGCGGCAGGGCGAGGAGCGGCACTTCCTCGAAGCATTCGCACGGCTGAAGGACGAAGGCGCCTTCGATGATGTCAGCCAAATGCCGAAAGATTATTGGCAGGAAGGCGCGGGCGACGCGATCTTCGACGCAAACCGCCAGTTTTTATGGACGGGTTTTGGTCCACGATCCTCATTCGAGGCGGGGGATGTGCTTCGCGATTTCTTCAATGTTCCGGTCAAGCCGCTTGAACTCGTCTCCCGCCGCTTTTACCATCTCGACACTTGTTTCGTGCCTTTGAGCGGTGGAGAGGTTCTATATTACCCGCAAGCTTTCTCGAAGGCTTCTCTGTCGGTCATCCGCGATCACGTTGCGGCCGACAAACGCATCAAGGCTAGCGACGAAGACGCGGCGCGCTTCGCCGTGAACGCCGTCAATATCGGGCGCGACATCGTCATGGCGGAGCCAACCGCGCGTCTCGCCGACGAGCTTCGCGAGCGCGACTATTCTGTGGTTCCGCTCAAGCTGCGCCCCTTCATCATGTCCGGTGGCGGCGCTTACTGCATGACGCTCCGGCTCGATCTCAAATCCGCTTCGGCAACAAACAGAGGTGAAACCCCATGACTTTCGACACCGCATTCGCGCCGTCGCGCAGCTTCTCCTCGGCCCACGATTTCATCGCGACCGAAAACGAGTACGGCGCGACCAATTACAAACCGCTCGACGTGGTGTTGAGCCGGGGCGAAGGCGTTTGGGTCTGGGACGTCGAGGGCAACCGCTATCTCGATTGCCTCTCGGGCTATTCCGCGGTCAATCAGGGGCATTGCCATCCGAAAATCCGCGAGGCGATGGTCGAGCAGTCCGGCAAGCTCACGCTCACGTCGCGCGCCTTCCGCAACGATCAGCTCGCGCCGTTCTTTGAAGAGCTGTGCAAGCTCACGCGTTCGCATCGCGTGCTGCCGATGAACACCGGCGCGGAAGCGGTCGAAACGGCCATCAAGATCGTTCGCAAATGGGGCTACACCGTCAAGGGCGTGCCACAGGACAAGGCCGAGATCATCGTCTTCGACAAGAATTTCCATGGCCGCACCACGACCGTCGTGAGCTTTTCAACCGATGAGACCGCGCGCGAAGGCTTCGGCCCGTTCACGCCGGGGTTCAAAATCATTCCATTCGGCGACATCAAGGCGCTTGAAGACGCCGTCACGCCGAACACGGTGGCCGTGCTCATGGAGCCGATCCAGGGCGAGGCGGGCGTGATCATTCCGCCGCCGGGCTATGTGAAGGCCGCGCGCGAGCTTTGCACACGCGAGAAGATTGTCTTCATACTCGACGAGATCCAGACGGGTCTCGGGCGCACGGGCAAGCTGCTCGCGGAAGAGCATGAGGGCGTCGAAAGCGACATGACGCTGCTCGGCAAGGGCCTGTCGGGCGGGTTCTATCCCGTGTCGGCGGTACTCTCAACCTCGCGGATCATGGGCGTGTTGAAGCCCGGCGAGCATGGCAGCACCTTCGGAGGCAACCCGCTCGCCTGCGCGGTCGCGCGCGCGGCGCTCCGCGTCGTAACCGAAGAAGGCATGGTCGAAAACTCGGCCGCGATGGGCGCGTATTTCCGCGAGGGGCTGAAGGCGATCAACAGCCACGTGGTGAAAGAGATTCGGGGGCGCGGCCTGATGATGGCCATCGAACTGCATCCCGACGCGGGCGGCGCACGCCGTTACTGCGCGGCGCTCAAGCATCGCGGCATCCTCTGCAAGGACACGAAGGAGCACACGATTCGGGTGTCGCCGCCGCTCATCATCAAGCGCGCGGAGGTCGATCAGGCGCTTGTGAAGTTCGCCGCCGTGCTCGCGTAGATACGGCGCGCGTCGTCGTCTCATTGTCGAATCGAATGGCCGGGCTAGCCCGGCCATTTTCTTTTCGGCGTTCAACCAGGTGTGATCTCGGCTGAGGATTTCAGATCACAACTCCACAGCGATCCGCCGTTGTATCGAAAGTAGCGTAGCAAATCGTGCACGACTTCGCGCTATACTCTTGAAAAGACACGCTCCCACGAAGGAACGTGCGCCTCAAGGAAGAACAACAAGGGAGGCATGCATGACGAGAGACGACACCATCTTGCGCGAGCGGCTGGCACGCGCGGAGGAGGAAATTTCAAACCTCCAGAACGCCGCCGCGAAGGCCGCCGACCGGCTTGCGACGCTTTACGAAGAATTTCAGATCCGCGACAGCTATCATGACTGGCAATATGTGCTGAGCGCCAAGGTCGGGCAGGTTCGCACGATGCGGCAGATCGCGAAGGATCTTTCGCGTGTGACCGAGAGCAAGGCAGGCCCGGCGGAACGCGCGCACGGCTGAGCTGCCCCCTCTGCAATCGCGATTGTCGCCGCGCCAAAGCGGCACCAATCGGCGCATCGGCTCCGGCTTGGGGCGTGATCCGGGTCGCGCACGGGAGCCCGCAAGATTGGGCGATATGCGCCTGACCCGTGGCGCCCGGCATTAGACGCCGCTACTTCACCGTGACGTCTGTTTCGGGGCGATCCGTTCCCGGCTCGAACTCGCGATGCCAGCGGCCGGACGCGTCCTCGAACTCGATATCCTGCGACGTGCCGGACACGCGCTGCTCGCCCGCCGCCAGTTCGGCTGCGGCCAGCGCCGCTTCTTTCGTGGGGAACGGCTCGGAAAAGACGCCTTCGGCCTTGTAGGCCCAGCCGCCGTCATGCTCCAGCACTTCGTAATGGACTTTCGTCATATCGACCTCGCGGATTGCATACGCGTAGCATTCTTGCTGGAACACGCGACGTTCGATAAACGCTCCGCACCATGGAAACCTTTTCACCTGTGGCTCGCGTCCCGATTTTGACCACGATGCTGGTCGTAGAACAACGGTTCGGCGTATGAAATCGGAGGGGTGCCCGTGTGGGAAATCGATAGCGCGGAAGCGTTGCAGGCGCTGGGGAGCCGTCTTTCGGCCTTCGTCTCGGAGCGCGATGCCATCACGCTGTCCGGCGATCTCGGCGCGGGCAAGACCACGTTCGCGCAAGGGCTGCTTTCCGCGCTCGGCGTGACCGAAGCGGCGACGAGCCCCACCTATCAGATCGTGCACGCTTACGAAACGCCACGACGCACCGTCTACCACTGCGACCTGTACCGGCTCCATCCGGGCGACGAGGAGGAAATCGGCTTCGCGGAAATGTGCCAGACGGGGGCGGTGGTCGTCGAATGGCCCGATATCGTCGCGGACGTGCTGCCGGAAGACCGCCTCGACGTTCGCATCGAAGGCGAAGGCGGCACGCGGCGCGTTACGCTCACCGGCTTCGGCGCGTGGGAAAAGAAGCTCGCGCGCTTCCGCCAGATCGAAGCGTTCCTCGCGCGATGCGGCTGGGCGGGCGCGCGCTGCCTCGGATTGCGCGGCGACGCCTCGGCGCGGCAGTTCATGCGTCTTTTGCGGGCGGGCGAGACGGCGATGCTGATGGACTGGCCCACGCAAAGCGATGGCCCACCGATCCGTGACGGTCGCCCTTATTGCGCCATCGCCCACCTGGCCCGCGAGGGCACGCCCTTCATCGCGGTTTCTCACTGGCTGCGAGAGCACGCGGGGCTGTCTGCGCCCGCCGTCACGGCTTCGGACAAGGACGCGGGGCTTTACCTTGTGGAAGACCTTGGCGACGCGGTGTTTGGCGACCTGATCGCCGGAGGCGAACCGCTGGAACCGCTTTATGCGCTGGCGGTGGATGGCTTGTCCGCGATCAGGGCATCCGGTGTGCCGCGCTCGCTGCCCGTGCCGGGCGGCGGCTTATATGACGTTCCCGCCTTCGACCGCGAAGCGATGGACGTGGAACTCGACCTTATGCTGCAATGGTATTTCCGGCTTGAGCCGACACCCGCCGACCCGGCTGAGATGGCCCGGTCTTTCGTCGAGGCATGGTCGCCGCATCTCGACTGGCTCGACAAACAGCCGAAGACCATAGCGCTGCGCGATTACCACTCGCCTAACCTGCTTCTGTGCCGGGAGCGCGGCGCCCTCAAGCGGCTCGGCGTGATCGATTTTCAGGACGCGGTGTGGACGCACCCGGCCTACGATCTCGTTTCGCTCTTGCAGGACGCGCGGCTCGATGTGCCAGAAGCGGTCGAGCGCGCCCTTTATGCGCGCTATTGCGAGGCCGCCGCCGCTGCCGAACCCGCCTTCGACGCCGCCGCATTCGCCCGCGCCTATGCCATCCTCGGTACCGAGCGCAACACGAAGATTCTCGGCATCTTCGCCCGCCTCTCGATGCGCGACGGCAAGCACGGCTATCTCGCGCATCTGCCGCGCATCCGCCGCTATCTGTGGCGGAACCTCGCGCATCCCGCCCTCGGCGAACTGAAGGCGTGGTACGAGGCGCATCTACACAAGGCTTGATCCGCGCCGTCAAACTGCGTCGGCGACGGATGGCGAGAGCGGGCGCAGTTCCACGCCGACCTGTTCGAGCGCGCGGCGGACGGCCTTGGCCACGGCGACCGCGCCGGGCTCGTCCCCGTGGACGCACAGCGTATCGACTTCGAGCTTCACCTTCCCGCCGCCTGCCGTGTAGGCCACGCCTTCCGTTGCGAGTCGGAGTGCCTGAAGCGCGGCGGCATCGGCGTTCGCGATAACCGCACCGGGTTCACCACGCGGCACGAGCGAGCCGTCCTCGCGATAGAGCCGATCGCAAAAGCCTTCGCGCGCGAAGAAAAGCCCTGCGAGATCGGCGGCCTTTTCAAGCTCGGAACCCGGCGGGCCGACAAGGATCAGTCCATCGTCAACCGTCCGCACCGCGCCCGCGATAGCGCCCGCATAGGCAGCATCCGTCGCGGCCATATTGTAAAGCGCGCCGTGCGGCTTGACGTGACGCAACGGCGCGTTCGCGTATGCCGCGAGCGCCTGAAGCGCGCCGATCTGATACGCGACCATATATTCGAGTTCGCGCACGGGCATCGGGATCGCGCGACGGCCGAAGCCCCACAAATCGTTGAATCCGGGATGCGCGCCGAGCGCCACGCCCCGCGCCGCCGCAGCGACCGCGAGGCCGTGCATGATGGTTGAGTCGCCGCCATGGAAGCCGCAAGCGACGTTCGCCGACGTGACGATGCCGACTAGCTCCTCGTCATGGCCGATGCGGTAGGCGCCGAACCCTTCGCCCATGTCCGCATTGAGGTCGATATGCATGGTTCTACTCCCGATAGATCATCTTCCGGGTCATTCCGCCGTCGACGATAAGCTCCGAGCCTGTCATGAAGCCGGACTCCGCTTTTCGCCAGCCGTTTTCCTTTCCGTGCATTCGGCTTGTGACAACGCCCGCACGGGTTTAAACCCGGTTGCCAAAAGAGGTTACGCCCATGAGCCACAAATCAAGCCAGAACGCCGCCGCTTCCCTGTCCAACGAACTCGACATGTCGGCCTACTGGATGCCGTTCACTGCGAACCGCCAGTTCAAGGCCAACCCGCGCGTGCTCGTCGAGGCGCAGGGTATGCATTATACCGCGATGGACGGCCGCAAGGTGCTCGACGGTGTGGCGGGGCTCTGGTGCGTAAACGCTGGGCACGGGCGGCGCGAGATCGCCGAGGCGGTGGAGCGCCAGCTTCTGACGATGGACTACGCGACGGCGTTCCAGATCGGCCATCCCGGCGCATTCGAACTCGCCGCCCGTATCGCGCGCATCGCGCCTGTGGGCCTCGACCGCGTGTTCTTCGCAAATTCCGGCTCCGAGGCGGTCGAAAGTGCGCTCAAGATCGCGCTCGCCTATCACCACGCGCGCGGACAGGCCCAGCGCACCCGCTTCGTCGGCCGCGAGAAGGGCTATCACGGCTGCAATTTCGGCGGCATGTCGGTCGGCGGTCTCGTGAACAACCGCCGCGCTTTCGGGGCGCTGCTGCCTTACGTCGACTACCTGCCGCATACGCTCGACACCAAGCGCAACGCCTTCACAAAAGGCCAGCCGGAGCATGGCGCGGAACTCGCCGACGCGCTCGAAGGCATCATCGCGCTGCACGGCGCGGACACCATTGCGGGCGTGATCGTGGAGCCGATGTCCGGCTCGGCGGGCGTGATCCTGCCGCCGAAGGGCTATCTCGAACGGCTCCGCGCGATCTGCGACCGCCACGGCCTGCTGCTGATTTTCGACGAGGTTATCACGGGCTTCGGGCGCATGGGCGCAGCCTTCGCCTCGCAAGCGCTCGGCGTTGTGCCCGACATTTTCACCGTGGCAAAAGGCATCACCAACGGTGCGATTCCCATGGGCGCGGCCATCGCCAAGCGCGAGATTCACGACGCGATCATGCAGGGGCCGGAACACGTCATCGAGCTGTTCCACGGCTACACCTATTCGGGCCACCCGGTCGCGTGCGCGGCCGGGCTAGCCACGCTCGACATCTACGAAAGCGAAGGGCTGTTCGAGCGCGCGGCGGCGCTGGCTCCGGTGTGGGAAGAGGCCGTGCATTCGCTCAAGGGCGAGCCGCATGTCATCGACATCCGCAACACCGGGATCGTGGCTGGCGTCGAGCTGGAGCCGCGCGCCGATGGCGCGGGCAAGCGCGCATTCGAGGTCTATCAGGATTGTTTCGCGAACGGCGTGCTCGTGCGGCAGGGCGGCGAGATCATCGCGCTGTCGCCGCCGCTGATCGTGACCGAAAGCCAGATCGGTGAGATCGTGGATGCGTTGCGCGCGGCACTTCGGCGCGTTGCTTAGATCAGCATGCGTTGCGCGCGGCACTCCGGCGCGTTGCTTAAATCGCCTGCGTTAGTCGGACTCGATTTGACGCAGAAGCTGATCGACAAGCAAAACTATAGCGTCGTGCCGCATCTGCTTTACGGCACGACGCGAAGGCGCTTTCGAGCGTGATCTTATCGCGAAACCGGCGTCCCGGTCTCAGGCGCAAAACGCACCGCCGTCGATACAGGCGTGCCGAGACAGTGCTCCGGGCCAACGGCATTTTGCCCAAGACACTCGCGATACAGGCCTTCCGCCTGATGCGCGATCCCTTCCCACGAGAACCGCTCGCGCGCGACAAGAGGACCGGCCGCGCTCATGGCGCTGCGCGCCGCCTCGTCCCGGAGGATGTGCGCGATAGCCGAAGCCAGTGCATCCGCATCGCCGGAGACAACAAGACCGCAGCCAGCCTGCCGGACGGTGGCGGCGAGGCCCACTTCTTCGGTCACGACAACCGGGCACCCGACGGCCATTGCCTCGATCACGACCATCCCGAAATTTTCGTGATAGGACGGCAGGACGAGACACGCCGCGCTCCGAATAAGTGACCATTTTTCCGCGCCTTCCACCGGGCCGGGAAATTCGGTGCGCTCTGCAATGCCGGCTTCTGCGGCGAGTTTGGCCACGTGGGACTGATATCCGTTTTCGTCGTAGCCTGCGATCACAAGGCGGGCGCCGGGAACCTTCGCCATGGCTGGAATGAGCCGGTCGAGGCCCTTCTTCCAATTTATACGGCCGAGAAAAAGCACGGTGCGATCACTCGCGGGGACAGCCGCAGGCATCGCACCGCCGTCCGACATGAGAGCTTCGCGCGGGAGATCGATACCGTTGGGGATCACGGCGATGCGCCGCGGGTTGAGTCCGAGCGCCGCGACATCGGCCGCCTCAGACTCGGCGGTGACGTGAATCGCAGCCGCGCCAGCAACCGTCCGGCGATCGAACAGGCGCAGCCACATCCTTTTCGCGAGGCCGTTCCGCCGCCGGATGAGATCGGCCACCAGCATGCCGCGCGGACAGAGGACATAGGGGACGCCCGCCTGCCGTGCAGCCGCTGCGGCGATCACGGTCGGCCAGGTCCACACATAATGGATATGCACGATGTCGAAAGACGCCACCGTCGCCCGCAAGGCCCGCGCGAGCCCGGCTGAGCGAAAGACTTTTCGCCCCAATCCGATCGGGAAATACCAGACTTTCACCCCGTCCCGGTCGACCGGCACGCCGACAGCGACATCCGAGACCGATGGCCCATCGATGTTGGTCGTATAGACGTGGACGTCGTGGCCGAGCGTAGCGCTCGCCGCCGCCAAACCGTGTACCGAGCGGACCGGGCCGCCATATCTCACGGCCGGATAATAATGGGGAATGACATGGAGAATTCGCACGGCAAAACTCACGGTTGTGGCTGGTGTCCCGGCGCCGAGGCGGCAGCGAAAGCGTGCGTCGGAGGATCGTAACGCCTGGGAAGTGCCACTCTGACCGGGAACACGCGCGCCGCTACGGTGACGGCCCACCCGACGAGTAAAGCTGCGAAAATGCCCGTTACAATGAAGAATAGATCTGAGAGAGGCTGAATAATGGCGATCCCGATCAGATAGAACGGCGTTAACGCCACGATATCGTTTAAGGCCATGGCCCTCACGGCTGCAATATCTATCCTGCGCATCACATAGCCGAGAAGAAGAAATCCAAAGAAAACGCCGAAATACAAAAAGTTTATATAGAACTCAAAGATTAGCCCAACGCCGAATGTGGCTTCCTCGTGAAAGGTGAGCCCGGTATATTTCGCCATGAACGCACTGCCGCCACGCTCAGGCTTGTCTGGCCACAAGAAGCGCGGCACCCCGCCCGCAAGCGCAAGCAGGAGCGTCTCGCCATCGGCCTGGAGATTGGGGAAAATCCGAAGATATTCTATGGCAAGGCCCACAAAGACGTTCTGATTGAGCCGCCCGTCGAGGAGCGCAAGAGTGGAATTGTCGAAGACCGTCGATGAATCGAAGCTCTCGGCGAGGTCTTGCGTGGTTTTGAGGGCGGTTTCAACGTCGCCGCCATACCGGAGCGTTTCTCTGAGAACATCACGCGTTTGCATATAGCCGGCGGCGAAAACGACTGCGAAAGTGATGGCGGCCGCCATGAGCGTAATGTTGCGAACTATTGGCGAAAACGCCCCCGTGCCCCTCGAAAGCGTGAGGTAGAAGGCGAAGATCGCTATGGCGAGAACGAGGCTATCCTCCAGGATCGCAGTCGTTATGAGAAAGAGCGTAGGCACCGAAGCGGCGAATATCAGTGTGAGGATGAGTGCCCGTCGGCTGCCTACGCTCCTGTATGTGTAGAAGATCAGGCCGATCGCGCCGACCGCGACGAGGCTGCGCGCGCCGAAAAGGGCGGCCTGGAAACCGGGAAGGGTTAATCCCATCATGGTTGTGCCGGTCTGGATCAGAAGCCCTGACGCGCCAACGACGAGAAACTGCAAAGATCGTCGCCTCACAACCGCCAGCGCCTGCGCGTCTGCCACCTCCTGCTGGGGCTCGGCGGGCACCGCATTCCTGTCGGCGAGGAGAAACCCAAGGAATGCGGCCAGCATTGCAAGGAAGGACGCTTCCAGCCCGTCGGCGACGGTCTCGCGGGAGTAATTCATGCTGGCAAGATACACATCGTGCGTGTGATCGTAGCCGGGGACGAGATGAACCAGCGCGGCGCAGTGCATCATCGTGAAGCCCATCAGAAGAACGAACGGCAGCCCGACAGTTCCAAAACGCGGACGCGACAGGCGTGTCAGTTCCAGCAGCAGGATCACGCCCCAAAGGGAGGCGTAGAGCGCAATCTTTGTTGTGGCATCAAGGTCGAGCATCGCGCGCTTCCGGGTTGGGCTGTGTCTCAGGCGTCAGCGGACTGGGGAAGACAGATTTTTTCGATCTCGGCGCGCAGCGCGCGCGCGCGTTCCGCGTAGCTATACCCGCCGGTGTCGCATCGTCGGCGAGCCGCCTCGCGTATTTGCTCCGCGTCGAGCCTCGGCAACTCCAAAATACGATGCGCCTTGGCGGCCATCTCATCGACATCGCGGAAGAAAAACGCCTCCCTGTCAGCCTCGAAGAAATCGCGATGCTCGGGGCTGTCCTCGGCCAACATGATGCCACCGGATGCGGGAACCTCGAACGTGCGCATGTTGTGCGAGTCGAGATTGTGCGGTCGGAAGAAGTTCAACTGCACGCGATAGCGCCGCATGGCGCGGTGCATGTCCTCGCCGAAGACGGGGCCATAAATCCCGAGTTGAGCAGAGGGCTTCATATGCTTGAGCCAGCGAGGGCCGAAAACATCGACCGGAATGCCCGCATCGAGAAGCGCCTGCACGGCAGCGCGGCGTAGCTCGTCGGCATTGCCGATGAAACACGCGCGCAGGATCTCGCCTTCGCTGGCGATCGACCGGAAAACCGCGTCCGAAACGTCATGGCCGAATGGGACCACAGCGACGCGCGACCTTGGGTATGCCTCCGCCATATCGCGAACGATCTTGCGACTGTAGGTTACGTGCAAATCGTAGAGCGGAACGCCCTGCCTGATATAGTCGTTTCCCGCCCCTCGCGCATAGAAGGCGAAGGGATGGTCCGGATTGTAGCTGACGAGCTTGATGCCCCGGCTGCGCAAGGCTTTCAGCGTGTCGGGGAAAAGCTCCATGCCCTTGAAGATCAGGATGGCGTCAGGTTTGACCTCATCGGCTTTGTCGAGAAGGCCGCGATTCACGCCCGCGAAGGCGAGCGCAGGAGCGATCCGCCGCCTGATACGCAAGGGCAGTCCGCGAATGCCGCCGCGAGCAATCGATTCATGCTGGTATGGAAAAACCTGGCACCCAAGCCCCGCCAGCGCGCGGAGGTAAGATGAGGGAAGAGCGGAAGGGTCCGGGTGCCCCGACATCAGGATTTTGAGGCCGATCTTGCTTGCGCTGACAGCCGATTGCGCGGCCGCCCTTTCCTCGATCATGTTTGTCTCAAGCATTCAGAGCCTCGATCACTTGCGCGAACTGGGTTTCATAGTTCCAGACATCACGGATTTTCTGTCGCCCGCGTTCGGTCATGGCGCGCCGCTCGTCGGGATTGTTGCGATACCATGTCACCGCGCGCGCGATATCTTCGGGACGGGATGGATCGCACCCCACGGAAACGCCCGCCTTGCCAAAAAAGGCGTCCCATTCGGCGGTGTCGTTGGTGAGGAGCGGCAGACCACAAGCGAGATAGTCGAACGGCTTGTTCGACGCT
>NZ_JFZJ01000063.1 GCF_000636015.1 Rhodomicrobium udaipurense JA643
TACGCGCGCGCGCCTTCCACGATGCGCAGCAGATCCGCCTGCCGCGAGCATTGGGTTTTGGTCAGGATGCGGCGCATGTGGCTTTTCACCGTCGGAAGCGACAGGTTGAGGCGCTGCGCGACTTCCGGCAGCGACTGCGCTTCCACGAGATGTTTGAGGATGCGCGTTTCGGCCTTGCTGAGGTTATACGCGCTCGCCAGACCTTCGAGCCCGTAGGCGGTCGTTCTACCGGTCTGGGTTACAAGCAGCATCGAAGCCGGTGTATCGCTGCTTGGGATGGCCCTCAGATAGCCGACTGCGCTCGGCCTCCCTTGTCCCGCGATAGCAAGGCAGATGGCTTGATCGGTCGCGCCGTCGGCAAGCCTCTTGTCGAGGGCCTTCTTCAGCGCATCCGAGCCCGAGGTATCGACCCCCATGAGCGCGCCGTTGACGAGACGAATGGGCCAACCTTCCTCGATCATGGCGTTGCCCGACCGATTGGCGAAAAGGAGGACTCCGCTACCGGAAATGATGAAAACCGCAACGGCAATCTGATCGAACAGGTCCGACAGAATTGTGGCTATGCCACGCGACATGGCGAATTCCTAAAAAGGTTTGTGCACAAGAGTTGCGAGTGCGCAGAAAAGTTGAATGAGCGCCCCCAAAACAAATGACGGAAAAATGAGCCGCGACAGGACGCAAGCGCGTCGAAGCTTCAATTTCCTGAACGACATAAAGCAAGTAGCTACTATGCCAGCGTACGCACCTGAAGGCAATTCGCATGCGCTTCGCATTGTGCAGCGATGAGCTTGCATGAGGCCATCGTCGCCAGTTCCGCGCGTCGGAAACAACGTGTGATTTTTCGAACCGCCACGGCTAAGGCCAAGCCAGAGTCGTGCGTGAACTGCGGACGCAGATGTCGGTTTGGGGCGTCGATCTGACGACCGACCCCGCGCTTCGCCGATGAGTGAATTGCAAGACGCGTCTCCTCCGCTTGAGACGCGCCGGGTTAGCGCGCATCGCTAAACGGGCGACGCGGCCACCTGCACCGAAACAGCACGCTCTTCCTTCAGCCTGTCCTTCAGGATGGCAGGGTCTGTGATCGGCTCCGAGCAGCGCGGGCCAAAACAGATGTAGGCGGTCGTCTTGCCGTCGATGGCTTTCTTGCCGAAGGCGGGCGAGGAAGCGGGGAGGTCTTCGTCCGGGTTCACCCACTGCACGGTTGCGCCCGGCAGCGATACTTCGGCGAGAGCCCTGCGCCATGCGGCTGCGTCGGGGCCGGCGCGGTCGCCCGCGATGGCGATGGACTGCGGCGAGATCAACGTGAGCGCTCCGGAGAGAAGCCCTGTGTATCCGATGGCCATCGTCTGCGCCGCGCCCTGGAACGCGGTCAACAGCCCGTCTGCGCGCTTCAGATAGGCGGCGTCGCCGGTCAGCGTATAGAGGTCCGCGAGGTTCTGAAGCATGGTCGCGTTCGCGTTCGGCACGGCGTCGTCGCTTGCCGAGAGCGGGCGCAGGATGAGGTCGCTCGTGTCGTCCGCCGCGAAATAGTAGCCGCCCTGTTCCGCATCGTAGTGGCGGTTCATGATGGCGGTCCATTCCACCGCGTCGTCGAGATAGCCCGCTTCGCCCGTCACCTGATGGAGGACGAGAGCGGCGGAAATGATGTTGGCATAGTCGGCGGCCGTGGCAGGGCCTTTCAGCTTGCCGTCGCGCCAGGAGTGGAACAGGCGACCGTTCTCGATCATGCGGCTCTTCACGAAGCCATAGGCATCCGCAGCGAGCACAATCCATTCGGGTTGGGCGAAAGCGTCGCCCGCGCGGGCCAGCGCGCGGATTGCGAGGCCGTTCCAGTCCGCGAGCACCTTGTCGTCCCAGCCGGGCTTCACGCGACGCTCGCGCTCGGCGAAAAGCTTCGCGCGGCATTCATCCATCGCGCGCTCTTCGCCACCGTTCAGCAGCGCTAGCGCCTTCAGGCGGTTCAGGATGGTCTTGCCTTCCCAGTTGCCGCCTTCCGTCACGTCGTAGGTCTGCGCGAAGATCGCGGCCTCTTCGCCGTGGCCGAGGATGTCGGTGATCTCGCGCGCGGTCCAGACGTAGAACTTGCCTTCCTCGCCCTCGGAGTCCGCGTCATAGGACGCGGCGAAAGCGCCGCCGGGAACGATCATGTCGCGCTTGAGCCAGCCGATGGTTTCGGCCACGCGCGTCTTGAGGCGGTCCGACTGCGTTTCCTTCCAGACCTCGGTCATGAACTCGATCAGCAGCGCGTTGTCGTAGAGCATCTTCTCGAAGTGCGGCACGAGCCAGCGCTCATCCACGGTGTAACGCGAGAAGCCGCCGCCAAGGTGGTCGTAGATCCCGCCCTGACAGATGTGCAGGAGCGTGTTCTTCACTTCCTCGATACAGGTCTTCAGATTGTAGCGAAGGCCCGCGCGCCAGAGGAACTGGAAGATCGTGGTGTTCGGAAATTTGGGCGCACCGCGAAGGCCGCCGTTCGTCGGGTCGATCGCGCCGATGAACTTGGCCGCGATGGCCGCGAGCTGCGCCTCCGAAAATTCCGGCGCGGCGCCGTAGTTCAGCCGGGGCGTGAGCCGCTGCTTCAGGTAGGCGGTGTTCTGCGCGATGGTCTCCTTCTCCTGCGCGTAGACGCGCGCGACGTTCACGAGCACGTCCTTGAAGGAGGGTTTGCCGAAGCGCGGCTTGTCGGGGAAATACGTGCCGCCGAAGAAGGGCATGCCGTCGGGCGTGAGAAACATCGTGAGCGGCCATCCGCCCTGTTCCCCCAGCTCCTGAAGCGCGGTCATATAGAGGGTGTCGACGTCCGGGCGCTCTTCGCGATCCACCTTGATGTTGATGAACAGGCGGTTCATCAACTCAGCGGTATCCTCTTTCTCGAAGCTCTCATGCGCCATGACGTGGCACCAGTGGCAGGCGGCATAGCCGACCGAGAGCAGCACGGGTTTGTCGAGCCGTTGCGCTTCCTCGAAGGCTTCCTGGCACCAGGGCCACCATTCGACCGGATTGTGTTTGTGCTGCTGAAGGTAGGGACTAGTCTCTTCGCTCAAACGATTTAACGCCATGAGGCAACCTTGTTGACCGCTTTGCCCAATGAAAGTCCGCCAGAAGCACGGCAAGCCCTCGGGACGATTATACCCAAATTTCGCAAATGTATCGCGCAACTTGTCTTCGAAGCCTTAAGAAGCAGGAAACGCTCATGACCATCTACGCGCTGTCTTCCGGGCCGGGCCGGGCCGGGATCGCGGTGATCCGCATTTCGGGGCGGGCTTCGAGAAAGACGCTCTACGCGCTTTGCAACGGCAGGCTGCCCGCGCCCCGTGTGTCGAGCTTCCGGCGGCTGCGCCATCCGACCTCCCGCGAGATGCTCGACGAGGCGATGGTGCTCTGGCTTCCCGGTCCGGCGAATTTCACCGGCGAGGACATGGCCGAGCTTTATGTCCATGGCGGGCGCGCGGTGGTGACAGCGGTCATGAATGCGCTGGCGGATGTCGGCCTGCGTCTGGCCGAGCCGGGCGAGTTCACGCGTCGCGCCTTCGGCAACGGCAAGCTCGACCTGACCGAGGCCGAGGGGCTGGCGGACCTCATCAACGCGGATACGGAGATTCAGCGGCGGCAGGCGCTCGCGCAGCATTCGGGCGCGATGCGGGCCCGCTACGAAAAATGGTGGCGCACTCTTCTCAAGGCGATGGCCTACGTGGAGGCGAGCCTCGACTTTTCCGACGAGGCGGACATCGCGGACGGCGCGTTCAAGGAAGCGGTGCCGGAAGCTCGCTCGCTCGCCGCCGAGCTGGAGCGCGCGCTGGCCGATGGACGCCGGGGCGAGATCCTGCGCGAGGGCATCTCGGTCGCCATCGTCGGCGAGCCGAATGTCGGCAAGTCGAGCCTGCTCAACGCGCTTGCCGGGCGCGAGGCCGCCATCGTCTACGACGAGCCTGGGACGACGCGCGACGTGATCGAGGTGTCGCTCGACCTCGACGGCTATCCGTTCGTCCTGCGTGACACGGCCGGCATCCGCGAGGCGGCGAGCCCGGTCGAGCAGGAAGGCGTGCGCCGCGCGCTGGCCGCAGCCGAGGCGGCCGACGTCGTTCTCGCGATGGTGGACGGCTCGTGTGGGGACGTGGGTGCTGTTCCAGCGGAAGGAGAGGCGGGCGGCGCGCCATTGAGAGGAAGCATCGCGGGTGCGGCCATCACACCATCGTCCGGCGTGAAGCTGCTCGTCGTGAACAAGGTGGACCTTGCCCCGCCACCCGCGCCCGGAAGCTTCGGCCCCGAGGCGATTTACATTTCCGCGAAGACCTGTCTCGGGCTCGACGCTCTGAAGGCGGCGCTCGTGCGGTTTGCGAGCGAAAGCTACGGCAGCGGCGAAGCGCCGACGATAACGCGCGTCCGTCACCGGCAGGAGATCGGTCGCGCCCGCGCGGCTCTGGTCGCTTTCCTCGACGGTGCCGAAGCGGGCGAAGCACCGGAGCTTGCCGCCGAACATCTGCGCGAAGCAGCCGACGCGCTCGGCCGCCTTACTGGCCGCCTCGACGTGGAGGATGTGCTCGGCCAGATCTTCGGCGAGTTCTGCGTCGGGAAGTGACCTGCTTTAGCGGGGCGCGGGACCGCCGCCGGAGAAGTAAACAAAGTGTTTCACATGAAACATTGGCGGCGGCTGGTCGGGCCGTCGCCATCTCCAGCGGCGAGACAGCTGAGCGATAGAAATCGGGGCTTGGGGGGTAATGCCGTTCGCAGGCGGTAGGTCCTGGCGGAGCGGCCCGCTGCGTTCCAGAGCGCAAACGGATTTCGCTCTGGCTTCTTGTGAAGGATCTTGTCGCGAAATCGGCGGCGCAGAGCCTCCCGCTCCGCGCTACTCCATGATGCCGCCCCAGTGCAAGAACAGGCCGATGTCGCCGAGATAGCCGTTCGGGAAACTGAGAACGCGCGCGATCATGTGGAAGCCGCGATCCTTGAGGGTGCGCTCGTAGCGCAGGAAGGTTTCCGCCGCCTCGCCGCGAAGGGTCGCGGGCCAGCCTGGCTCGCCGACATTGATCGCGCGGCCGCCGTCGCTGCAAAGCTCGGCCGGAAATTGAAGCACGAGATATTCGCGTTCGCCCCGCTCCGCCGCATCGCGCGACCTTTGCAACACCGTGAGCCACTCGTCCTCGGACAGGTGCGTGTCGATGAGCTGCTTCACGCGCGCCATGCGGTCGTCGCTCTTGACGTGATCCTGGATCGCGCGCTGCCGCATTTTCTTCGCCGCAGCGTCCTGCGCGATGAGGCGGAAGTCGGCGGCAGTCACAACAGCGTCCGGGCGCGGCTCCGGCGCGGGCGGTGGGGGCGGCGTCCTGTCCTTGTCGCGGTCGAACGGATCAAGGTGAAGCGTCCAACCGAAGATGCCTTCCCCCTGCCGTGGCTCCGGCTTCATCTGCGCGATGCGGGCGATAATGTCGGAACGGCTCACGATCCCGATGAGCCGCCCTTCGCGCGTCACGGGCACACGCTTGATGCCGGTATCGACGAACATCTTGCAGATCTCCAGCACCTCGGCGCCGTCGGGCACGGTCATGACCGGAGCCGACATCACGTCGCGCGCCGTCAGGTTCGCCTCCAGCTTTTCGAGGAGAGGCTTGGCGTGCGTCTTCGGGTCCAGAAGAAGCGTGAGGCGCCAGTCGTGGATCTTCTGCTCGTCCGGCGCTCTGAGGCGGAGGAGATCGCCTTCCGTCACGATCCCGATGACGACGCCGCTGGAGTCGAGCACGGGCAAGCCCCCTATCTGCTTCTCCATCATGATGGCCGCGATCGTGCGGATGTCGGTGTCGGGCGTCGCCGTGATGACCGGTTTCGTCATGACATCTCGCGCCTGCATAGCTCTCTCCTAGAGTGAGTGTTCACCAACGAATGACTGCACCTAATCGCAGAGGCGACGTTTTGCTAGCGGCAGCGTCGCTGGCCGATCCCAAAAAAGTGTCGCGTCTTTTCGCAAGTGCGACAAGCGCCGCGTTCACGTGAAGCCAGACCGCCATTTCAATTGCGTCGTGGGGTTGCTATCTTCGGGGCGCGCCCGGAGGCGGACTTCGCCTGACGCGGCCGATCTTCCAAAAGACGACGGGATGTGAACGATGGCCGAGCGGGCTTTCGATGTGATCGTGGTGGGTGGCGGGCACGCTGGGTGCGAGGCGGCAGCCGCCGCCGCGCGCATGGGTGCGGCCACGGCGCTCGTCACGCACAAGGCGGCGACGCTCGGCGAGATGTCGTGCAATCCGGCGATCGGCGGACTCGGCAAGGGGCACCTCGTTCGCGAGGTGGATGCGCTCGACGGGCTTATGGGACGCGTCATCGACAAGGCGGGCATCCAGTTCCGCATGCTGAACCGCTCCAAGGGTCCGGCGGTGCAGGGGCCGCGCGCGCAGGCCGACCGCAAGCTCTATCGCCGCGAGATGCAGGCCGCGCTCGCAGCACAGGACGGGCTGACGGTGGTGGAAAATGCGGTCGAGGATCTTCTGGTCGAGGGTGGCGCTGTCGCGGGCGTCGTCACGGCGAGCGGGCGCGAGCTGCGCAGCGGAGCGGTCGTCATCACCACGGGCACCTTCCTCAAGGGCGTCATCCATCTCGGCGACACGCGGACGCCTGCGGGGCGCGTGGGCGAGGCTCCGTCCATCGGCCTCAGCGACCGGCTCTATACGCTCGGCCTTCGCATGGGTCGCCTCAAGACCGGCACGCCAGCCCGCCTCGACGGCCGCACCATCGACTTCGCGCGCCTCGACAGCCAGCCCGGCGACGCGCCGCCCGTGCCGTTCTCCTTCATGACGGATCGCATCGAGACGCCGCAGATCGCCTGCGCTATCACCGCGACGACGGCGGAGACGCACGCCATCATCCGCGCGAACATCCACCGCGCGCCGATGTACTCGGGCCAGATCGAGGGCGTCGGGCCGCGCTATTGTCCGTCCATCGAGGACAAGGTGGTGCGCTTCGCCGACCGCGAGAGCCATCAGATCTTTCTGGAGCCGGAGGGCCTCGACGATCCGACCGTCTACCCGAACGGCATCTCGACCTCGCTGCCCGAGGATGTGCAGCGCGCGTTCATCGCGACGATCCCCGGCCTTGAGCGCGCTACCATCGTCCGGCCCGGCTACGCTATCGAATACGATTATGTGGACCCGCGCGAACTCACCGCCACGCTCGAAGTGAAGCGGCTGCCGCGCCTGTTTCTCGCGGGGCAGATCAACGGCACGACCGGCTATGAGGAGGCGGCGGGGCAGGGGCTTGTCGCTGGCATCAACGCGGCGTTGGCGGCGAGCGGCGGCGTGGCGGATTTCGTGGTGTCGCGCACGGACGGCTATATCGGCGTCATGATCGACGACCTCGTGACGCGCGGCGTGTCCGAGCCCTATCGCATGTTTACCAGCCGCGCGGAGTATCGCTTGCGGCTGCGTGCCGACAATGCGGATGAGCGCCTGACTCCGCTCGGCGCGCGCGTGGGCTGTGTGGGGTCGGCGCGCGAGGCCGCCTATGCCGCGAAGGCGGATGCGCTCGGCTCGGCTCGGCGGATTCTCGAAACGCTGACGCTGACACCCGACGAGGCCGCGCGTCATGGCATCGTGCTGAACCGCGATGGCCGCCGCCGTTCGGCCTTCGACCTGCTGGCGTTGCCGGGGCAGACCGTCGCCGCGCTCGCTCGCGTCTGGCCGGAGCTTGGCGACATGCCGCGCGGCACCGTGGAGCGGCTGGAAGTGGACGCGCGCTATGCCGTCTATCTCGACCGGCAGGAGGCGAGCATTGTCGCCTTCCGCAAGGACGAGGCCGTAGCCATTCCGCCCGCGCTCGACTTCGCGGCGATCCAGGGGCTATCGAACGAGGTGCGTCAGAAGCTCGACCGCCACCGCCCGGCGACGCTGGCGCAGGCGGCCCGCATCGACGGCATGACGCCGGCCGCGCTGATGGTGCTTCTCGCGCATATCAGGAAGACGGCCCGCGCCGCGTAAGCGCCGCCGAGTGACGACCGGGGCCGCCGCCTCGTCGCGTTTCGTTTCACGTGAAGCGGCGCGACACCCCCGCGCCTCACTTCTCCATGATCGCCTTCAGCGCCAGGAACTCGGGGCGATACTCGAAGTGCATGCCGTCGAAGTGATACCAGCTTCCGCCCCAGATGAAGCCGTGCTTCTCGAACACGCGCACGATCTCCAGCGGCACCTTGTTGCGGTAGACGAGCGCGATGCCCTTCTCGCGCACGGCGGCTTCGTCCATCGCGCGCGGCAGACCGTATTGCCAATAGCCGCCATGCTCCGGGTTGATGTCGAAGGCGATGCCGAACGAGTGGACGCTGAGACGCGTGGTGCGGGCGATGCAGCGCGGCACATGGCTGCCGCCGTCGGGCACGAGGTATTTCGCATAGGCCGGGCCGAGGGCTTCAAGCTCGCCTGACACGGCCTTGAGCTTGTCGGCCACGCCGTTCACTGTCGCGACCTGCATCGCGCCGCCGCCGAACTTCGGCACCCAGGCCACGCGGCCGCCGCCGTGCTGGTGGTCGCGCCTCTGCTGCCCGCGTTAACTCTTATCATGAAGGCGGGTGCCGCTGGAGAGCGGCACGGTGGCGCTTCCACGGAATGTGACCGAGGCGCGCGGATGGATTGAGCGGCGGCGTCGCGTCAGCGCTTGCGGGCGGTGGCTGTCGCCTTGCCGAGGGCATCGCCGCAGCTTTTGCCCGCGAGACGGTTATCGCAGAGCTGGATGCGATCGAACCAGGCAAGCCATTCCTCGCCCTCGTCATGCGGGACGGGGATCGCGCCGGGCTCGAACGCCGCGCCGCGCCATGACCGCTGCACGCCGTAAACCGCGTCGCGACCCTGGATCTGGAGAATGAGCGTATACTCGCCCTTGCCGGTCGTCTTGTTCTCGGGACAAGACAGCGCGTAAAGCGCGGCGTCGTAGCCGCTCACCTTGCGGTCGGCGAGCTTTTGCATGGCGGTAGATTTGCAGGGCTGCGTCGCCTCCACGTGCTCCTTCATCGTGTCCGCGAGGGCGTCGTAGCGGAAGCCCGGATCGCGCCAGGTCTGCACCGTGACGAGGCGGTTCCAGTCGTCGGAGGTTTGCCCATTCGGCAGGTAGTCGACCTCGGCGAATTTCGTGCGGGTTTCGGTTTCCTGAACGGACCATTCGGCCGAGGGAACGGGCGCGATGAGAAATTCGGCCTCGTCTGTGAACAACTTCGACGCCTCGGTTTGCGTGACGCCGCAAAGCAGCGCAACAAGAAGCGTGGGAAGGGCCATGGGAACGCGCGGCAGCATGCTGCAATCTCCAAAGCGCCCCCACTCAACGGATACCATTGAATGAGTGCTTCAAACGTGAACAGCGCCGCAGAATTTGCCCGGACCTTTCGTGTTTCACATGAAACAGTGGAAAAACTCGAATTGTACGAAAAGCTTCTGATGCAGTGGCAGAAGGCGGTGAACCTCGTCGCCCCGAAGACAATTCCTCAGATATGGCAAAGGCATTTCGCGGATTCAGCTCAGCTCGTCGCGCTCGCGCCCGGCGCCAGAACGTGGGTTGACCTCGGTTCGGGCGGGGGATTCCCCGGACTCGCGATTGCTATTATGATCGCGAATCAGAAAGAGTGCGCCTGTGTGCATCTTGTGGAGAGCAACGCAAGAAAGTGTGCGTTTCTTTCCGAGGTCGCGCGGCGGACGGGGGCTCCCGCTCGCGTGCACAACATGCGCATAGCCGATGCCGCCGCGTTGGGCGCGGTACCCGTTGCCGATGTTGTCACGGCGCGTGCACTGGCATCGCTCGATGCGCTGTTGGAGCTGGCCCTCCCGTTCTTCGGTAATGCGTCAACCGGATTGTTTCTTAAAGGCCGAGAGGCCGAAGTAGAGATCGCTGACGCGCAGAAGCGATGGGCTTTCGAAGTCAAGAGCCACGCCAGCCTCAGCGATTCAGAGGGTCGCATTTTGGAAATCGGCAAGCCGATGCTCAGACAAGGTGGCGAGCAGTGACAAAGAGAAACCAAGCAGCAGGTCTTCGGGTGTTCGCGGTCGCCAATCAGAAGGGCGGCGTGGGCAAGACGACAACGGCCATCAATCTTGGCACGGCGCTGGCGGCGGCTGGCGAGCGCGTGCTGGTGATCGACCTCGATCCGCAGGGCAACGCGTCGACCGGCCTCGGTGTGCCGGAAGAAGCGCGCCACGTATCCACTTATGACGTGCTCGCGGGCGCGGCGGCTCTTGAACAGGCGATGACGCCGGCGGCGATACCCGGCCTGTTCGTCGCTCCGTCCACGCGAGATCTTGCCGGTCTTGAGCCGGAAATCGCAGCCGCGCCGAACCGCGCTTACTTCCTGCGCGATGCCATCGCGTCGCTTCGTGCGTCCGAACTGGACCGCGCGCCACCCGACCGTCTTTCTTATGTGCTCATCGACTGCCCGCCATCGCTCAGCATCCTGACGCTGAACGCGCTCGCGGCGGCCGATGCGGCGCTCGTGCCCGTGCAGTGCGAGTTCTTCGCGCTCGAAGGTATCCAGCAGCTGAAGGAAACCATCGACTTCGTCCAGGCGAGCCTGAACCCCGGCCTCGAAATCCACGGCGTCGTGCTCACCATGCATGACGGCCGCACGCGGCTTTCCAACGAAGTCGCGACCGAAGTTCGGAGCTTCTTCGGCCAGAAGGTTTACGACACCATCATTCCGCGCAACGTGCGCATCGCGGAAGCGCCGTCGCACGGCAAGCCGCTGCTCCTCTACGATCACACGAGCGCGGGGAGCAAGGCTTACATGGACCTCGCGGCGGAAATGATCACGCGCGAGGCGGCGACGGCAGCGGCGGCCGCAGCGGCGAAGGCGGCGTAACGGGCAGGGCCGTTGCGACGCGGCCCGCGTTCGAGTGATTTGCGTTGGTGAGTATGTCGAGGGCTGCCGCTACTGCGGCGAGACATGATGACCATTTGCGACTGGAGAGCGACATGGAGACAAGATCGGGCGCATTAGCGACAGGGCCGTCGCCCGTTCGGGCAAGCCGCCTTGGACGCGGCCTTGCATCCCTCATCGGCGATGCAACGCCCATTGGAACGCCACGCATCATTGCTGCGAATGGCGAGATCCGGCAGGTTCCGATCGACCGCGTGCGGCCGAGCGCCTTCAACCCGCGCAAGAATTTCAACGAGGCGGAGCTGGACGAACTTGCGGGTTCGATCCGGGAGAAGGGTCTCGTTCAGCCGATCGTCGTCCGTCCGGCCGATGCGGCGCAGACGTCTTATGAGATCGTAGCGGGCGAACGCCGCTGGCGCGCGGCGCAGCGGGCTTCGCTTCACACGGTTCCCGTTATCGTCCGGTCGCTTAGCGATCAAGAAGCGCTCGAACTCGCGATCATCGAGAACGTGCAGCGCGCCGACCTCAACGCCATCGAAGAGGCGGGCGGCTATAAGGAACTCGTGGAGCGCTTCGGCTATACCCAGGAAGAACTCGCGGGCATCATCGGCAAGAGCCGCAGCCATCTCGCGAACACGATGCGTCTTTTGAAGCTGCCCGAGCCGGTGCAGGCGCTGGTGCGCGACGGGTCGCTTTCGGCGGGCCATGCGCGCGCGCTCATCGGACGCGAGGATGCGGAAACGGTCGCGCTCGACATCGTGAAGAAGGGCCTCAACGTGCGCGATGTGGAAGCGCTCGTGATGGGCAAGAAGGCGAGCGAGGGCAAGGCGCCAACCGCCAAGGCCGCCGCGCCGCAAAAAGACGCCGACTCGCGCGCGGCCGAACGCGACATGTCCGACGCGCTAGGGCTTTCCGTGGTGATGAACCCCGGTTCTGGCGAAGCGGGCGAGGTCATCATTCGCTACAAGACGCTTGAGCAGTTTCAGGTGATCTATCGTGCGTTGCTCACGCAGAAGCGCTGAACCTATCGGCGCTTTTCGTCATGCGAACGGGTGGCCGCTTCGCTTGACTTTCGCTCCGCTCCCTTCCGAAGGCAAACAGCGCCAGCGCTCCTGCGCGAGGCGCTTGCCTGCGCCATACGGAAAGCAGAGTAGCGGACGCGTCTTCTATTCCGCGACAGGCTCCGCCCACAGGTCGTAATCGTCCGCCTCGACGATTGTCGCGCGGACCATGTCGCCCGGCTCCATTTCGCCAGCATCCTCGAACAGCACCGAGCCATCGATTTCCGGCGCATCCCATGGGCCGCGGCCGGTCGCGCCGTCTTCGTCCACTTCGTCGATGATGACGTCGATGGTCTTGCCGACCTGACCCGCCAGCACGGCGGCGCTCACCTCGCGTTGCACCTCCATGAGCCGCGCGAAGCGTTCGGCCTTCACCTCTTCCGGCACCTGACCGTCGAGCGCGCGGCTTGGCGCACCTTCCACGTTTTCATATTTGAAACAGCCGACACGCGTCAGCTTTGCCTCGCGTAGCCAGTCGAGCAGGACTGCAAAATCCTCCTCAGTCTCGCCGGGGAAGCCGACGATGAAGGTCGAGCGAAGGCCGAGGTCCGGCACGGCCTCGCGCCAGCGGCGGATGGTTTCGAGCGTCTTTTCCTGATTGGCGGGGCGGCGCATCGCCTTCAGCACGGAGAGCGAGGCGTGCTGAAACGGTATGTCGAGATACGGCAGGATCTTGCCCTCCGCCATCAGCGGCAGGAGCTCGTCCACATGCGGATAGGGGTAGACGTAGTGCAGCCGCACCCATGCGCCGAGCGACCCGAGCGCGTCGCAAAGCTCGGTCAGCCGCGCCTTCACCGGTGAGCCGCGCCAGTCGCTCGCGGCATATTTCAGGTCGAGCCCGTAAGCGCTCGTGTCCTGGCTGATGACGAGCAGTTCCTTCGCACCGCCTTCGACGAGCGCTTCGGCTTCGGTCAGCACATCGGCGGCGGGGCGGCTGACGAGGTCGCCGCGAAGCTGCGGGATGATGCAAAACGAGCAGCGGTTATGGCAGCCCTCGGAGATCTTGAGATACGCGTAATGTGGCGGCGTGAGGCGCAACCCCGCGCGCGGCACGAGATCGAGGAACGGCGCATGCGGCGCGGGCGCGGCGTTATGGATCGCGCTCACCACGGCGTCGTATTGGTGTGGGCCGGTGACGGCCAGAACATCCGGGAACGAATCACGAATACGACGATCTTCCACGCCGAAACACCCCGTGACGATGACGCGGCCGTTTTCGGCCATGGCCTCGCCAATGGCGTCGAGGCTTTCGGCCTTCGCGCTGTCGAGGAAGCCGCAGGTGTTCACGACAACGACGTCCGCGCCGTCATAGTCGGGCGAGATCACGTAGCCCTCGGCGCGAAGCCGGGTGAGGATGCGCTCGGAGTCGACCAGCGCCTTCGCGCAGCCGAGGCTGACAAATCCCACCTTGGGCGCGTTGGATGCGGCCCGCTCTGCTACCGGCTTCGGCATTTCGTGAAAATCTCGCTGAAACAAAAAGAGCGCCATGCGGCGCTCCGTTAAATGTAGCGTTTTCCGCCGCCGCGATAAAGGGCGTTGTGCCGAGGGTCAAACTCGCGGGACGAAGCGTGATGTTTTTCGACGCGAGGTTTTGCGGTCAAGCGACCGGATCAGACGACCTCGGTACTCTCCGCGGCGCCGGCGGCCGCTTCGCGAGGGCGGGCCACTATGGGATGCGGCTGCAATTCCGCCCGCACCTGCGCGCGTCGCGCCTGGATCGTTTTCTCGACGGCATCGACGGGAAGCCCCAGCGAAAGGAGCGTCGACTCCGCGAGCTGGAAACTCGCTTCGGTAACGACCGGCACGGCGTCGGTAACGCCGATCGTATAGAGATGCCGTGCGTGGCCTTCGTCCCTGGCGCGGGAAATGATCGGGACGTCTGGCCTCAGCCGCCGCACCTCCTCCACGATGTCGTCGATCATGGGTTGAACGTGAATGGTGACGACGACTGCGGAGGCGTCCATCACCCCGCATGCCTTTAGGAATGGCGGGTTGATGGCGTTGCCGTAATAGACCGAATGCCCGATAGCGCGGCCTTGCGTCACCGCAGCGGTGTCGCTGTCGACGGCGGTATAGGGCACGCCGTTTTTCTCCAGCATCTCGCAGACAACCCGGCCGACGCGTCCATATCCCACGACGATGGCGTGTCGGGTCTGCGGTTGCGGCTCGGCGGCGACCGCCGGGTTTATCGGCCGCGGCTTCAGGATGAGCGGCGTGATGCGGTTCGCCAGGATCGAAAGTAGCGGGATCAGCGCCATCGTCAGCGACGTGACCGCGAGCGAAAAACTCGATGCGTCACGGTTTATCACGCCGAGAGACGCCGCGAGGGTGATGCCGACGAAGGCGAACTCCCCGCCCGGTCCCATCAGCAGCCCGTTTTCGATCGCCGCCGCCCACGGCACGCCGAATGCGCGCGCGAGCGGGATCAGGATGGCGGCCTTCAGCGCGATGAGCCCCACGACACACGCGGGCAGCCAGATCGGCCAATGCAGCAGCTCTCGGAAGTCGATGCCCATGCCAACGGTGAAGAAGAACATTCCGAGCAGCAGGCCCTTGACCGGCTCCACGACCGTTTCGATGGCGTGGCGATATTCCGTTTCCGCGAGCAGCACGCCCGCAACGAATGCGCCGAGCGCCATCGAGAGGTTGGCGAGCGCGGCGACGACGCCCGTTCCCACGATCACGAACAGCGTTGCGGCGATGAACAGTTCCCGAGACTTCGTTCGCGCGACCTGACGGAACAGGGGGCGAAGAAACGCGCGCCCCACAAAAATGATGATCGCTATGGCGGCGAGCGCATGCACGACGGCGTGCTCGGCGGTCTCGATCACGGAGCCGCCATGCGCGCCGAGGATCGACACGAAGATCAGGATCGGAATGACGGCGAGATCCTGCGCGAGCAGCACGGAGAATGACGCAATGCCGGTGCTCGTCCGCAGGCGGTTCTGCCGCGACAGGACTTCCAGCACGATGGCCGTTGAAGACAGCGCGAGACAGCCGCCGAGAATGGCCGCCACCACGCCGGAGTATCCGAGCGCTTTCACGATGATGGCGATGATGGCCGCCGTGATCGCCACCTGAAGGCCGCCGAGTCCGAAGACCAGCCGCCGCATGGCGAGGAGCCGCTCGTAAGACAGTTCGAGGCCGATAAGAAAGAGAAGGAATACGACGCCGAGATCGGCGAAGCCGGAAATATGGCTCGGATCGACCACGGTGAACCAGTAAAGCAACGGCGCTTCCGGGATGAACGAGCCAAGCCCCAGCGGCCCTAGCAGGACGCCGGCGCCAAGCCAGCCGAGGACCGGGCTCAGGCCCCACGCATGCACCATGGGGATGATGATTCCCGCCGTACCCAGCACGACGAGCGCGTCGCTATAGGCCTGCATGTTGATGGACGCGCTCACTAACCCTCCGCTTGTGCTTCCCTTTTTGTACAAGCAAGCGGGCGTGCAGGAAACCACTTTCCTCACGTTTCCGTGAGCGCGGAAACGTCTCGGCGGATTAGCCGCAAATGGAATGAGGGTGGAGGGTTGGAGCGGGTACCGGGAATCGAACCCGGGTATTCAGCTTGGAAGGCTGCTGCTCTACCATTGAGCTACACCCGCGCGAACGCCACATTACCAAGATTGGCGTGGCGCTCAACGAAAAAAGCGTGGCCGGAACGCGATCCCGCGTTTTTCAAAGCCGCTTGACAAGCGCAAATTGTTCCGCGCGCCCTCGAAAAATGCTTGGCATTGCGTCCGCTTGCGTGATAGCTATCAAATCCCTACTACTGGTAAGGACCGTAGCAGGCAGGTTAGGTATTGGTTCGAACCATTCCTTCCGGCGGCTTGCCCTTAACCGGATGGATGGAGGAGTGTAGCTCAATCGGCTAGAGCACCGGTCTCCAAAACCGGGGGTTGGGGGTTCGAGTCCCTCCACTCCTGCCACTTCACGGTGGCAGAGAAACTCGAAAATCGGGCACTCGAGACATTATGAAGACGTTTGAATAGCGAAAGCGAAAGCGCTTCCGCATCGGTGTTGAGAAAATATGGCTAGAACCGGTCCATTCGAATATTTGCAGCAGGTGCGCGCCGAAACCGCGAAGGTCGTATGGCCCTCGCGGCGCGAAACCATTGTGACCACGATCATGGTCGTGATCATGGCGGTGCTGGCGTCCGTCTTCTTCCTGCTCGCCGACCAGTTATTCAGTTGGGGTATTACCCATCTTTTGCGACTCGGCCACTAAGCGCTTAAAATATTCGTAACTAAAAGCAGCAAAAATAATGACAAAGCGCTGGTATATCGTTCACGCCTATTCGAACTTCGAAAAGAAGGTCGCGGATTCCATCCGCGAACGCGCCGCGGCTGCGGGTCTCGATGAGTGCTTCGAAGACATTGTCGTGCCGATGGAGGAAGTCGTCGAAGTGCGGCGCGGACGTAAGGTCGCCACCGAGCGCAAGTTTTTCCCGGGTTATGTCCTTGTGAAGATGGACATGAACGACCGGGCGTTTTTGCTGATCAAGAATACGCCGAAAGTTACCGGATTTCTTGGCGCGGACAACAAGCCGCAGCCGATTTCCGAGATCGAAGCTCAGCGTATTCTCAATCAGGTAAAGGAAGGCGTGGAGCGGCCGAAGCCGTCCATTTCCTTCGAGATCGGCGAGCAGGTGCGCGTCGCGGACGGTCCTTTCGCATCCTTCAGCGGGCATGTGGAAGAAGTGGACGAGGAGCGCGCGCGGCTCAAGGTCGCAGTTTCCATCTTCGGCCGGGCGACCCCGGTCGAGCTGGAATACGCTCAGGTTGAGAAGATCTAGCGCATCGCGCGGTTCTTCAAAGTCGGGCTTTCGTGTGGGAGGTCGGCGTTTCGCTTGCCAGGCGCGACGTCAATGGCCGAACCACAATCCTCAACCCCGGAGCGCGTTGCTCCTGAGAGGCTTACATGGCTAAGAAAATTATAGGCTATATCAAGCTGCAAGTGCCTGCGGGCGCGGCCAACCCGTCGCCTCCGATTGGTCCCGCGCTCGGTCAGCGCGGCCTGAACATCATGATGTTCTGCAAAGAATTCAACGCCGTGACCAAGGAAATGGAGCCCGGTTCGCCCGTGCCCGTGGTCATCACGTATTACGGCGACAAGTCCTTCTCCTTTGCGATGAAGACGCCGCCTGCGTCCCACTTCCTGAAGAAGGCGGCGGGCATCAAGAGCGGGTCGAAGACGCCCGGTCAGACGGATGCCGGCACGGTGACGATGGCTCAGGTGCGCGAGATCGCCGAAAAGAAGATGAAGGATCTCAACGCCACAAGCATCGATCAAGCTGCGAAGATTATTGCTGGCTCCGCCCGTTCCATGGGCCTCACGGTGAAGGAATAAGCGCCATGGCTGATGGAAAGCGTTTGAAGGAAGCCAAGAAGGGCGTCGTTCGCGAGAAGCTCTATGCGATTGATGATGCCGTCAAGCTCGTGAAGGGTAGCGCGAAAGCGAAGTTCGACGAGACGATCGAGATTTCGATCAATCTCGGTGTCGACCCGCGCTATGCCGACCAGATGGTGCGCGGTGTTTGCGCTCTGCCGAACGGAACGGGCCGCACGGTTCGCGTCGCGGTGTTCGCGCGTGGGGCCAAGGCCGATGAGGCCAAGGCTGCTGGAGCTGACGTTATCGGCGCCGAGGAACTCGTCGCTGAGGTCCAGGGCGGCAATATCACCTTCGACAAGTGCATCGCGACGCCGGACATGATGCCGCTCGTCGGTCGTCTCGGCAAGATCCTCGGTCCGCGCGGCATGATGCCGAACCCGAAGGTCGGCACGGTGACGTTCGACGTGGCCGAAGCCGTTCGCGGCGCCAAGGGCGGCGCGGTTGAGTTTCGCGTCGAGAAGGCGGGCATTCTGCACGCCGGTATCGGCAAGGCGAGCTTCACCGAAACGGCGCTCGTTGAGAACATCAAGGCGTTTGCCGATGCGGTGGTCAAGGCTAGGCCGTCGGGCGCGAAGGGCACATTCGTGAAGCGCATCGCGCTCAGCTCCACGATGGGGCCGGGCGTGAAGGTTGAACCCGCGACGCTGATCGGCGCGGGCGCGGCAGCCGCGCAGTAACAAGGGTTTCGGGCGGTTCGCCGTCCGGGAAATGCCGAAGCGGCAACGCTTCGGCGCTGTCTCCGCTCCAGCGGGGGCAGCCTGTCCAAGATTGCTGGCGCCAAGGGTTTCGGCCCGAGGCTTAATACTCGCCTGCATGAGACGGGGGAATGGATTTTGAGTGATCTCTTTGGCCGGATTTCCGGTTGGTGGATCGCGTCTTATCACGCCTCGGGACAGGACTGAGCAGTCGCTCGCCTTCCTTCGAGGCGCGCGGCGTGATAGTAGCGGCGGCCCGCGGCGATGCGGTTCGTCTTTAACGGAGAGAAGCGGTGGATAGAGCTGAAAAAAAGGAGATGGTTGAGACTCTCAACGACATCTTCACGACAAGCGGCTCTGTCGTGGTGGCGCGCTACAAAGGTCTGACCGTAGCGCAAATGACTGAACTTCGCCGTCGCATGGGCGGCGCCGGGGCTCAGTTTAAAGTCATCAAGAACCGTCTCGCCAAAATTGCACTTGCCAACACCGCTGACGGTGCTGGCGCGGATCTCTTCCTTGAGCCGACGGGCATCGCTTACGCGAAAGACCCGGTAACGGCAGCGAAAGTGGCAGCCGATTTTGCCAAGACCACCGACAAGTTCGTGATTGTCGGTGGCCTTCTCGGCAAGCAGGCGCTTGACGCGGACAGCGTCAAGGCTCTGGCGGCCATTCCGTCCATGGAAGAACTGCGCTCCAAGCTGCTCAGCGTGTTCCTTGCGCCTGGCACCAATCTCGTGCGGCAGCTCAATGCTCCCGCGCAGAACCTCGTGGGTGTCCTTGCGGCGTATAAGGAAAAGCAGGAAAAGCAAGAAGCGGCGTGATGGTTTGAGGCAGGGTCTCCCAACA
>NZ_JFZJ01000064.1 GCF_000636015.1 Rhodomicrobium udaipurense JA643
GCAGACCTGACCGTCAGCGGCGCAGGTGGAAGGGCTCACATCGACAGCGCAGACCTGACCATCGGCGCCGCAGATCCCGCTCTCCAGATCCCAGGCGCAAGCGTCGCCCTTTGCAGCGCAAATTTCTATCGTGCCGAGATCATAGGCGCACGCGTCCAAGTTTTCACCGCAGACATCGCCCATTTCGATATCACTTGCACAGATTTCCGTTTTTTGTCCGCAGGCAGAGGGACCGGCCAGTTTTTCGAGACAGAAGGCGCTGTGCTTGACGCCGCAGGCTTCCGGGGCGCTTGTCTTTTCGACGCAAGTGCTGCCGTCCACGCCGCAGGCCTTGCCGATGCCCGCATTTGCGGCGCACAAACCGTACTGCTCGCCGCACACGCTGCCCGCGCCCGCATTGGCGGCGCAACCGCTCTCCTTGGCGCCGCAAATCTCTCCGACACCAGCTTTGGCCACGCATGCGCCGACATTTGCGCCGCACTCACCGCCCACGCCAAGATTGGCGACGCAGGGATTCGCTTTCGCGCCGCAACCGCCGCCGATACCGAGGTTTCCTTCGCATGCGCCGGCATTTGCACCGCAGGGATTGCCCGCTCCGGCGTTGCCTTCTGCCTGAGACGCTTTCGCCCCGCAAGGACTACCGCCCCAATCGACATTCTGATCGCATGGGTTCTGGGCAGACGTATTCGCCCCGCATGGCGACGTGCCCTCGGCAGGTTTGCTCACCCCTTGCAGCGGCTGTCCCGCCGGATCGACCGTGGCATCAGTGACCGACGCTCCCGCCGCATTGGCTTGAGCAAGCGCGCCTTGCAGCGCCAGATCCCATCGAGGGTGATCCGAATAGGCCAACGACTGATCCACCGCTGGGCGATCTGAACTGATATTGTCGATAACTATCGGCACCGTTGCCCCCGCAGCTAGATGTGACTGGCTGAGCGCTGCATCGCCCGATGCACTGGCCGCGTTTCGTCGCTAACAGCGTCCTTCGGCATACCAATGAGCAATCGTCAGCACGAACATGCGCCACGCACCTTGGCCCCAACTTTAGTCGGTCGAAGCTGACGATAACCTGTCCAACGCCCCTTTTTCGGAGCCGCATGATCCGCAATGGACCTTGATCCCGAGAGCTTGAGAGAACCAGTTGGCGGCGTTCGGCCCAAGAAATCGCCGGCGCGGATAATCATTTTACCTGGGTTCCCGCCAAGTTAGCCTCGGCGCGTGAAGTTCCGGTTTCGGGGGTGGTGCAGGCCTGCGCAAGGCGCGGAATGAAGTATGGCAACGCAACCCAAACCGCCGCAAAGTGCCGCATGCCGCCCGCCAAGGCATTCATCTAGTGTTCCGTCCAAAGAGTTTTTTTTGATCCATTTTCGGCCGTCGGCACGCACCGACTCGCCGGCTCAGACGGGAGATCCGCATGCTGCTCGATGGCGCCAAGGCGATGCGGATTTCCCTGCTGATTGCGCTTGCGGCTTTCGGCTGGATCGCCGTCTATATCGAGTTCAACGAGGAGCTTCGGCGAAGGATCGGCGATGGCGCTCATGCGAGCGCCTTCCTCTCACTTTTCGTCGGGCTTACGGCGCTCATCACCGCGTTCTACTTCCGTCGTCTCGCAAAAATTCGCGCTGACCTCGCGCAGGGCAAACCCCTCGCTCGCTGGCGGGTGGCGCGCGGCGATTGGGACGCATTCGCGGCGACGGAGGCGCGGGAAACCGAAGAAGGCCACCGCGCTACACTCTTCATCATTCTCGGCTTCGCCGTCATGATCCCGGCCGTGCTGGCGCTGGTCCTCGGGGATGCGCAAATCTTCGCCGTCATATCCCTCGGCATCATGGCGGTCGGCGGGATCGGCTACCTCCTCGGCCGCAACGCTGCGAAGGCGCATCTGCGCTACCGCGACGGCGTCGTTTCGGTTGGCGAAGACGGCGTGCTCGTGAACGGCGTGGTTCACGGCTGGCGGCTTCCGGGTTCCGCCCTTGTCGGCGTCGAACTCGATGAGAGCGCGACGCTTGCCGTCCTCGCCATCACCTATGCCTTCTGGACGCGCGGCGGCCGACAATATGTGACGGTCCATGCGCCGGTTCCGCCGGAAGCTGTCGGCGAAGCCCGCGTGGCGGCGATCCGCCTCGAGGCAGGCGCGGAAGGGCGAGCGCCCGAGCTGACGCCATCGAAACAAACCACAGGCTTTCTGGCAATGCTTGCCCTGGGCGCGCTCCTCGTGCAGGCGATCCCCGCCGCCGCGCAAACGGACGATTGGCAGCGTTTCAAAATCGACGAGGCGAGCGTCGCCACCCCGCCCGGCTGGCGGGCCGAACTCACCGAGGCAGGCCGGACAGTGCAGGCTATCGAGCCGCGCGGAGGCCGGGAAGTCCGCGTCTGGTGGTGGTTTCCCGACGAGCCGCTGCTCGGCTATACTGATGAACTCGCGCATGACAAGGTGACGGTCGCGGGCCAGCCCGCGCTTCGCGTCCATACCCGCTTCGAGGGGCGCGATACCATTTCCGTGACGCTCGACAAGCCGCGCAAGGACGGCAAACGGCTGCACATCCTTTTTGAGGGGCAACGCAGCCTCGACATTAACGACCACGCCCTTATGGGCATGGTGTCGCGGCTGACCATCGCCGGATGGGCGACGTCCAACACCTCGCCAGAGACGCCTGATGCGGTCGATGTCTCGGGCGGCGATGCGGAAGCCGCCGCCGAGCCCGAGCCCGAGCCGGAAGCGCCGGTGCAGCGCGCTGAACTCGGCAACATCGCCGCGGTCGTCAACGGCCCGCGCACGAACACGATCATCGCGATCAAGCGCCCTATCTTCGTGCGCACGCTTGAGACCTATCACTGGAACAACGCGCGCGGCCGGAAGCCAGGCATTATCGTGCTGCTCAGGCCGGATGGAACGGAGGTTGGCCGCTGGGTGGCGCGCGGCAAGCCGGGGCAGGGCGGCGTTCCCAACGCCTATTGGGAAGCCGATGTCAATCAGCGCCTCGACGAGGGCAGCTACGTGCTCACGACCTCCAGCAACGAGACGTGGGCCACGAATGCGGGCGTGGGCTGGCGCGGCTTCTACAGCATGCATTATCAGGTGCTGCGACAGGAGCCGACGCCGGAGCCGCTTTCCGGCGATGCGCCGCCGGAAGACCCTCAAACAAGCCGCGCCGCGCCAGAGCAGGCGGACGTGCCCATCGCTCCACTGCGGACGACGATCCCGCGCGGCCGCTGAAGCCGGGCGAGACAAAGACTCTCGTTCTCTACCGGGGTGGCGAGGTGCTGCCGCCGTGGAGCGCATTTCAGGGTCAGGGCGGAAAATTCAAGGATCACGCTCGCGTCGAAAGCGGTGCGTTTCGCGTGCGCGCGCCGGAAGGATCCTGCTCGATCTTTGCCCTCCCAGCGGCCGGCGCGGGTGCGCGCCGGAAAAATCGGGCTGGGGGCTTGCCGGTCTGTACAGCGAGGGCTCTCTTCTGTGGCTAGATTCCTTGCGGAACGGCGGCGAAGCCGTGCTGACCTTCGAGACGGGGTCGTGTCGTGGCTGGGCGCATCTCGATCTTGGCGCTGTCTCTGCCGCATAACCCGATGGCCGCCTCAGGTACAGCAAAACCGGCTAGGCGATGATATCGGGGAGAAGTTGATCCTCGAACCGTGCAATCTTGTCTTTAAGGGAAAGCTTGCGTTTCTTCAGACGTGTAAGACGCAGTTGATCGCGATCTGGAGCGCATTCGAGCGCCTTTATCGCGTCGTCGAGATCACGATGTTCCTGTCTGAGCTGTGCGAGTTTTTGGCGCACACCCCCGTCGTCCGCAGTGTTCATCAAACCCCCGGGGATAACGCCAAAAATACTCGGCCCCGAAAAATCGCTGACGAATTTCATCATAGCACGAATCCCGAATTTCCGAAAAAGCGCAATCTCCCCGACCTCGTACGTGTAACACGGAATAGAAAGATTCTCATGTGATTTCGAAGAGTTCCGAAGGGTTTTGTTAAGATATGGCGCAATTTTGCAAGGGCTTTCAAGTTGCGCTTTTCCGCATTCGCAACCGCGCCACTTTTTAGTCTTGATTATGTCATCTTTTCGCCATAAATTGGAGTTGCCATAGGAGGGTTAAACAAAAGTGGAGGCCGGAAATGAGCCTTATTGCGCATATCGAGGAACTCAAAGAGAAGCATCAGACCATTCAGCGGCAGATCGAGCTTGAAATGGCTCGGCCTCTCGTAGATGGATTGAAAGTTTCCGAACTAAAGCGCCGTAAGCTCCTTCTCAAGGAGAAGATCGAAAAGTTCAAATCCGGGCAGGACGTCGCCCTCAGGGCGTAACACCTCCGAAACGGCCAAGCGGCAGGGCAGAACACCTGCCGCCCAGGCTGCAACTGATCTCTCACGCAACACCCCATCACGCTCCATTCTTTATAGTTCCGCGCAAATCGAGTTCTCCGCGCGTACCCCTAGCCGCCGCGCGTCGCCGCAATCACCACAAAAGTCTTGCGCTCGCAAGCTGTCGGCTTCATTCCTTTCCGCATGAGCGACAAGAAGCCTTCCAAGACCCAGGTCAAAGCGCGACTGCCGAAAGGCATGCGCGACGTCGAAGCGCAGGAACTCCGCGCGCTGAAACACATGCTCGACACCATCAGCGAGGTGTACGAGCGCTACGGCTTCGAGCCGCTGGACACGCCCGCGTTCGAATATACCGACGCGCTCGGCAAATTCCTGCCCGACACCGACCGCCCGAACGAGGGCGTGTTCTCGTTCCAGGACGAGGACGAGCAGTGGGTGTCGATGCGCTACGACCTGACCGCGCCGCTCGCGCGTTACGTCGCGCAGAATTTCGATGCCACGCCGAAACCGTTCCGCCGCTACCAGACGGGCTACGTCTACCGCAACGAGAAGCCCGGCCCCGGCCGCTTCCGGCAATTCATGCAGTTCGACGCGGACACGGTCGGCACGGCGAACCCTGCCGCCGACGCCGAGATGTGCATGCTGGCGGCGGATACGCTGGAGGCGTTGGGCATTCCGCGCGGCGGCTATATTATTAAGGTAAGTAATCGCAAGCTGCTCGATGGCGTAATGGACGCGATCGGTATCAGCGGGGTCGAAAATGCGACCAGAAGACTCACTGTGCTAAGAGCTATAGATAAACTTGATAAATTCGGTTGGGATGAAGTTGAGCTGTTACTTGGTTCGGGACGAAAAGACGAGAGTGGTGATTTCACAAAGGGCGCAGAACTGACGCCTTTGCAGGTACGCAAAATTAGAGAGTATCTGTCTTGGGAATCGATCGCCCTTTTTCGCAGTAGTGTACAGACGCACAGGCAAGAGCGACTCGAACGGGATATCGAAATAGCTGAAAACTTACTCGGCGAAAGCGATCTCATCGAAGCTGGCCTCCGAGAATTGTTCGATATCGAGGTGCTTGTTCGATCGGCGGGCTACGGACACAACCGAATATGTATCGATTCATCTGTCGTGCGCGGCCTCGAATATTACACCGGCCCCGTCTTCGAGGCGGAACTCACCTTCCGCGCGACCGACGAAAGCGGCCAGGCCGTGCGCTTTGGCTCGGTCGGCGGCGGTGGACGCTATGACGGCCTCGTGTCGCGCTTCCGCTCGCAGCCTGTCCCCGCCACCGGCTTCTCCATCGGTGTATCGCGGCTTTACGCGGCGCTGTCGCACCTCGGCAAGATCGGCGCGGCGAAGGCGGCCGGGCCGGTCGTGGTGCTCGTCATGGATAAGGCGCGCGTCGGCGACTATCAGTGCATGGCGAAGCAACTCCGCGACGCGGGCATCCGCGCCGAGATGTATGTCGGCGATGCGGGCATGAAGGCGCAGATGAAATACGCCGACAAGCGCGGCAGCCCCGCCGTCATCATTCAGGGCGAGGACGAGCGCGCGAAAGGCGAGGTTACGATCAAGGATCTGCTCGAAGGCTCGCGGCTTTCCGGCGAAATATCGGATCATGCCGAGTGGAAAGAGGCGCGCCCCGCGCAGTTTTCCGTGAGCGAGGGAGATCTCGTCGCCGCCGTGCAGAAACTCCTTGCAGAGCAGGCCAAGGCGTGACGGCGGAAGGCGCAAAGGAATTCGAGGCGCTCGAAGCGCAGGCCGCGGCCATCATGACGCTGTTCGCGGCGAAGGGTTACGTGCGCGTGGCCCCGGCCTTTATCCAGCCGGCGAGCCTGTTTCTCGACCGCATCGGCGAGAAGCTGCGCGCGCGAACCTACATTTTCAGCGATCCGAGCGGCCAGGAGCTTTGCCTCCGCCCGGACCTCACGCTGCCCGTGGCGCGCGTGTTTCTGGAACGCGGCGCGGGCGCTGGCGTTTCGAAGTTCTGCTACAACGGCCCAGCGTTCCGCATTCAGGCGAAGCCCGAGCGGCTCCGCACGCGCGAATTCCGTCAGGCGGGCATCGAATATTACGGCGCGCGCGGCATCGATGCCGACCTTGAGGTGATGGCGCTTACGCTCGACGCGGTGCGCTCCTGCGGCGTCCTCGATTTCACGATCCGCGTCGGGCATATCGGCCTCGTCCGTGCGCTGCTGAACGCGCTCGACATGCCGCAACGCTGGCGGGACCGCCTCGCCCGCGCCTTCCGGCGGCAGGCCTTCGCGCAGGAGCTGGAGATCCTCTCGCGCTCACAGGCCGACCGCGCCCCGGCGTTACCGGAAACCGCGCTCAGCGAGGATGGCTTCCTCGCCCATCTCGACGCGAAGGCCGTGCCCTTCATCGGGCTTCGCCGTCCGACGGAAATCGTGAAGCGCTTGCAGCATAAGGCTGCGGACGTGCAGGAGCCGCCGCTTTCAGCCGAAACGGTGCGACTCGCGCGCGATTATCTCGCCACGCGCGGCGATGTCGACACGGCGCTCGACCGCATCGCATCCCTCGCCGCTGAAGCCTCGCTCGACCTTGGCCCCGTGATGGACGACGCGCGCGCGCTTCTCGACGGCATCAAGAAGCTCGCGGGCTGCGCGCCGGTGGTCTTCGAGGCCGATTTCGGGCGGCATTTCGAGTATTACACCGGCATGGTTTTCCGTATCGACGCGGCAGGCGTGGAGCGGCAGATCGCGGGCGGCGGGCGTTACGACGGCCTCATCCACGCGCTCTCGGGCGGCGCTTGCGACGTGCCCGCCGTGGGCGCGGCAATTCATACCGAACGGCTGCTCGTCGCGGCCTCGGGGAGATAGCGCATGGACAAGCTCATCGTCGGCGTGCCGTCCAAGGGGCGGCTGATGGAAGACACGCTCGACCTGTTTCGCGCGGGCGGCATCGCCATCGAGAAGACGGGCGACGCGCGCGGTTACAAGGGCGCGATGGCGGGCGTGCCGGATGTCGCCGTGGAGTTCCTTTCGGCGGGCGAGATTGCGCGGCACCTGCAAAGTGGCCGCGTGCATCTCGGCGTCACGGGCGAAGACCTCGTGCGCGAGCAGATCCCCGATGCCGACGAGCGCGTGGACCTGCTCGTGAAATTCGGCTTCGGCCATGCCAATGTCGTGGTTGCCGTGCCAGATTGTTGGCTCGACGTGGAGACCATGGCCGACCTCGAAGAGGCGGGCGCACTCTTCACCGCCGAGCACGGCAGGCGGCTTCGCATCGCCACGAAATATCCCATGCTGACGCGCCGGTTTTTCACGGACAAGGGCGTGGTCCACTATCGCACGGTGGAAAGTCTAGGCGCGACGGAAGGTGCGCCCGCCGCAGGCATGGCGGAAGGCATCGTCGACATCACCAGCACGGGCGCAACGCTCCGCGCGAACGGCCTGCGCATCCTCGCCGATGGGCTGATCCTTCAGTCCGAAGCCAATCTCGTCGCGGCGCGCACGGCGCTCGTCGAGCCTCGGCTGGCCGCGCTTTGCACCGACATCGCGAGGCGGCTGAAGGCGGCGCGTGACATGAGCGCGGCCTGACGCCTCTCTCAAGCAGAGTTTTCGCGCCTTGCCGAAGCTCTGCCGGACGCCGCAGCCGTTGGCATGCAGCGAACCGACATCGTGGCAGCAGAGCGCGCGACCGCTCAAGCTCCTTGAGAAGCCTGAACACAGTTCGCCCGGCTCGAACCCCTTTTTTGTGGGATATGACTAGTCGTCAAGCACGGTCTTGATGAGGAAGAAGCGGATCGCGTCGGCGAGGATCACCTTGCACGTACGTTGATGACCCTGCTCGTCCTCAACCCTCGCTCTGGACAGAAGCGCCGAGATGTTTGTCTGCTCGGTTTCCGAAAGCTGGAGGATCTGGGTCATCTGGTCGATCACCGCCATGCCGTCCGAGCACGTCACGGCGCGCGCCGGGCTGGCGAGCGCGGCAACAATCGCGAATGAACACAAAAGCCTTTTCATCTTGAGTCAGCGACCTCGACCCGCTTGCCCGGCGACAAGAATTACCCACCGGGGAAAATCTGATAACTGTTTGAGCCACGACGCACAAGCCAAGAAAATCCGGCTTGTTTCGGGCAACATCACATGAAGCGGTTTACGACGGCAGGCTTTCGCCCGCCTTGTCGCATTCACGCATCACCTCGGCGACCAAAAAGCGCCTCATCTGAGGCACCGACGAAGCGAAAGAGGCGAGGGCGAAAATCTCGCCTTCTCTCGTGGCTACTCGAAAACGTAAGTCCCCGGCGCGTCGCATAGCGCGGGATAACCCACGTTCGGCGCGCCCAGCTTGGGCGGCTGCACGGCCTCGTTCGATCCCGCGCGAAGCCATTTCGCCCATTCCGGCCACCACGAGCCGTCTTTCGGCGCGTTGGTGCGGTGCCATGTCTCCGGACCGACATAGGGCGTGTCGTGGCGCGACGTTGCTATGCGGTAATGGCGATGCTTGCGTCCCGGCTCGGACACGATGCCCGCGTTGTGGCCACCGCTCGTCAGCACGAAGGTCACGTCGGTGTCGGAGAGCACGTTGATTTGATACACCGAGCGCCATGGCGCAACGTGGTCCGTCTCCGTGCCCACAACGAAGATGGGCGCGGTTATGTCGCGCAGTGCGATCGACCGGCCGTCCACATGAAAGCGCCCTTCGGCAAGCTGGTTGCCCATGAAGATATCGCGCAGATATTCGGAATGCATGCGCGCTGGCATCCGCGTCGGGTCTGCGTTCCATGCCATGAGGTCCATCATGGATGTCCGCTCGCCGAGCATGTAGTCGTGGATCATGTGCGACCAGATGAGATCGTTCGAGCGGAGAAGCTGGAACGCACCGGCCATCTGCGCGGAGGAAAGATAGCCGCGCTCCTCCATCATATCTTCGAGGAACGCGAGCTGGCTCTCATTGACGAAAAGCTCAAGCTCGCCGGGTTGGCTGAAATCGGTTTGCGCAGCCAGCAGCGTCATCGACTTGATGCGGTCGTCGCCGTCGCGCGCCATGGCGGCCGCCGCGATGGATAGCAGCGTGCCACCGAGACAATAGCCGAGCGCGTGCACTTTACGATTCGGCACGATCTGCGAGATTGCCTTCAGCGCCTCCATGATGCCGAGGCGGCGGTAATCGTCCATGCCGGTGTCGGCGTAGCTTTCGTCCGGGTTTTTCCACGAGATCGCGAAGACCGTGAAGCCCTGGTCGACCATATATTTGATGAGCGAGTTCTTCGCCGACAGATCGAGGATGTAATACTTCATGATCCAGGCGGGAACGATCAGCACCGGGTTCGGATGCACCTTCGCGGTTGTTGGGCTGTACTGGATCAATTCCATAAGGCGGGTGCGGGCGACGACCTTGCCGGGCGTCACCGCGAGCGTCTTGCCGACCTTGAACTCCTCGACGCCCGCCGGGGGCAGCCCAGCCGCATTGCGCTGCTTGTCTTCCAGCAGGTTCATGGCCCCGCGCATGAGGTTGAAACCGCCTTCCCGCGTCGTCTTGTCGAGAAGTTCGGGATTTGTGGCGACGAAGTTGGACGGCGCGACCATGTCGAGCATCTGGCGCGCGAGGAAGTTTACAGCCTGCTCGTGTTCCTTGCTGACGCCATGAACATTCGTCGTCGCCGCGTCCCAGAGGTTCTCCCACACGAGAAAACTCTGCTGCATCACGTTGAAGGGGAAGCGCTGCCAGTCTTCATGCGCGAAGCGACGGTCGGCCTTCGCGGGAGGCGGGCAATCGCCCGCCGACAGATCGCCGCTCGTCAGTGTTGCCAGCGTGTAACGCTGGAGCGCGACCGCGTCGGTAAAAAACTTCCAGCCGAGCTGAAGCCGCGTGCCCGGAGCCATCGACAGGTGCAACGCCCAGTCCGTGTAGGAGAGCATCAACGCTGCCGGCGAAACTCCGCCTGTCTGCTTGGCCAACGCATAATGAAAAACGCGGTCGATCGCGCTCGTACTTCCGATCATGGCCCCCTCCAATGCGGATACTTACCCATTGCCGAGGGGCTTAACACGAAAAAGCGGCCGCGCCGAGGGTTCAATCGGTAACGCGAGTTGTTAAGGCGCGGAAAGCGTACGAAAAAGCACGCCGCGCATGGGGCCGCGTATCGCCTGACGTGTCGCGCTGGCGGGGTTTTCAACGGCTGTCGCGCCGCCGCTCGGTCAGGCGCGGTTGTTATTGCCGAGGCTTGCCATGTATTCGGCGAAAGGCTGCGCGAGTTTTTCGCCCTCCTGCATGTAATCGCTTGCGAAGCGCGTCAGGAACGATTGCTGAAGATTGCCGAATTCAGCGACCGTGCGGCACTGCGCGACCTGATCGGGCAGGCTCAGATATTGCTCCCACCGGCTGCCGAAGAAGCGGCAAAGCTCGACCTGATTTTGAACCAAGCGCTTGAACAGGTCATCTCCCGACTTCTGCCATTGGGCCACGGCATTGTCATAAGCAGCCTTCTCGGCATCGATTTCGGTCTTCGCGGCAGCCGAAAGCGCGGAAGCCGAGGCTGCGCCGTTCCCGCCAAAGCCTTCGACGGTGAAGCCCTGAATCTCGCGAGCGCTTTTCGCGATATTTTCGTAGTTCTTCTTCCAAATATCGATGGAGTCGACATATGCCTTCAGGACCGGCGAAAGGTCGAAGGTAGAAGGCTGAGGGGATTGTTGCACGGCGCGTCTCCCTTATTGTTATCGAGGGCCTGCGGCACTAAAATAAGCCATAAGCTCGTGCCTCGCATCTTCATAACCGGCATGCATTGAATAAATCATGGAACTTTTCATCCCCTTTTGAATATACAGTCGAGACATACGCTGCCGCGCCCCATTTGATCAATTGATACGCTCAAGTCTGCCACGCGCCTCGACTTGGGTTATGAAACTCAAGAGCAACTTAAGCCTTCCCGCCCTATAGTGCGCATAAAGCCATCTCAAAGAGGGGTTCAGCAATGTCCTTCAGTCTTCCGCAGATTTTCGTGTGGGTCGTCATCGGCATCGCGGGTGGCTCGCTCGCCGGCATTCTCGTCACGCGCGAACGACGCGGCTTCGGCTTCTGGCCCAATCTCGGGCTCGGGTTGCTTGGCGCTATTGTGGGCGGCGTGCTGTTCCGCATGTTCAACCTCCTGCCCAATCTCGAAAACGTCGCCGTTTCGATGCGGGACATCGTGTCCGCGCTGATCGGCTCGCTCCTAGTGCTCGCGCTTCTTTGGGCCTACCACCGTAACAGGGCCGTCTGAGATGGCGCAGAGCCGCGCGCCCATCACCGTCGACCTCGCGCTTCAGGGCGGGGGCTCACATGGCGCCTTCACCTGGGGCGTGCTCGACCGGCTGCTCGAAGAACCATGGCTTACGATCGAGGGCATCTCCGGCACATCGGCGGGCGCGATGAACGCCGCAGTCATGGCCTGCGGTCTCGGCAAGGGCGGCCGCGACGGCGCGCGCGCATCGCTCGATGCCTTCTGGACGCGCGTTGGCGAAGCGGCGCGGTTCAGCCCGTTCCAGCGGAGCCCGCTCGACGTGATGCTCGGCCGCTGGTCCATCGACACCTCGCCGCTGTTCGTCGCGCTCGACATGACCGCGCGGCTGTTCTCCCCCTACGACCTGAACCCCGGCGGCGCGAACCCCTTGCGCGACATCCTCGCGGAAAGCATCGACTTCGACCTGCTGCCGAAAGTGCCGCTGAAACTCTTCATCACCGCGACGAACGTGCGCACGGGGCGCGGCCGCGTCTTCACCAACGCCGAGCTATCGCCCGATGTGCTGCTGGCATCGGCTTGCCTGCCGACGCTGTTTCAGGCTGTGGTCATCGACGGCGAACCCTATTGGGACGGCGGCTATTCCGGCAATCCCACCATCACGCCGCTGGTACGCGGCTGCACGGCCGAGGACGTCATCCTCGTGCAGGTGAACCCCGTCGAGCGCGGCGGCACGCCCAAGACCGCGCGCGATATCCTGAACCGGCTTAACGAGGTGTCGTTCAACGCGACGCTGCTGAAGGAACTTCGCATGATCGCGATCCTGAAGCAGGTCGCCGATGCGGGCGATTGCGAGGGCGCGCGCTGGGCGAAGATGCGCATCCACCGCGTCGGGAGCGAGATGATTGCGGAGCTTGGCTCGTCGTCGAAGCTCAACGCCGAGGCCGTGTTCCTCACGATGCTGCGCGACGAGGGGCGGCGCGCGGCGGACGCGTTCCTTGCGGCGAGCGCGGGCGATATTGGCGCGCGGTCTACGCTGGATCTGGATGCGCTGCGCGAGGAGGTTTGAGAAGAGACTTTTTTACGCTGCGAGTCTTTTAGCGTCATAATTTCGTTAGTGTGTCAAGAGCACCCATTGCTTGTTAAGAGTCATCATCATATATTGAGATTCCAAAACGCAATTCGTTTTTGAGCGCAAAGAGGAATACCATGGCAAAGCGTAAACCGCGAGAACTGGTGGCGCTTCTTGCTGGTAAAGAAGGCACCCTACAAAACGTCAAATTCTTTCGAGGCGATAGGGATTTAATCTCTGTCGATGAGATTGAGCAGGAAATCCGGTCAGCCCACGTCCAGCGCACAATGGGATTGGCTATAATTAGCCATAAGTTTCCTGATTCTGATACCCCACAGGTTGATGTTCGGGAACTTGTGCAGAGCTTGTAAATCTCTTATATAGATTGCTGATTGTGAGGGTTCGAGTCTTGATCTCGAGCCCTCAATTTTTTTGAGGGGCAAGAATGAGCGTCAAAAAGCTCGTGGAAGCGTTCTCTACATGGACACGGTTGCCTATAAAAATTGAGGATGTTGTCGATAAGGTCACCGAACTAGGTATACAGGATGTCATCCAATATATCGGCGTCAGTTACGATATCGGGATAATTCGGGGACAGTTTGTTAGAAAATTTACTTTCAGAACTGCCGTTTACGGAGACCCTGTATATTGTGCGGACATTTACTATGCAGCCAACCAGGATATGAATTGGCAGAGATTTGTGGTTTGCAAGGAGCTTATCCATCTATTTGACGAAGAAAATGCCACCACAAAAACAAAAGCAGAATTAGAGGACTTAATGGAGCGCTTGGCGCTATCACCAGAGCTGCAGTTTGCTCAGGATGATGGTCTCAATGCTCATACGGACAAGATTGCCACATTGTATGCGCTTTGTATTTTATTTCCAAAAGACACCAGGGATCTGTTTTTGGAGCCGTATAGACAGGGAATGCTTAGCGCAACTGACATCGCACGACGGGCTGAACTGCCTGAAAAATATATTCGCCTCGCCATGGCAGATGAGTGGGAAGAAATTTATCAGATTTTGACTTCCTAGCCTTACTCCCCCCGCCGTCGGCTTAGAAAAGCCAGCCGCTCGAACAACTGCACATCCTGTTCGTTCTTGAGCAGCGCGCCATGCAGCGGCGGGATGAGCTTGCGCGGGTCGCGCTCCTTCAGCGTCTCGGGGTCGATGTCCTCGTTGACGAGCAGCTTGATCCAGTCGATCAGCTCCGAGGTGGACGGCTTCTTCTTCAGCCCGGTCACGTCGCGGATGTCGTAGAAGATGCTGAGCGCTTCGTGCAGGAGGCGCGGCTTCAGGCCGGGGAAGTGCACATCCACGATGGCGCGCATAGTGTCGCGGTCGGGGAAGCGGATGTAATGGAAGAAGCAACGCCGCAGGAACGCGTCCGGCAGTTCTTTCTCGTTGTTCGACGTAATGATGACCACGGGGCGCACGGCGGCCTTCACGACTTCGCCCGTCTCGTAGACGTGGAACTCCATGCGGTCGAGTTCCTGCAACAGGTCGTTCGGAAACTCGATGTCGGCCTTGTCGATCTCGTCGATGAGCAGCACGGGCCGCACGGGCGCGTCGAACGCCTCCCACAGCTTGCCCTTGCGGATGTAATTGCGGATGTCCTTCACACGCTCGTCGCCGAGCTGGCTGTCGCGCAGGCGGCTCACAGCGTCGTATTCGTAAAGCCCCTGCTGCGCCTTGGTCGTTGACTTGACATGCCATTCGATGAGCGGCGCGCCGATTGCGGCCGCGACCTCATGCGCGAGCACGGTCTTGCCGGTGCCGGGCTCGCCCTTCACCAGAAGCGGGCGCTCCAGCACGATGGCCGCGTTCACGGCCACGCGCAGGTCGTCGGTGGCGACGTAGCTCTCGGTTCCTTCAAAGCGCATGCCGCCCGTCTCCCATGGAGCATGATCCGCAAAAGTGGCGTCCGGTTTTGCGAAGAGATCATGCGTGTTCAGAAAGCATGAGCGTGATCGCGCTTCGATGCACGCTCAAAGGACACGGGTTGCGCCCGTGCCCCCCGTGTCTCGCTTCAGCCTGCCGTTAATTCGGCTCGCCGCGTTGCATATACCGATCGGCGACGAAGCTGTATTGCGTGTTGCAGAACTCGCACTTCACGACAATCATGCCATCTTCGGCCATCGCCTCCACCTGATCCGGCGAGAACTGTTCGAGCATCGCTTCCACGCGCTCGCGCGAGCAGTTGCAGCGCGCCTCCATCGGAGCCGCGTCGAACACGCGCACGCCTTCCTCATGGAACAGGCGATAGAGCAGGCAGTCGGAGCCAAGCGTCGGGTCGAGCAGTTCGTGGTCCTGAACGGTCGCTGCCAGCGCCTGCGCGCGCCGCCAGCCATCGTCGTCCACCTCGTCGGAGGCGACGTCCCGGCCGGATTCGTACCCGCCCTCGCGCGTCAGCTTCTGCACCATCAGGCCGCCCGCGCGCCATGTCCAATGGCCCTGCTTGCCGTCCTCGCCCGCCGTGTATTGCCGGGCGACCGCGATGCGGATGAAGGTCGGGATCTGCTCGGACTGGTCGAAATATTCATGCGCGGCGTCGACGAGCGTGTTCCCCGTCAGCGCAACGATGCCCTGATAGCGCTCCATATCCGCGCCGGGATCAATGGTCATCGCGAGATGGCCATTGCCGATTAGCGGCTTTTTCGGCGCGCTCCCGTTGAGCAGGTGCGCGACTTCGTCCGCATCGTAACTCGCATAGCCGCGGATCTGGCCCGGCGAGGTGTAATGTACGACGAGAAAGCCCACGGCCCCGTCAGACTGCGTTTGCAGGATGAACTTGCCGTCGAACTTCAGCGCAGCGCCGAGCATCGCGGTGAGCGTGACCGCCTCGCCGAGAAGGAGCAGCACCGGCTCGGGATATTCGTGCCGCCCGAGGATGCTGTCGAGCACGGGACCGAGGCGCACGAGCCGCCCTCGCGCACCCGACGCTTCCAATTGAAATGGCAAGACGTAGTCGTTGTATTTCGCGCCGGGATCGCCGGCAAAATCTCCACCCATCAAACCTTCTCGAAGCACCATGCGAGGATTGCCCGCTGCGCGTGCAGCCGGTTTTCGGCTTCGTCAAAGACCACGGATTGCGGGCCGTCGATAACGTCGTCCGTTACCTCCCTGCCGCGGTGCGCCGGCAGGCAATGCATGAATATGGCATTCTTGTCGGCTTTTTCCATGAGGGCGGCGTTCACCTGATAGGGCGCGAGCAGCGTCTCGCGCTCGGCGACATTTTCCTGGCCCATAGAGACCCAAACATCCGTCACCACGCAATCGGCACCGGCCACGGCAACGGCCGGATCTTCGACCACGGTGATGCGGCCGCCTTCGTCGTTTGCCCAGTCGAGGAAGCTCCGCGGGGGCTGAAGGAGCTTAGGCGTCGCGAGCGTCATCGCAAAGCCGAAGCGCACGGCGGCATGAACCCACGACGCGGTGACGTTGTTGAAGTCGCCTATCCACGCCACCTTGAGCGGGGCGACATCGCCCTTGTGCTCTTCGAGCGTCATGATGTCGGCGAGGATCTGGCACGGGTGCGAGCGATCAGACAGGCCGTTGATGACCGGCACAGCTGAGTGCTCAGCGAGTTCGATCAGCGCCTCATGCGAGGTGCAGCGCATCATGATCGCATCGACATAGCGCGACAGCACGCGCGCCGTGTCGGCGATGGTCTCGCCGCGCCCGAGCTGCATGTCGTTGCGGTTCAACACAATGGTTTCGCCGCCGAGTTGACGCATCGCGACGTCGAACGACACACGGGTGCGCGTGGACGATTTCTCGAACAGCATGGCAAGAACCTTGCCCTCCGCAACCTTCGGCCAATCCGAGGCGGGGCTGGTCTTGATCAGCTTTTTGAGCGCACGCGCGTTGTCGAGGATAAGCCGAAGCGTATCGAAGTCGTAATCGTCGATGTCGAGAAAATGACGCGGAGCCGAGGGCTCTTTGATCATCGAATTACGCTGAAAGTGTAGCATCGAGCCTCGCACATGCGCTTTCTATCTTCTCGCACGCCTCTTTGATTTCGGCTTCTGTCACGATGAGCGGTGGCAGAAGTCTGACAACGTTGTCACCCGCAGACACCGTCAGCAGCTTTTCTGCAAAAAGCGTGCTAGACACGTCCGCGCTCGGCACTTTGCATTTCAGACCAAGCAGGAGTCCCTCGCCGCGAATGTCGGCGATGATGCGTGGGTGACGGTCTATGATTTCAGCAAGCCGCTGCTTGAAAAGCAAGCTCATCTCTTGAACGTTGCCAAGAAATTCGGGCTTCGTCGCGATATCGAGCACGGCGTTCGCCACGGCCATCGCGAGCGGGTTACCGCCGAAGGTCGAACCGTGGCTGCCCGCCGTCATGCCGGAGGCCGCCTTTTCGGTCGCGAGACAGGCGCCCACCGGGAAGCCGCCGCCGATCCCCTTGGCGATGCCCATGATATCCGGCTCGATGCCTGCCCATTCATGCGCGAAGAGCTTGCCGGTGCGGCCGACGCCGGTTTGCACCTCATCCAGAATAAGAAGCAGGCCGTGCTCGTCCGCGATTTCCCGAAGCGCGCGAAGGAACGGCCAGCCGACCGGGCGAACGCCGCCTTCGCCCTGGATCGGCTCGATCAGCAGCGCCGCCGTTTCGTGCGTAATCGCCGCGCGCAGAGCGTCGAGGTCGCCGACCGGCACTTGGTCGAAGCCGTCTACCTTCGGGCCGAAGCCCTTCAGATGCTTTTCCTGATTGCCCGCCGCGATGGTGGCAAGCGTGCGCCCGTGGAAAGCGTCCACGAAGGTAATGACGCGCCAGCGCTCGGACTGCCCATTATAGGAGTGATATTTGCGCGCCATCTTGATGGAGCATTCCATTGCCTCGGCGCCGGAGTTGGCGAAGAAGACCTTGTCCGCGAACGTCAGCGCGCAAAGCCGCTCGGCGAGCCGCTCCTGCCCCGGCACGCGATACAGGTTCGACGTGTGCCACACCTTGTGCGCCTGCTCCGTAAGGGCGGCGATGAGATGGGGATGCGCGTGTCCGAGAGCGTTAACCGCGACACCGCTGCCGAAGTCGAGATATCGTTCCCCCGCTGCGGTTTCGAGCCACGCGCCTTCGCCGCGCTCGAACTCAACATTGATCCGCGCATAGGTCCCGAGAACCGCAGACATTTTTCCACTCGTTTTCAAATTAAAAAAGCCGCTCCGTCTGGCGGGCGGCTCAGGCTCGTTGGCTTATTTTCCAACAGTTCGCGCCAGTGTCAACCGGCATAAAAGACACAGCGCACCCCAAATGTAACGATTTACGCCTGCGTTAAGGTTTCAGAAATTTGTCGGGACGGCACTTTTGTGCAATTATGCTCCCATGAGATGGAGTGGTGCCATCGCCTTCCGAAATGCGCGTAGCCGCATACACCACCTCGCATAGTACCAATGCGAAGCTTGTATCTCTGTAAATTGCGTTCTCGATAGCCCTCCTTGATGCGGAGGGTACGCCCCGAGTTTCTGGGCGTCGGGATTACGCTTGTGTCTCCTTGTCTTGCGTTAGCGCCCGTGGCCCCGCTGGTCATCCGTCCAGCGGTCACGACCTTATTCGCGGTTCGTCCGCCGGAATGAACGAGGAGCTAACTTTATGAGTTGGACAGACGAACGTGTTGACCTTTTGAAAAAGCTTTGGGCCGACGGCTTGAGCGCAAGCCAGATCGCCACCAAACTTGGAGAAGTTACGCGTAATGCTGTTATTGGGAAAGTACATCGCCTCGGACTTGCCGGCCGCGCGACCACTTCGCGCATCAGAACGGCTCGTCCCCGCTCGAATATTGCACTTTTCCCAACGCGGTCGCCGCAGGTTCAGTATCGCACCTTCGGCAACACGGCACTGAAGATCTCGCCTGAGCCCGAGCAACGCAAGCCAGCAACGATCATTCCGCTGACCTTGCCCGACCTCGAGCCCGCGCCCGAAGGGTTGATCCGACTGGTCGACCTCAAGGAAAACATGTGTCATTGGCCGGTCGGCGATCCCATGGAAGACGGTTTTCACTTTTGCGGACGCCGGAAGAACTCCGGAAGCCCCTACTGCGAACACCACTCAGCGATTGCCTACAACCCTGTTGCC
>NZ_JFZJ01000065.1 GCF_000636015.1 Rhodomicrobium udaipurense JA643
TGAACGATGCGGCGAACATCTGCTTGACGTGGTCGCCAACGCCGGTCTTCGCGACGATCTTCTCGCGCTCGCCCTTCATCCAGTCCTTCACCGGCACGGCGTTGGCGATGCGGTCCTTGCGCATTGCCTTGCGCTTCGCATCGGTCGCCGCCGCATCGACGACATAGAGGCCCGACGCATCCGTGGACACGACGACGCCATAGACGCGCTCGGCGAACCGTTCGAGCAGGTAGCCACCGTTCAGATCGTCGGCGACGCTCTGCGGGTCGCGGTCGAGCGGGTCGCCGAAGCCGGGGCCGCCGCGCATGTAGTTGAGGTAGAGGTCGTAATCCGAGAACATCTCCTCCGTGGTGATCGCCTGCTTGTCGCGCTTGATCACCGCGCCCTTGATGAGATCGTCCCACACGGGGTTCTCCGGGTCGGTATCGCCGCCGAACGGGATCGGCTTGCCTTCCTCGATGAGCGCCTTGAGGCCTGTCTTGTGCGCCGCGAAACGATAACCCGACGCCGCCGGATACCCGCCCATGAGGCCCCAGTCGGATGAAATATGACCGTTGCCCATGAAGAACATGGTCCAGTCCTTCGCATTCCAGACGAGACGCAGGCTTTCGAAGCCGCAGCCGCCGCGATACTTGCCCGCGCCGCCCGAGTTCGGTTTGATCTGACGGCCGAGATAGAGCAGCGGCTCGGCCAGTTCCCATATCTCCATGTCGCCCATGTCGCCTTCCGGGTTCCAGATGGCCGCCGCGTGGCTGAGGCCGTCGCCGACCGCCGTCGCTCCGGTTCCATTCGCCGCGCATTCGAACGAGTTTACGGCGTGGATCTCGTCATACTGGTTGAAGCCGCCGCCCTGGAGCCAGTTCGACGTGTTGGCGTTGCCCGCGTTCACCTCCTCCAGATAGCCGCGCCCGAAGTATGAGCGAGACAGGCCGCGCCACAGCGCCGTCCACGACGAAACGAGGAAGTGCCATGAGTAAGCGAAGGCGACGCGCCGGTCGTCGGGGTTCATCCACGTGCCTTTCGGCAGGCGGAACTCGGTGCCGTAGGCCGCGCCGTCGTTTATCATCTCCGACGGGATCAGCGTTTGCGTCATCATCACCCAGATGCCGGAGGTGAAGCTCACCTGATGGGCGTTGTAGGTGTGCCAGCCCCATCGGCTGGAGCCTTCAAAGTCGAGCCGCCACGTGCCGTCGCCGCGGATCGTGATCTCCGACGGCGTGTGCATTATGGAGTCGACCTTCGCGAAGTCGGACGGCACGCGGACGTCTTCATGCGCATAGGGCACGTCCACGAAACCAACCTGCCGATACTTGCCGGGGATTGTCATCGCCTTGATGCGGTTTTGCAGCCCGCGCCGCCCGTGCTCCACGGCCTCGTAGGCGAACTTCCAGAACGAGTCGATGCCCTCTTCCGCGATCACCTCCTCCACGAGCCTGCGGATCATGTGGCAGCCCGCGATGCGCGTGCGCTCGTCGAGCATCCAGTAACGCGTCGTGCGCACCATGCGCTGGCTCTCGTGCAGCCAGTCGCGGAACAGCGTGTCGTTCTCGCCCACCTTGCGGCAGGTGACGGAATAGCCGTCGCCGAAGCGCTGCACCTGGCCCGTACACATGGAGCCAGGCCCCACCGCGCCCGTGTCGATCACGTGCGTCACGCCACCGACCCAGCCGACGAGTTCGCCCTCCCAGAAGATCGGCACGATCGTGTGGATGTCGCAGGGGTGGACGTTTCCGATCAGGCAGTCGTTGTTGCAGAAGATGTCTTTGTCGCGGACGCCGGGATTACTCTCCCAGTCGTTCTCGATCATGTATTTGATCGCCGCGCCCATGGTGCCGACGTGGATGATGATGCCGGTGGACGTGAGGATCGAGTCACCCGCCGCGTTGTAGAGCGTGAAGCAAAGCTCGCCTTCCTGCTCCACGATGGGCGAGGCCGCGATCTTCTTCGCCGTTTCGCGGGCATCCACCACACCGGCGCGAAGCCTTGAGAACAGCTTGTTGTAGAGGATCGGCTCGCTGTCGCGCAGTTCCATCTGCTTGAGGCCGGCATAGTGCTTCGTCAGCCGCGTGGCCTCCATCAGCCGATCGCGGTGCTGTTTCAGCGTCTCGCCGCCGCGAACGATGCCGCGCGTCGTCGTCTTGAAGTCCGATGATTTCACGTTGAGGTTCATGACGTTTCGTCCCTGTTCGATCATTTTTGGTCGGGGTGAAGCCGGGCGGAAACCGCCCGGTCCGCTCTCAGACTTCCTTCAGGTGGAACAGCCGGTGGCCGTCGAGGAAGGTTTCGAAGCCGTCGGGGACGACGAAGGTCGTCGCATCGGATTCGATGATCGCCGGGCCCGTGACACGGTTGCCCGGAAGGAGCGCCTCCATCTTGTAGAGCTGCGCATCGACCCACCGCTTCTTGCGATAGAATTTGCGCGTGCCGATCTTGGCTTCCTCGGGCGGGGTGTCGCCGTGGAGCGTATCGACGGGGATTTTCGGCTTCTGGATCGGCACCGTGCCGCGCATGATCGCGCCCGTGACGGAATAGCCAAGCTCCGGCGAGCGCGCGCTTTCCGAATAAACGCGTCCGTAGGTGGCGTTATAGGCGTCCACCATCGCGTTCCAGTCTTCAGCGGTCGACGCAGACTTGATCGGGCTTTCGATTTCGAGGTCGTTCAACTGACCGCGATACTGCATGCGGTAGCCCGGTTGCAGCGTGACCTTGTCCGCCTCGTAGCCGTTGAGTCGGAACTCTTCGAGCACGTTGCGGGTCAGTTCGTCCCATGCTTCCTGAAGCACCGCCGCGGCCTTCGCGCGATCCCCGTCCGGCGCATCCGGCGCAAGGTTGATATCGAGCGACTTGTCGTAGCGGTATTCGAAATCCGCCGCCGCGCAGCCGAAGGCCGAGAAGCCCGCCGCCCACGCCGGCACGATCACGTCCTCGAAGCCGAGACCTTCCGTGTAGCCGTAGGTGTGGACCGGCCCCGCGCCGCCATACGAGAAGCATACGAAGCTCGCGGGGGAATAGCCCTTGCCCGAGATCATCGCCCGCAGATAGTCGCGAAGGTCGCTGTCGAGCAGTTCGATCACGCCCGCCGCCGCGTCCTCGACCGAAAGGCCGAGCGGATCGGCGACCTGCTTCCTGATCGCGTCGACCGAGCGCTGGCGGTCGAGCTTGATCGCGCCGCCGAGGAAGTTGTCGGGGTTAAGGTAGCCGAGCACCATGTGGCAGTCGGAGATCGTCACCGTCTCGATGCCGCTATCGGCCCAGCACACGCCGACGCGATAGCCCGCCGAGTCGGGGCCGAGCTTGATCGCCTTCGTGTACGGATCGAGGCGGATGAACGAACCCGCACCGGCACCGACCGAGTCCATCGCCACGAGCGGCAGCGACAGCACGAGCCGCGCCATGTCCGGATCGTTCTTGATCGTCAGTTCGCCCTGCGTGATGAGCGCAACGTCGAACGAGGTTCCGCCGATGTCCGAGCACGCGATGTTGTTATAGCCCAGCACTTCGCCGAGATACTTCGCGCCAATCACGCCGCCGATGGGGCCGGAAACGATGGTGCGCGCGAGTTCCTTCGCCTTCCACGAGATCGTGCCGCCATGCGTGGCCATCACGCGGAAGTCGAACTTCGTGCCCTGCTCCTTGAAGGCGTCGGAGATTTTCTTCAGCGTCTGTCGGGACGGCTCCGCCGCGTAGCCTTCGAGGATGGTAGTGTTGGTCCGGTGGCTTTCCTTGCGCACGGGGTAATAGTCAGCGGATGCGAAGACGGGGATCGTCTTGCCGCTCTTGGCCACTTCCTTAATGACGATGTCGCGGACGCGGCGTTCGTGCGACGAATTCTTGTAGGAGTGCAGCAGGCTGATAACGATGCCTTCAACGTCCTGTGCGATCAGATCCTGCGCAGCGCGCCGGGCGGAGTCTTCGCGCAGCGGGATGACCACGGTGCCGGACATGTCGACGCGCTCGACCACGCCGCGCGTGAGATGGCGAGGGACGAGCGGCGGGTCGTAGCGGTGCGTGTTGAGGTGGATGCGGTCTTCATAAGCGTAGCCGAGATGAGACTGGACGGCGCGGCCCATGCGGTGGAAGTCTTCCATGCCCGCGTTGACGATCAGCCCGCATTTGAGGCCCTTCCGCTGCACCACGCGGTTCAGCATCGCGGTGCCGGAATAGACGCCGGTATTGAGTTGGCTCAGCGCCTCGCCAAGCTCCATGTTCCAGAGCGACAGGCCGTCCCGGCTGGAGTTGATGAGGCCGATGGCTTCGTTTTCGGGGGTGGACTGCGCCTTGCCGACGACGAACTCGCCGTTCGCATCGACGAAAAACGTATCGGTCATGGTGCCGCCGGCATCGATGCCGAGCACCTGCACGCTTCTCAGGTTCCGTACAGCTAAATTCACTCTGACCTCCCTTTCGCTCGGCGTCTTCGCGCCGATGCCTCTTCTTTCGCAGGGAGCATGCCAGAATGTCGCACGGCGATGCGGCTTCGGCAGATCAAAGGCTTACCGCAACCGCTCACCCGGCTTTTCGCGTCCGCTAACGTCCGGCGGGGCGTCCGGTTCGGGCGTCCGGATGGCGGAAAAGGACGACGCGGACGACGAAACGCAGGGACGGGGGCCTCATCAGCCGCCGTCGGGACGTTCTGAAATTTGGAGGCGCGTCAGTCTTCCGGCGAGCGCAGGACGCCATATTTCGCAAGCCGCACATACAGCGTCGAGCGCGCGATGCCCAGACGGCGCGCAGCTTCGGTGAGATTGCCGCCGCATGCCTCGACTTCGGCGAGGATAGCCTCGCGCTCGGGCGCCTTTGCCCCGCGCCGCGGCGGAAGGACGGTGGGCGCTTTCGGTGCCACTGCTGGTTCCGCGCACGTCCCACGGGAAGCCTTGTCGCACATGCGCATTTCGAGCGGTAGATGCTCGACGTCGATCCGGTCGGTCTCGCAAAGCGCAAGAATGGCGTCGATCACGTTGCGCAACTCGCGGACATTGCCCGGCCAGCCGTAATGGCGAAGCAACATCAAGGCGTCGTTCGAAAACGAGGGCGTTGCGCGACCGAGCCGCGCCGCCGTTCTAGCGGCAAAACGCTCGGCGAGGACGAGCACATCGTCGCCGCGTTCCCGCAGCGGCGGGATACGAAGGCGCGCGGCGGCGATCCGATAGAACAGGTCGCGCCGGAAGCGCCCCGCGCCGACTTCCTCCATCAGGTCGCGGTTCGTCATGGAAACGAGCCGGATCGACACGGGGCGGCCTTCGTGATCGCCGACGCGATACACGATCCCGTCTTCCAGCACGCGAAGCAGATAGGATTGCAGGTCCATCGGCATCTCGCCGATTTCGTCGAGGCAAAGAATACCGCCGTCGGCCTTCTCGATCTTGCCCGGCCTGCCGTTCCCATCTGCGCCTGTGAACGCGCCTTTCACATAGCCGAACAATTCGCTCGCGATGAGGTCACGCGCCATGCCACCGCAGTTCACCGGCACGAACGGGCCGCTCGCGCAGGCACTCGCCGTCTTGATAGCGCGAGCGAACAGCTCCTTGCCGACGCCCGTTTCGCCCTCGATCAACACCGGCAGCGGGTTCGCCGCGAGCTTCCGCGCGCGCTCGCGAATATCGCGCATCACGGCGCTGTCGCCCACGATGTCGTCGAACGCATCGGCGGCGGGCTTCGGCGCGCGGGCGATGGCCGGGCTCGCGGGCAGGCTTCGCTTGCCGAGCAGCACGATCAGGCAACCGGCGACCTCGCCATCGTTCTTGACGATTTCGAGGCCCGCATTGGGGAACCGGTCGCGGCAGTTGCGCTCCCAGGCTTCGGCGGAGGCGGAGCCGATAATGCGACGAAGCACGCGGGGCAGATCGTCGGGCGACGCGGTATCGATCTTGCGCATCGCCGTTTCGGTGGAATGCACCAGATAGCCGCGTCGGTCGATCACCAGGATGTCTTCGCTGAGCCATGTCGAGCGCTTGGAAAGCAGATGACGCAGCAGGATCTCGTGATCGAGCTTCGCCGCCTTTTCGAGCGTCGCCTCGATCTCCCGACCGATGGCAGCGGCGAGCGCCATGCTTTGCGGATTGAAGGTCGCGACGGGGCCGGAAATGTCCACCGCGCCGAGGAGTTCGCCGTCAATAGGATGATGCACGGGAGCCGCGGCGCAACTCCAGCGCTGGACATCCTCGCAGAAATGCTCGGCGCCTGTCACCTGAACCGGGCGCTGTTCGGCGAGCGCCGTGCCGATGGCGTTCGTGCCGATCGCGCCCTCCTGCCACCCTCCGCCGGTCTGAAGCGCGTTGCCCTTGCCCTGTTCGACCACGCGGCCGTCTCCCGCCGTTTCGAGGACGAAGCCTGTTCGATCCGCGAGGATCATCATGCTTGCGGCGTCGCGCAACATTTCACGCGAGCGTTCGAGCGCCGGGTGCGACGCTGCGAGAAAGGACGCATTCAGCGAACGCCTCCGAAAGATCTCTGGTTCGTCTGCGAGGGGAGCGCGCGCCAGGGCGGTCCCCACACCAAAAGACCGCGACCGCTCCCAGGAGGCGGCGATGGCGCGTGGCAGAAGGCGCGCCTTGCGACCGTGTTGCTGAAATTCCTCCCATGCCAAGCGTATCGCGCGCTGATTCATGACCCTGTCTCCCGGCGGGGCGAACGGTTGTCCTTCAGGCAGGGACGCTCTCGTCAGCGGAGCACACATCAACAAGCAACTCGGCGCGGAAGACAAATGCTCCTCGCGCACGTCGCTCTTGTCTCAGGGTCTTTTCGATCCCGAAGTCCCTTTGCGTTTCCTGCAGGCGGACTTCTTTCTGGTCCGCTTTAACCAAAGAGTATGGCGAGCAGTCTTATTACGCAAGCCCTGCGGTTAAAGCGTTCTCGAACGAAATGTAACCACGCAGGTCGTCATTTCGACGAAACCTAATCCGCTTATCTTTTTTTCAGCGGAAGCGATACAGGAAAGCCGTCGTCACGTTTAGTGTCGCACCGGAGCATCAGCCGGAGTTAACTGATCGACCGCGTCGACAAGTTCGACATCAAGCGCGCATCGTGACGCTGAACTTGCGACAAACAATCCGGATCTACCGTTGGTGCGGGCGGAGGGGCTCGAACCCCCACGACTTTCATCACTGGAACCTAAATCCAGCGCGTCTACCAATTCCGCCACGCCCGCACGTCCCACAATTCCCTCGGAGAAGCCTCTCAGGACAGATCGTAGAGCGATCATTCTATAGCGGAGTCCGACATTTTCCAAGTGAGAGCCGCGAACGGATTTCCATGCCAGGCAATGAGCCCCCAGCCTAGCTGTTCAGTCCCGGCTTGCGATGGTGTATCGTTAACGCCGTCCCAGTGGAAGGAACTTCGGTCCAGGTTCTACACGGGTGCTGCCCTCGACAACGCACGCCATTCGAGCGGAACTACAGCGATCGGAAGCTCCGGTCGCGGAACTTCGCGACAACTTTGCAGATAACTCAAGGCCTTGCGGCTCCGGACACACTTCGAGGCTATCCGGAAGCTCAGCTGAAAAGCCGGATTTCTTCATCCGAAAGCCAAACCGTTACACAATGGGAATGGACAGCTAGATTTCGCAGACGCCCCCGACCTGCGACTGGCGGTATTGGCGCAACGACACTGCCGACAGTCCAAGTGCCCGCGACAAGCCAAGCGCCTGATCGCGCTGGATCGCGACGTTCCAGAGCGTGTTTCCCCGGATCGCTTCACACGGCAAAGCGTACTTTCGCCAGTCGAACTCGTACTGCTCTTCGTAGAACCCGGTCAGCGTCGGGCAGGTGAGTATCGTGTTGCCGGCGCGCAGCTCTTTCAAAAGCGCTGCGGGGGCGTCGACATCGATCGCAATCTCGAGTTGGGCGCGCATCCGATCCGGGTTGTTGATCCACGCGATGGTGACCTGCCCCGCCTCGTCGACCAGCATCAGGCCCGGCGGAGATGGCAGGAGATAGTGCTCGACCGCTCCGATCCGCTCGGCGAGCGTGTTGTACCAACTCGCAATCCCAGGATCGTCGAGGAATGCCGTGTCCTCCAGCTTTGCGATGGGTTCCAGGGGCGCGGTGATGTCCCTGAAATATGCGACCTGTAACTCCCGGATGATCCGCCTCAGCTTTTCGGGGAGGTCTGGGTCTTGCTTGACCAGAAACAGGTTGATAAGGCCCTCGTTGAAGGCGGCGACGGCCGTCGAATCCCCGGTCTTGCCGGTCAGGAGCACCTTCTTGACCGGCAGGTGCTTGATCTTCTGGAGGAGTTCGACGCCGGTCATGCTCGGCATTGCGAAATCGACCACGACCACCGAAATGCGCGAAAAGCGGGCGGGATCTCGGGCCATTGCGGCGATGCGCGATGCTGGCAGGCGAATGACGGGATCGGCGGTCTCCCCTTCGTCAACCGGCGCACGATTGGCTTCTTCGATCCTCAAGCCGGTCCGCTCCGCATCTTTCAGGAGGCGCCGGATGGCTTGCTCCGGGCGATGCTCGGTTGCACACAGCGTGACATCGGAATAATTGTAGTCGAAGCTGTCGAGATAGAGCCGGTCATCGTCGATGACGAGACATGTCGTCGGGTGGTAGAGCGGTAGCAATGTGCTCATAAGTACAGTCCTGATCCTCGGACGCCAAAGGCGATCGTAAGGCACTTCGGGCAGCTTAAGCGAAAACTTTATAATTACCGCACATGATATCGTGCAAGTGAAAGTTCGTAGTCGTGCAACTTGGCATTATGACCCAACGCCTGATGGGGCGGGCCTTGTTCGCCCGGTTTCGCAATCTTGTGCGCCATCTTCGCGGTGCGTATGTCGAGTACCACGCCGTCTCAGCATACAAGCTGCCAGCCACAGGGCTACTCGCCCTTATTGCTTTCCCCGTTTATTGTTTCATCTGGACATACGTTTTTCCGCAACCTTATGAGAACTTGACGTTAAGGGTTGTGGGAACCGCGCTCTGCATCCCGGTGGCGCTTAGGCGCTATTGGCCGCGACACCTCATATCGTATTACTTGCCCTATTGTTATTGGGCCCTCCTGTTCGTAGGACCGGCGTTTTTTACGCTGATGTTACTCATGAACGGTGAGAATAGCGTCTGGCTGATGTCAGAGACCGCGATCATCCTGTTCACGTTCCTGCTCTATGATCTGGCCAACGGTGTCCTGGTCTCGATATTGGGAGTGCTGATCGGGCTTATCGGCTATTGGCTGCTGTCCGGGGCGATCGATGTCCCGACCGAATTTCTGCTTCTCCTCCCTGTTTACGGCTTCATCCTGAGTGCGGTGGTTTTCCTCTCGCACAGCGAGCGCGTCATCGCGCGTGACAAGCTCATTGCAGCGCGCGCTCTCGCGAGCAGCATCGCGCATGAGATGCGTACGCCCCTTCTTGGTATCCGGCTCGACGCCAACAAAACAAGGGACCACCTTGGCCGGTTGAGCGCAGTCAACCGGTGGGCGCAGGAGCGCGGCTACGATGACACCCTGAGCGATCGCGATATGGCTGCGCTGAATGGCGCTCTCCAACGCGTAGATAAACACGCTGTCGCCGCAAACCTTGTCATCGACATGCTCCTTACCAACCTCAGGGATGAGAGCTATTCTCAAGAGCGCATGAAGTTTTATGCCATCGCAAGTACGATTGATGAAGCGATCAGCCGCTTTCAATTCCGCCCCGGCGAACGCGAGTTGATCGAGGTTCGCGTCTGCGACAACTTCATTTATCAGGGCGTGGAAATCCTGATGGTCCACGTCATTTTCAACCTCGTCAAGAACGCCCTCCGCGCGGTCGCTGGAGGAGACGGGCAAATCCTCATAGAGGCGAGAACGACACCGGCAGGACACATACTCTCGATCACCGACACAGGCCCCGGCCTTGAGGCGGCGACACTCCCCTATATCTTCGTACCGTTCGTGACAGGCCACGCGGCAACCGGCGGCACCGGCATCGGTCTGTCGTTCTGCCGCCGCGTCGTCGAAGGTTTCGACGGCAGCATCTCCTGTTCATCGGAGCTTGGCAAAGGCACGAGCTTCGAAATCAGGCTACCCATCGTCGAGGCAAAAAGGTTGGACGCGGCTGACGCCGCGTCCGCCTTGTCAAGCCACGCTATGCCGCAAGCGCGGTCGGGAGGCTAACCATGCGGGCCTGACGACCCCGGCGCCGTGTCGACGGCCAGGATGCCAGACCGACTTCGTCCCTGATCTCCGCGCATACCGCCAGCACGCGATCAAGCTCGTCTTTGGTCAACCCGCAATTCACCGTGAAGCGGATGATGCAGCGCTTCGCAGGCGTCGCCGGCGGCAGGAAGATCGCGCCGAAGACATCGCGCTTCTCAAGAGCATCGCGCAGCTTGATTGTCTCGAGAATCTCGCCCGCCTCAAGGGCGATGATCTGCGACCTCGACAGATCGACATTGTAGCCCAGCTCATCGAGGCCATCGGTCAGGTAACGATGATTGCTGTGCAAGAGACGCTGCCGCGACGGTTCGTTGGCGAAAATATCGAGAGCAGCGTTATACCCCGCGACCTCATGCGCAAGCACCTGAGTGCTGAAGATCACGGGTAGCGATTCGTAGCGCAGGAACTCGGCGTTGCGCTGCGAGCATACGACCAGGCCGCCGCGGCTCGACACAGCCTTGGACAGGCCAACGGTGCGGAAGTGCACGCGATGGCTGAGACCAAGGGCTGCGACAAGACCGGCGCCGTCGGGGCCGTGCGTGCCGAAGGAATGCGTCTCGTCGACGACCAGCGCGCAGCCGCGCCGCTCGGCAACCTCGACGAAGTCCTCCAGCGCGGCGATGTTGCCGTCGATGCTGTAGAGGGCATCGACCACGATCACGCCGGGGCCGACCTTCCCGATCAAGCGATCGAGATGCTCGGCATCGTTGTGGCGGAAGGGCGTGGGCTTGGCGCCCGCGCTCTTCACACCTTCCCACAGCGACAGATGCGCCTTCATGTCGAGGAACACAGGCGTGTCGGGGCGGCAAATCGCCTGGATCAGACCAACATTGGCGCAGTAGCCCGAGTTGGCCAGGACGGCGGCTTCCGAACCCATCAGACGCGCCACGCGCTGTTCGAAGGCATTGAGCCCGTCCGCCTCGTGATGGACGAACGTGCGTGACACCGAGTCGCCGTGACCGCTGGCTTGCAGCGCGCGGACCTCCGCTTCGATGACGCGCCGGTCGGCGGCAACGCACAAGTAGTCGTTGCTGCGCAACTTGATAGCGGACGATCCAGGGATCATGCCCTTCATCGGATGCCGCCCTTTCCAAGTCTCATCGAGCCGCTCACGATAGTAGCACTCGACTCGGTCAAACAAGAATTTGGGATCCGACGGCAGCCGCGTTTGGTGGTGAAGATTAAATTGATCGCTCATATGCGTATTCCTTGTTTGTGTTGTAGACAAGGAACAGATAGTAGCGGTGAGGGCAGGAATCCGGCTCGTGGATGAGATTCCGGTAGCATTCTGAGACATATCAGTTGGCGCAGGATTTGCTTGGCCGATCAGTCGAAACTCGATGGGCACCATCTACGACATGTTGTAGTTATAATTGGCTGCTTTTGGAGACTGCGGGAGCGCCAGAAAATGCGCAGCGCAATGAGGCGGTTGAATGCTACGCGAGCCAGCGAGGCGTCAGCCGCTCTATAGTCTTGTAAGGAATAATGGATGGCGCCAAATCGCATCCGTCCTTGGGCGCTGCCCGGTAACGCACTTGCGCTGGAGCCGTATCCGATCGGCATTGTCGGAACGGTTGCCTTTTGCGCGACGAGACTCATATCGTAGCGGAAGAGAAAGGCTGACATCGTGGCGTTGGACAAGGGCGTGTTGAAGAGGTTTGCGCTGTTCGCGTCGATGACGGATGCGCAAGTCGCCCTGCTCGCGTCGCGCGCCACGGCAAGACGCGTCGCCGAGGGCGCGGCGGTCTTCGAACAGGGCGAGCCCGCCACGTCATTCTATCTGCTGCTCGACGGCCGCCTCAAGGTTCGCCAGATCACCGCCGACGGCCAGCAGATCATCGTCCGCATCGTCAATCCGGGCGACCTTTTGGGCTTCGCCTGCGCCCTCTCCCGCCCGGACTATCCCGGCACGGCAACAGCCGCCGTCGAAAGCATCGTCGCGGCATGGCCTTCAACCAACTGGAACGCCTTCGTCGAGGCCAACCCACATCTCGCGATGAACGCGATCCGCACCATCGGGCAGCGGCTCGACGAGGCTCACACGCGCATTCGCGAAATGTCGACGCAGGAGGTCGAGCGGCGCGTGGCGCATACCGTGCTGCGGCTCGTCGATCAGGCGGGCAAGGCGGACGCTGGCGGCACGCGTGTGGACTTCCCGATCAGCCGGCGCGACATCGCCGAGATGACCGGCACGACGCTTCACACCGTGTCGCGCATCCTGAGCGCGTGGGAGGCGCAGGGGCTTGTCGAGGGCGGTCGCCGGAAACTCGTCGTGCGCGACGCCGCGAAGCTCGCGAAACTCGCCGAAGCGCCGCGCGACTGAGCGCGCAGCCGTCTGACGATAAACGCGATTCATTTGCCGACTGACAGCACGCATTCGGCCGCGGCGAACCGCGTTTGAAGTTGCGCCGCAACAAACAGGCGCGCGTCGCCGTTCGCTAAGATGTGGCGAACAAAGGATTTCGCCGATGACAGCCACAATGACCGCAACCGACCCCACCGCGACCTCCCCCCGCCAGCCGGAAACCGCCTCCCCGCGCGGCGGCATACCGCGCGGCCTCGCGCGCACCGGCCCCGTGCTCTTCTCCTACGGCTTCCGGCCGTTCTTCCTTGGCGCAGGGCTATGGGCCTTCGCTTCGATGGCGCTGTGGATCGCCGCGCTCGCCGGACACGTGCCCATCGGCGGCAGCTATGGCGCAACCTACTGGCACGCGCATGAACTGCTGTTCGGCTTCTCCACCGCCGCGCTCGCGGGCTTCCTTTTGACGGCGGTTCCCAACTGGACAGGGCGGCTGCCCGTCTCCGGCTGGCCGCTCGCTGGGCTTTTTGCGATCTGGTGCGCGGGGCGCGCCGCGATGCTCGCGCCGGACGTGCTCGGCCTCACCGCCTCCGCCGCCATCGACGCGCTGTTCCTGCCCGCGCTCGCCTTCATCGTGGCGCGCGAACTCATCGCGGGGAAGAAATGGGGCGACCTTAAAATCCTCGCCGCCGTGCTGTTCCTGACGGGTGCGAATGTCTGGTTCCATGCCTCCGTGCTGACCGGCGGCGACGAGACCATCCCGGCGCGGCTCGGCGTCTCGGCCTTCACCGTGATGGTGATGCTCATCGGCGGGCGGATCATTCCGAGCTTCACGCATAATTGGCTCAACCGCTTCGGCAAGAAGCCGTTGCCGGTGCCCTTCGGCCGTTATGACATCGCCGCCATCGCGGTCGGCGCGGTCGCGCTCGGCTTCTACACCGCCGCGCCGTCGAACCCGTTGACCGCGATCCCGGCGACGCTCGCCTTCGCGATGCAGAGCTATCGCCTCTATCGCTGGCGTGGCTGGAAGGTGGCGAGCGATCCGCTGCTTCTCATCCTTCATCTGGCCTACGCGTTCGTGCCGCTGGCGTTCGCCGCCATCGCCGCCGCTGCCCTCGACCTCGTGCCGACATGGTCGGTGCTGCACATCCTGACGGTCGGCGTCATCTCCACCATGATCGTGGGTGTGATGACGCGGGCGAGCCTCGCGCATACGGGGCGGGCGCTGTCGGCGTCGCGCATCACGCAGGCGAGCTATGCCGCACTGCTGCTGGCCGCGCTATCGCGTCCGCTCGCCGGGTTCTTTCCCGAACATGCGATGTTTTTCTATTCGGCGTCGGGCGTGCTGTGGCTCGCGGCGTTCGGCCTGTTCCTGATCCAGTACGCCCCAATCCTCTTAGGGGCGCGGCGCTAAAACCGAAGGAGCCGCGCTACTCCTTCCGCGTATCGACCGTGTCCGCGTCGATGGTGTAGCCCGTCTCGGCAAGCCCCGTGAATTGCGAGGCGACCGCGATCCGCCCCGTCACCCACACGGGATCGAACGAGCCCGCCACGTCGAACCCCTGCTCAACCTTCACATAGATGATCTGGTTCGGCGGCGGCGGGGGCACGTGGATGCAAGCGCCGATGAACGGCACCAGCAGGAATTCCTTCACGTTCGTTGCGTCGAAATCGAGCGGCACGACATAGCCGCCGATCTTCACGCGCTTGCCGTCCAACTCCTGCACCACCGGGACCGGCGCGCCCGCGCCCGGCTGATTGCGCCGCTCGGAAAGCCACGGACGGTCTTCGCCGGGCGGAAGCAGCGGCGGAGGCGGCTCGCTGCCGCCGAGCGCTGGCGACGGCGTCGCGCCCGACAGGAAGCTTTTCGATTTCACGTTCGGCGGAGCGACCGGCGCGGGCGGGACCAGCCTGCCCCACCCGATTTCCATCGGCGGCTCGTTCTCGATCGGCGCGAAACCGGTCGTCAACAGAAGGGCCACGCATGCCGCCGCCAGTCTCTTCATCTGTCCTTCTCCGTCAGGTGCGGACCGTCATGCCGTCGGCGAGCGAGAGTCGATAGGCGCGAAGCGCCGGCAACAGCCCCGCAAGGAAACCCGCCGCCACGATGCCGCCGAGGATCTTCAATTGATCCGCGCTCGGTGGATCGACCGCGACATGAAGCCCGTAAGTGCGGTCAATATAGGGCTGAAGCCCCATCAATGCGCCATAGAGCAACAGCGTTCCGGCGAGAACCCCCAGAAAAGTCAGCACGCCCGCTTCGACGACGAGCAGCGAGAGGATCGTGGACGGCCGCGCGCCAACGGAACGCAAGATCGCCATTTCGCGGCGGCGCTCGTTGAGCGTGGTGAGGATCATCGTCACCATACCGAGCAGCGCGGTTATCACCACCATGCCCGAGACGGCCGAAAGCGCGGTTTCCGCAGTACCGACGAGGCCCCAAAGCTCTTGCAGCGTCGCGCCTGGCAGGATCGCGGACAGCGGCTCCTGCCGGTAATTGTTGATCTCGCGCTGGACGCGGAAGGCAGCGAGCCGCGACTTCAGCCCCACTAAGGCCGCCGTGATCGCCTTGGGCGTCAGGTCCATCTGGCGCACGTCGTCGGCTGACACGGCCTTTGTCGGATCGCGCGCGCCGCTCTGCCAGTCGACATGGATCGCCTCGATTGCGCCGAGGCTTACATGCACCGTGCGGTCGACGGGCGTGCCGGTTTTCGCGAGGATGCCCGACACGCGGAATGGCTTGTCGTCGTGCTCAAGGAACGACACCGCGCCCGCGCCATGCGCGACGACGATCTTGTTGCCAACCCTGTAGCCGAGTTGCGTGGCGACGTCGGCCCCGATCACCGCATCGAACAGGTCGCTAAAGGGTGCGCCGGCCGCGAAGGTGAGCGGCTGCCCGCGCCGATAATGATAATGCGCGAAATACTCCGGCACCGTCCCCATCACACGGAAGCCGCGATGGCTGTCGCCGAGCGAGATCGGCACGATCCACGCAATGTCGGGATTCGTCTGGATGTCCTGATAGGTCTTCCAGGTGATGTTGTTGGTCGCGTTGCCGATGCGGAAGACCGAATAAAGCAGCAGGTTGAGGTTGCCCGACCGCGCGCCCACGATGAGATCTGTGCCGGAAATGGTGTCGGCGAAGCTCTGACGCGCGCCGGTGCGCACCTTCTCGACGCCGAGCAGAAGCATCACGCTGAGCGCGATGGACAGGATGGTGAGGCACGCGGTCAGCCATCGGTTAGCGAGCGATTGCAGCGCGAGGCGAACGATAATCATGAGCGGCCCCCGCGCGAGGCTTGCGCGATTTCGGCGAGGTCGGCGACGCGCGAGAAGCGCCCGGCGAGGCTTTCGTCGTGGCTCACCATGATGAGCGTGGCGCCTGCCGCTTCAACTTCGGTGAACAGGAGATCGAGAAAAGCCTGCTGTCGGTTACGGTCGAGCGACGAGGTCGGCTCGTCGGCGATGACGATTTCGGGCGAGCCGATCAGCGCGCGGGCGGCCGCGACGCGCTGCTGCTGGCCAACGCTGAGGCTCGCGGCATTGCCGCTTTCGATCAGCGAAGGCTCGATGCCGAGGTTGCCGAGAAGCCGCGCGGCCTCAGAGCGCCCTCCGCCGCGTGCCTCGGCCCGCCTTTTCCGCGACGGCGAGAAGCTCAGCGGCAGCAACACATTGTCGATCACCGACGCGTAAGGCAGGAGGTTAAACATCTGAAAGATGATCCCGTAATGCTCGGCGCGAAAGCGGTCGCGGGCCGCGCCGTCGAGCCGCGCGATATCGCAGCCCAGCACATCGATCTTGCCCGCGTCGGGCTTCGCGATCCCGGCGAGCAGGCTCAGGAACGTAGATTTGCCGCTGCCGGACGGGCCGATCAGCAACAGCCGCTCGCCCTGTCCAAGCGAAAAGCCGTCAATGGCGAGCGTGAAGGGATTGCGGCCGGGCCATGTGAACTGCACGCCACCGATGCGAACGATGTCCGCGCCACCTTCGTGGCGGCGCGGCTTGTCCTCGGTGGAAGGTAACGGTGAAGCGATCACCTCAGACACCCTTGGTGGTCCATTCCGACATTTGCATTAAGTTTCTGAATTTGACATGCGGGCGAGAGCTTCCTGAGCCGGGCCTCGAATGTCAAATTCGCTCCATCAGAGTTCGAGCTTCGGCTTGTCCTTCGTCACCTCATAGCTCGATTGACCCTTCGGCGTGATGACAGTCACGTCAAGCTCCTCAGCATTCGGGAACTGCTTGAAATATCCGAAGCTCAGGCTCGTGATCTTTTCCGGCGCGACGCACTCAAATGCATATTCCGCATGGAATTCCGAGTGATGATCTTCGCCTTTGTCATGGTCGTGGTCTTTCGCCTCGGCGGCGTGCTTATCGTGCTCTTCCTTGCCTTCGCCTTCGTGCTCATGCCCGGCTTCGAGGGCAACCTTCGCGCTCGTCTGCTTGCACCCGGCCGCCGAAGCGGGCGTGAAAAGCTCAAGCCCTTTTGCGAGCGTCGCCTTCGCCTTTTCGAGCTTTGCCTTGTCTTCCTTCGTGTTGGCTTCATGCTCGAAGCCCGCAATATCCGCGCCGGGCGCTTCGAGTTCGATCGAAACGACATTCTTTTCGATCGCGATGTTGAGCTTGCCGTGCCCGTGCACATGCGCGCCGAGTTGGCGGTGCTCTTCGGCCTGGGATGCCGTGAGGGCGCAGGCCGCCAGAAGCGCGGCCAGAGGGATCGTTTTCAGAATTTTCATGGGAAGGTCTCGCGAGAATTTTGCCGGATAGCATGGGGCCGACGCGCGGGTGAAGCCGCGCGCCCGACCTTTGACGTAACGTTATAGTATTACATTTGTGACGTCATTGTGGATCGACGACGCATATCGGGAGTTGGAATACCTCAAAAAGCCGGAATTCCGTGCTGTTCCTCAGGCACTCGCATTTGAAAGCAAGACCATGATACAGCGTTGGTTTTCCCGCCTCGGCCTCATCCTTTGCGCGCTTGCCGTCCAGACGGAGCTTGGCCGCGCGCATCCGCATGTGTGGGTCACGATGCACACCGAATTACAGCTCGGCCAGAGCGGCGAGGTCGTCGCCTTGCGGCACAAATGGACGTTCGACCAATTCTACACGTCCTACGCGGTCGAGGGCATGGATACGAACGGCGATGGCGTCTATAGCGAGGAAGAGTTGAAGCCGCTCGCGCAGACAAATGTCGAGGCGTTGAAGGAGTTCGAATATTTTACTTACGCGTTCGTCGGCAAAACAAAGGCCGTGCTGAAGGAGCCGACGACGGATTACCGGCTCGAATACAAGGACGACCTGCTGACACTTTATTTTACGTTGCCGCTGGAAAAGCCCGTGCCGCGCGACGAGCTGAAAGACTTCAATTTCTCGATCTACGATCCGGGCATGTATGTCTCGCTTACCTTCTCGAAGGACGATGCGGTGAAGCTTGCCGCGCCCGCCGGTGCCCAGCCGTCGCCCTGCACGCCGCATGTGGGCGACCGCGCCGTGGGACAGGAGAAGAAGCTCTCGCAGCTTGGCGAAAACATCGATCCGGCGAGCAACATCGGCTCGCAGTTCGCGGAGCGCGTATCGTTCCGCTGCCCATCATGACGAACGCCGGCGGAGGGTTTACGCGCCCCCGGCCACCTTCTCGGCAAGCGCCGCAACGACCGTGAAATCCACTTCGCGATCCGGCGCGAGTTCAGCGAGCTTGTCGAGGCAGGCTTGCGCGGCGGATGTTTCGCCACGCCGAAGATGGATGAACGCCAGCGCCTTCAACGTATAAAGCGCGAAGCGCTCCGGCCCGCCGGATGAAACGGCCCCGCGTTCCCACGCGCGGAAGTCTGCGCTCCAGCCCGCCTGCCGGGCGGCTTCCTTGAGCCCCGCCTTGGCGACCGCCAACGCCCTGTTAAGAAGGCCGCGATAGGCGTAGATCTTGTAGAGGCAGTAATAGACCGGCAACTGCGCGGGATCGAGCGCC
>NZ_JFZJ01000066.1 GCF_000636015.1 Rhodomicrobium udaipurense JA643
CAATGGACATTCTGCACTGCCCCCATGATGGATTGGACGGACCGGCATTGCCGTTTCTTCCACCGTCAACTGTCGCGTCGCGCGCGGCTCTATACCGAGATGGTCACGTCCGGCGCCATCATGTTCGGCGACCGCGAGCGGCTTCTCGGCTTCGACGCATCGGAGCATCCGGTCGCACTGCAACTCGGCGGCTCGGACCCGGTCGAACTCGCGCGCGCGGCCGAAATCGGCGCGGGCTTCGGCTATGACGAAATCAACCTCAATTGCGGCTGCCCGTCGGATCGCGTCCAATCGGGCCGGTTCGGCGCTTGCCTGATGGCAGAGCCGAAGCTTGTCGGCGAATGCGTGGCAGCGATGAAAAGCGCCGTCGGCGGGCAGATCCCCATCACCGTGAAGAACCGCATCGGCATCGACGAGCAGGACAGCGAGGCCGATCTCACGCGCTTCATCGAGACGGTGGCGGCGTCTGGCTGCGAGATCTTCATCGTTCATGCGCGCAAGGCGTGGCTCAAGGGCCTGTCGCCCCGCGAGAATCGCGACGTGCCGCCGCTCGATTACGAGCGCGTCTATCGCCTGAAGGCCGCGTTCCCCGAACTGACGATTATCATCAATGGCGGCATCGAAACGATCGAACAAAGCGCCACACATCTCGAAATGGTGGACGGCGTGATGCTCGGCCGCGCGGCGTACAAGAACCCGGCGTTGCTGCTCGAAGTGGATGCCACGCTCTATGGCGAGACGACTGCGCCGCTCAGACCGCACGAGGCTTTGGAGCGCATGCTACCCTACATCGAACGCGAGCTTGGGCGCGGCACGCGGCTTTCCGCCATCGCGCGCCATATGCTCGGGCTCGTGAACGGCAGGCCGGGCGCGCGGCCTTTCCGGCGTCTGCTGACCGAGGAAAGCGTCAAGCCGGGCGCGGGGCTGGATATCATACACGCCGCTATCGAGGCGGCGCGGCGGGTCGAAGAGGCGCCGTCGCTCGCGGCATAACTGCGGCCGAAGCTTGATTGCCCGCGCGAAATCCTTCAATCGCCGCGTAAACCGCCCCGGCCCTATGCGCTGGGCAAGGTCGCGGTGTTAGAAATTCGATTAGCCGATGTGTTCTCGGTCGGTCCTGCGTGCATCGCAAGGCCGTCACGAGCCGCCGATTTACGTCGTCCGGTGGAAGCCGCGCTACCAATTGCATGCCATACGTTCCGCAATGTATACAATAATGGCCGAAAATAATAATAATTGCATGCACGTGGCAAAACTGTAGTCTCCGCTCGCCTTTCAACTTCCATCTCATGTCCCGCCATGCTCGACCTTGTTCAACACCTGCCGTGGTATCAGATCGCGGAATTGTCCATCGCGCTCCTCATCGGCGGCATCATCACCGGCTTTCTCGCGGGCCTTCTCGGCATCGGCGGCGGCGCGGTGAGCGTCCCGGTGCTCTACGAGTTGTTCAGGCTCGCTGGCGTGGACGAGAGCATCATCATGCGCGTCTGCGTGGCGACATCGCTCGCCATCATCATCCCCACCGCGATCAATTCGGTGCGCTCGCATAACAAGCACGGCGCGGTGGTGATGGAGGTAATCCGGCGGCTCGGGCCGTGGGTCGTGGCAGGTGCGGTGCTCGGCGTGTTCATCGCGTCGCGCGCGCCGTCGAGCTTCCTCAAGGCTGTTTTCGCGGCGTCGTGCATCTTCATCGCCTCGCGGCTCGCCTTTGGCAAAAGTGAGCCAAACCCTGACGCGGCGCTTCCGCCCGCGCCGTGGAACCTCGTGGCCGGTTTCGGCATAGGCCTGATCTCGACGCTCATCGGCATTGGCGGCGGAGCCTATGTCACAGCCTACATGAAGTTCCTCGGCTGGCCGATCCACCAGGCGGTCGGCACCGCATCCGGCTTCGGGCCGATCATCGCGATCCCGGCGACCATCGGCTATATCGTGGAAGGCTGGAACGTCGCCGCGCTGCCACCTTTGTCGGCGGGCTATGTCAGCCTGCTCGGCTTCATCGTGCTCGGCCCGGTGAGCGTACTCGCGGCTCCGCTCGGCGCGAAGGTGGCGCATCGGCTTTCGCGGCGGACGCTCGAAATCACGTTCATGTCCTTCCTGCTGTTCATCGCGGGGAGGTTCATCGTGAGCCTTGTCTGGGGGGTCTGAGGCGTCAAACGAATGCTCATCAGGATGCGCGCGCTCCGGGAGGGAAGGGCAGTGGATATGCACGGGCTCGGGTTCGCGCTTGCGACCTATTTCATCTGGGGGCTGCTTCCGCTTTATCTCGCGCTCCTCAAACCGGCTTCGGCGCTTGAGATCCTCGCCCAGCGCATCCTGTGGTCGCTCGTCTTCCTTCTCGCATGGCTCGTGTTGTCAGGGCACTTGCGAGCGCTGATGCGCCGCCTCGACTTGCGGCTGGTCGGTCTCTATGCGCTCGCGGCGGTTCTCATCTCGATCAACTGGGGCGTCTACATCCTCGCAGTGACGACAAACCGAACCGTAGAGGCGAGCCTCGGCTATTTCATATTGCCCATCGTCAATGTGATTATCGGGCGCATAGCGCTCGGCGAGCGGCTTTCGCCGGTGCAGGCGGCAGGTGTGCTGACGGCGGCGGCGGGCGTGACCTATCTGTGTCTTGGCGCGCAGAGCGTGCCGTGGATCGCCTTCGCGCTGGCGCTATCCTTCGGATTTTACGGCCTCATCAAGAAGACCGCGCCCCTTCCGGCCGCCGAAGGGCTGTTCCTGGAAACGGCGATCCTTGCGCTTCCGGCCGCGGTGCTTTTGTGGACCATGGGCATGCGCGGCCAACTTGCGATGCTTCACGGCCCAGCAACGCTCGACCTGCTGCTCGCGGGCTCCGGTGTGGTGACCGTCGTGCCGCTCATCACCTTCGCGCTCGCCGCCAAGCGCGTTCCGCTCTCGACCATCGGGATGCTCCAATATCTCGCGCCGACGCTGCAATTCCTGATCGGCGTCTTCGTGTTCGGCGAGTTGCTGACGGAGGCGAAGCTCGCCGGCTTCGCGATCATCTGGTGCGGGCTGATCGTCTATCTCTACGGCCTCGCGCGACGGACTCACCCGGCGGCGCTGCCGGGCTGAGGGGGCGAGCGAGGAGCGCCGCCTCTCCGCCTTGTGATGGACACCCGGTGGCGTTTTCCCGCAGCGACGCCCACATGCCAATCGGAAGCGAGGTGTCATGTTGGACAAACGCCCAGATCAACCCGCATGCGAACCGGATCGTTTGAAGGCGAACGACGGCAAGAAATCCGTGCGCCAGAGCGCGGCTGTCGGAACGCGCGACGCGCTGGGGCCGCCCATCCCCTCATCCGAGATCACGCCGCGCGCGCTGTATTTGCGTCGCCGCGAGTTCATCGGCGGGGCGATTGCGTCGCTGGCGCTGGGCCTGCCATCGCCCTCGAACGCGGAGCCGCTCGCCTTCGACAAAGGTCCGTTCGGCACGACCGAGCCGCTGACGCCGAAGAAGGACGTGACCACCTACAACAATTTCTACGAGTTCGGCACGGACAAGGGCGATCCTGCCTCCTATGCCGGCAAGCTCAAGACGAGCCCTTGGTCTGTCGCCATCGACGGGCTCGTCGCGAAGCCCGCAACGCTGGCGCAGGACGACATCCTGAAGCTCGCGCCGCTTGAAGAGCGCATCTACCGGCTGCGCTGCGTCGAAGGCTGGTCGATGGTGATCCCGTGGATCGGCTTCCCGTTGTCGGCGCTGCTCGCGCGCGTCGAGCCGCTCGCCTCCGCGAAGTTCGTCGCTTTCGAAACGCTGGTGCGGCCGTCCGAGATGCCGGGGCAGAAGGGCTTTTTCCAGCCGCTCGACTGGCCCTATCGCGAGGGCCTGCGCCTCGACGAGGCGATGCATCCGCTGACGATTCTCGCGGTCGGCCTTTACGGCGAAACGCTGCCAAATCAGAACGGCGCGCCGCTGCGTCTCGTCGTGCCATGGAAATACGGGTTCAAGAGCATCAAGTCGATCGTGCGCGTCAGCCTCGTGGAGCGCCAGCCGCCGACCTCGTGGAACATGCAGAACCCGCGCGAATACGGCTTCTATTCCAACGTGAACCCGGCGGTGGATCATCCGCGCTGGAGCCAGGCGACCGAGCGGCGTATCGGCGAGGGCGGGTTGTTCGCGCCGCGTCGCCCGACGCTTCCCTTCAACGGCTATGGCGAGCAGGTCGCGTCTCTCTACGCGGGCATGGACCTGAAGACCTATTTCTGAGTCTACGCCGTCGCGCGACCATCCCCACACGCGCATTGCCTTGGCGTTCATGCCAAGGGCGTTTTAGGCGAAACCGCCGTGGAAAATGCCGATTCGGGAAAGCGACTATGGCTCATCGCAGATCAAGGAGCCGCGAGAAGTTTTATCGCTTATTGAACGGCGGGAAAGGCTGCCCCGGCGGTTTGGGGGCGTCGGTGGCAAAGCCCTGACCGGGCTGGGGCGGCTGACCTGGGACAAGGCTTGCTGTTTGCGTCGCAACTTCTGGCTTCGGCGCTGCCGCCTCGCCCTTTGTCCGCGCCTTGCTCGCGTCTCCGCGACGGAAACGGCGGCCGATTGCCCGCGACGGCTTGGCGGACGCCTTCGGCGCGCCATCGCCCGCTGTCTGCGCTTCCCTTTCGGCGAGAACCAGCGCCTTTTCGCTTTCCTCCTCGCGCCCCTTTTCCGCGCGGCGGTCGACGCGACGCTCTTCCTTCTCGATGGCCCTGTTGTCGCGCTTGGTCGAGCGCGCGATGGCGTTCAGAAGGTTGACGACATCCTTGTCGGACATGAGGTCCGCGTAGAAGAAGCCCTGACCGTAATCGCAGCCGAGCGCGCGGACATAAGCGAGATCCTCCTCGCTGTCGATGCCCACCGCCACGACGTCCTTGCCGAGTTCATGCGCAATGGACAGCACCGCTTTCAGCACCATGGCGCTCGAGCGGTCCTTGTCGGAGAGCGTCACGAGCGAGCGGTCGATCTTGATCGCGTCGATGGAGAGGCGGTTCCAGTAGGACAGCGACGAGAAGCTGACGCCGAACTCGTCGAGGGCGATGGAGACGTTGAGGCTTTTCAGCCAGTCGAGGATTTCGATCGCCTGCTCGGGGTTCGCGTTGATGAGCGTCTCGGCGATTTCCAGCCGCAGCGCGCCCTTTGGCAGCGTCTCACGCCCGATGATGAGCCGCAGGTTCTGCACCAGATCATGGTGGAAAAGCTGCTGGCTCGACATGTTGATCGAGAGGTAAATCGGATCGTCGCGCTGAAGGATGCGGTGCCAGCGCGCGCCCTGCCGGATGCAGCGCTCGAAGACATACGACCACAGTTCGCCGGAGAGCCCTGCGGCTTCGGCTGCGGCTTCAAATTCCTGCAGCGAAAGCTTGCCGAGCGTGGGGTGCTCCCAGATGACGAACGCTTCCATGCCCGCCAGCCGCTCGTCGGCGATGCGCATGATGGGCTGGTACAGGATGCGAATCTGGCGGCGCTCGATGGCGTGCTTCAGATCGGCCTGAACGATGGCGCGCTCGTCGGTGGCGCCGCGCATTTCGGGCTTGAACAGCTCGATGCGGTCGGGCCCTGCGCGCTTGGCGCGATACATGGCGCTTTCGGCCTCGCGCAACAGGTCTTCCGCGTGCTCCTGCGTGCCGTCATACATGGCGATGCCGATGCTGCCGGTGAGCACGAGATCGCGGCCGCCAACCTTCATCGGCGTGCGAAGCGAGCGGCGCACGCGCTCGGCCAGCATGGCGATATGGCGCGGCTCGGTGTCGTCGGAGATGAGGATCGCGAATTGCAGCGCGCTGACGCGGGCCAACGTGTCCTGCTGCGAGATGTATCGCTGGAGCCGCCGCGAGATGGTCAGCAGCACGCCGTCATTGGTGGCGAAATCGGGCGAACGGCTCTGGTTCTTCAGCGCGTCGAGATCGACGAAGAAGACCGTGGGCTTCAGGTTTTCCAGTTGCGCACGGGCGACGGCGAATTGCAGCCGGTCGAGGAAAAGCTCACGGTTCGGCAGGCCGGTCAGGCCGTCGCGGATGGCGTTGTGGAGCAGCCGCTCCTGGGCCCGCTTCTGCGCGTTGACGTTACGCAGGAGGCCGACGCCGCGGAGCTGGCGCGTCGTCCGTTGCGGCGTGACGGCGGCGCGAAGCTCGTACCAGAGATAGCCGCCATCGGCGCGCTTCATGCGAAATTCGAGGTTGATGTCGCCGCCCTGCCGCTCGCGAAGTGTCCACAGCGTGAGGCGCATGCGTTCACGGTCGGAGGCGTGGAGATGCTGGAGCCAGGCGTCCTGCGAGCAGCGAAGCGTGCCGGGAGGAACGCCGAGCGCGTTCTCCACCTCAGGCCCGGCGTTGATCTCGTTCCGGCGCCCGTCCCATTCCCAGACGCTCGCGCCGGAGGCCTCCAGCGCCATGACGCGCAGCTTGAACTGCCCCGGGTCTTCCCCGGACGCGCCGGGATCGGCACTCTGGAACGCGTATTGCGTCACCGTCAAGGCGACCAGCATGAGGAACACCACGAGGCCCGCCGAGATCGCCACCACGGCCACGTCGCCGGACATTTTGCCGGTAACGATGACGGCGGCTGCGAACAGCCACAGGAGGAACAGCATCCATGTCGGCAGCAGCGAAAGCGCGCGTTCCTGTCCCCTGAGCGCCAGAAACACGATGACGGCCGTTCCTATGACCGAGATGGGGATCAGCGACAGGCGCGCGAGGCTCATGGTTGCCTGCGCATCCACGAGCCCGAAGAAGATGAGGCCGAGCTGCGCTACGATCCAGCCGAAGAAGGCCATGGAAATCCACGAGTGCCACAGCCTTAGGTTGAGAAAGGCGTAGAGAAAGATGACGAGACTCGCCGCAAACGACGCCTCCGTCATCGCCCGATAGGTGCCGTTGTCCTCGGAGGATAGTTGGAATAGTTTGTGCCAGAAGCCGAAATCCACGCAGAGATAGGCGAGCGCCGACCAGGCGAGCAACGCCGCCGCCGGGAAGATCGACTTGTGATTGACCCCGAAGATCACGGTGAAAAACAGCGCTAGCAGGCCCGTGATGCCGAGCAGGATGCCGTTCAGCAGATTGACGTCGCGCAGGCGCTTGCCGAAATTCTGCGCCGAGGAGAGGTAGAGGCGCGGCACCGACGCCGAAGCGAGTTCCACGATGAATGTCACCGTGGTGCCGGGTTCGATCGAAAGGCGGTATATGTCGAGGAAGTCGTAATCGTCGACCCGCTCAGGGCGGAAGCCGAGCGACGGCGTGACGTTGGTGATGCGCGGTGCGTCGAGGTCGGGCTTGAACACGCCCGAATTGACGATGTCGTAGCGCTGGGCGCTGAGGAAGCGTGTCACCGGCTTGTCGGTCGGGTTTGACAGCGCGAAAACGATCCAGCTCGGATTGGTGCCGGGCGTTTTCGCGGAGACGGTCATGCGGCCCGCGATGCCATCGGCGTTGGCTGCGGTTTCGGCGGCGATCTTGTCCCCGCGCCGCTCGTAAAACTCACCGAGAAGGGTGATGTCGATCTTTTCCTGCGCCGAGCCGACGACGATGGGCTCCACCGCCGATGCGGGCGACGAAGCCATCAGCGCGGCGGCGATCCATGCGGCGCAAAAAATAAGCGTCACTCGCGCGACAGCGAGGAGGCGAGGGGGAACGGAGGCGGCCGTTTCGGCGGCACAAAGCAGCATTCGACCTCGCATCAGGGCTTCACGCGCTGTGACCGGGCGCCGGTCCGAATGGAAAAACTCGCGGCCGCGCTTGGCGAATCGGCATCCGCCTCATTTGAAAACGGGCTACGGCAACGGGTCGTCGTTGAGGAGCGCGAACAGCCAGTGATCCTGCCACACGCCATTGATCTTGAGATATCGACGGGCCAGGCCCTCATATTGAAACCCCGTACGGACCAGCAGAGCCGCCGAAGGCTTGTTTTCCGGCAGGCAGGCCGCTTCGAGCCGATGAAGACGCAAAACGTCGAACACGAACCATATGACCGACTGTACCCCTTTGGTCATGTATCCCTGACGGGCGTGCGGAGCGCCGGTCCAGTACCCGAGAGAACAGCTTTGGCTTACGCCGCGCCGAATATTGCTCAACGTCAAGCCGCCGATTAAGGCGTTATCAGAGCTTCTGAACAGAAAAAAGGCGTAACCGACATCTTGCCGGGCATCGCGGTAATAATAGCGGATGCGGCGGCGGTAGGTTTCGCGGGAAAGCTCGTCCTTCGCCCAGCGGGGCTCCCACGGTTCCAGGAACGAGCGGCTTTCTCCACGGAGCGCCGCCCACTCTTTGTAGTCGGACATTTGCGGCTCGCGCAGATAGACGCCATCCCCCTCCACATAGGGCCTTGTCTCGGGGAAAAACATGCGCGACCCGCCGAGCATCATGGCGGCCTCAGGCGGCGAGTTCGCCGGAGAGGAAGGCCTCGGCCGCGTCGGCCGCAGCGGCCGCCGATCCGCGTCCACCCACCACAGCCGAGACGATTTCCGGCCGTTCGCGGAAGCCGAGGCCGACGGCCTGAACGTGCTCGCGGGTTATGCTGTCGACCTTTTCGATAAGTTCCTCGTTCGAGATTGTGCGCCCGAACACCATCAAATCCCAGGCGATCTGGCCCGCGCGCGACTCGCAGCTTTCGAGGCTCATGAAAAGCCCCGCCTTGATCTGCGCCTTCGCACGGGCGAGTTCCCGGTCCGTCGGCCCGTTTTCGGCGAGGTCCGCGAAGATGCCGAGCGACAGCGCGCTCAGTTCCTTCAACTGCTGCGCGCTCGTCGCCGCGTGGAGGCCGATGATGCCGCTGTCCGAATAGCCCCAGTCGAAGGCGTGGATGTCGTAGCAGAGGCCGCGCTTTTCGCGCACCTCCTGAAACAGCCGCGAGGCCATGCCGCCGCCCGCGATGCCTGCGAAGATGCGTCCGGCGAACGAGTCTTCATGACCGTTCGGGAAGCCCTCGAAGGCGAAGATCACGTGGCACTGCTCGAAGCGCTTGTCGACGGTGGCGTGTCCGCCCTCGAACTTCGCGCGCTTGATCGGGCGCGGCGCTTCCTCGGGAAGCCCCGTGAACAGGCTCTCGGCGAGCTTGTGGATCGCGTCGTGATCGACTGCGCCCGCAGCCGACAGGATCATGCGCGAGGCGGAATAGTTCTCATTGCGAAAGCGGCGCAGGTCGGCGGCGGAATGGCGCGAGATGGTGCGTTCCGTGCCGAGGATGGAGCGGCCGAGCGACTGGTTCGGATAAGCTTCGTCGAGCGCCAGATCGAACACGATGTCGTCGGGGCTATCCTGCGTCGCCGCGATTTCCTGAAGGATGACCTCACGCTCGCGGTCCATCTCCTCGTCCGAGAAGGACGGATTGAGAAGCAGGTCGCCGATGAGGTTAAGCCCAAGTTCCACGTCGCTTTTCAGCACGCGCGCGTAATAGTTGGTCGCTTCCGACGATGTGACCGCGTTCAGCGCGCCGCCCGCGCCCTCGATCTCTTCGGCAATTTCGATGGGCGAGCGCGTCGGCGTGCCCTTGAAGGCCATATGTTCGAGGAAATGGGCGACGCCGTGCTCGTTGTCCGTCTCGGAGCGCGCGCCAGCGGTCACGAAAACGCCGACCGTCGCCGTTTCGAGCCCCGGCATGCGATCGGTGACGATCCGCATTCCGTTCGCTAGCTGGCTGGTCTCGACTGTCATGGGCAGAACCTCGGGGCAAATCTCAATATTCACGACTTCAAGCGAGATCGCCTCGAATGGCGACGCGCCCTCGCTAACAGCATCTTGTCAGCATGATAACAAACCCGGAAATCCGTTTGCGGATCATGCCTTTTTGTAAATCATGATCCTATCGCAAAACCGGCGTCCGCTTTTGCGGATCATGCTTGCGGCCTGTTTGCTGCGTGCCGGGCGATCACGTCCGCTACCGCAGCGGCCGAGTTCGGCAGAACCTGCACACGTTCGCGGCCCTGAAGGCGCTCCACGAGGCGCTCTGGAATATCCGCCGCGCGGCCTGTCGCGCGCGTCACGGCCTCCGGGAACTTCGCGGGATGCGCCGTCGAAAGCACCACCATCGAACCGCCGCTGCGCTCCTGCTCGCGCTTGCCCGCAACGACGCCGACGGCGGTATGCGGATCGATAATCATGCCGGTTTCGTCGAACAGCGCGCGGGTCGCCTCGGCGGCCTCCTCCCGCGTGACGCGCCACGCCGTGAAGCGCTCGCGGATGCGGGCGAGCGTGGCGGGCGGCAGGTCGAAGTGACCTTTCGCCTTCAAATCGGCCATCGCGCGGTTAACAAGGTCGGCATCGCGGCCGCTCTCCTCGAAAAGAAGCCGCTCGAAATTGCTCGAAATCTGGATGTCCATGCTCGGGCTGTCGGTCGGCACGACGCCCTTCGGCTCGTAGCGGCCCGACTCCAGCGTGCGGGCGAGGATGTCGTTCTCATTCGTCGCGATGACGAGGCGGCCCATGGAAAGCCCCATCAGCGACGACGCGAAGCCCGCGAAGATGTCGCCGAAATTGCCGGTGGGCACAGCGAAGCTCGGGCGACACGCAGTGCCAAGCTTCGCCGCCGCCGTGTAGTAATAGACGGTCTGGGCCACAATGCGCGCCCAGTTGATGGAATTGATCGCCGAAAGCGCGTGTCGCGTGCGGAACTCCGCGTCGCCGAACAGCGCCTTCAGGATGGCCTGCGTATCGTCGAACGTGCCTTCGATGGCGATGGCGTGGATGTTGTCCTCGGTCGCCGTCGTCATTTGCTTGCGCTGCACGTCGCTGATGCGGCCATGCGGATAAAGAATGAACAACTCGATGTCGTCGCGCCCGCGAAACGCCTCGACCGCTGCCGCGCCCGTATCGCCCGATGTCGCGCCGACAATCGTCGTGCGCTGCCCGCGCCGCTTGAGCGCGCGCTCCATCAGCCGCGACAGAACCTGCATCGCGAAGTCCTTGAAGGCGAGCGTCGGTCCGTGGAACAGCTCAAGCAGATAGAGGTCCGGCCCGATCGTCTTGAGCGGCGCGGTATCGGGATCGGCGAAGCGCGCGTAGGCATCAGACACAAGCGCGAAAAGCTCCGCCTCGCCGGGGTTGCCGCCCATGTATGGCGTCATCACATGCGCCGCCGCTGCCGCGTACGCGCCTGTGGGCGATGCGGGCAGGGACGAAAGCTGCGGCCAGGTTTCCGGTATGTAAAGCCCGCCATCGGGCGCGAGACCGGCGAGAAGTGCTTCCTCGAAGTCCGCTTTCGGCGCGGCCCCTCGTGTCGAGACGTACATCATATCGTTTCTTGTTCCGCGAGCGGGCGCACCGCTTTGGGCAAAGGATGTCGGATTTTTCAGCACAATAGGACGGACTTCGGCCTGTGTCATCTCCGACGCAGCAAATTCGCACTCGAACCGGAGGTTGTGCCGACGCATCGCGCCACGTCGGGCGCGGAACCGTTCGGCGGCGAACAGGAGCCGAGATTGACGAGGCGCTGGCGTTCCAGTCTCAATTCGGCCCGAATTCTTGCCGAGTGCAAGGTTATATCCTCGCGCTCAGCGCTTTCTCGACACGGACCGCCACCATGCAAAGAACGGCCAAACTTCTCGCCGCGTGCTTTTTCGCCGCCTGCGCTAGCGGTGCCAGCCTTGGCGCGGCTCAAGCCCAGGAAATCGGCTCCGGTCAGGTGAAGGCGATCTACGGCGCGTGGAAGCTGAAATGCGCGCAACTCGCGGGCGCGAAGAAAGAAAAATGCGCGCTCGTGCAGGATCTGAAGCTCGAAGACCGGCCCAACATGTTCATGACCGTGCTTCTGATGCGAGCCTTCGAGGATCAGAACAAGAAGATCCTGCGCATCGTGGCGCCGCTCGACGTCGTGCTTCCGGCCGGTCTCGGCCTCCGCGTGGACGGCAAGGACGTGGGCAATGTTAAGTTTCTCAAATGCCGCAAGTTCGGTTGCCTCGCCGAGGTGATCGTGGACGATCAGCTGATCGGAAAATTCACGAGCGGCCAGACGGCGAGCTTCATCGTGTTTCCGACCCCGGATGCAGGCGTCGGTTTTCCGGCACCGCTGGCGGGGCTTTCGGACGGGCTCAAGGGCCTGAACTGAAAAAAACCCCGGCGCGTTGAGCGACGGGGTTTTTGCGTTCTCTCTTAGTAGCCGTAAGGCCGCTCGTACGGACGACGATCGCGAGGATCGTAGTCGCGCCTGCCGCGATCGGCCGCTGCGAACCGCTCCACGCTGTAGACGTCGCCACGGCCGGAGATGTTGAGCAGCGAGTGCGCCACGATCTCGCCGCGCCCGTTGAAGCGCAGCAGCACATTGCCGCGAAGGCGAGGCTGATTGATGCGGACGAGAACCGCCGAATTGTCCTGCTCGCGCTCGCGCGGAGAGTTGGAAAGGAAGGTGCGGCCGCGATATTCGCCGAAAACGACGGGTTCGCCGTCGCGTAGCCCGAAAACGGTGACGCAGACGCCGCCGCGGGGACTGTCGGGCCGGATTTCGATGCGCACGACCAGATTGCGCTGGATTTCGACGTTATTCCATGTGCCCAGATAGTCGGTCGGCTCACCGTAGTAAGGATTTCGGCCTTGCGCCTGAGCGCCTGCCGCGCCCAGCATGAAGACCACGCATGCCACTAAAACTCTCATACTCAACGCCCTCTCAAGTGGAACTACTCCGGGCAAGTATCGAGACTTCGCGTAAATTTTTAGTATAATTTCACAGGGTCTTAATCCTCCTCGCAGGCGGTTGGCCGGACACGTCGGTAAAATCGCCGCACCTCGCGGCGCTGTGAACGATGCGCCGCTTCGAAAAGCCCTCCGCGCAGCCCATGTCATTGAACAAGAAGCGCGAACGGGCGTCTCGGAACGCTGTAGCGCGCGGCACGCAGGGAAACACAGGCGTATGAAACAGCCGAAAGCATCGCCAAGGCGCGCCGCTCAGCGGGTCATCGGCACTTTCCCGCGCTGGCCCGTCTATCTGGTCGGCGCGCTCCCGGGAGTGTGGACTTTCTGGCTCGCGGTGAGCGATCAACTCGGCGCCGACCCGGTGAAAACGCTTGAACACATGCTCGGCCTCTGGGCGCTGCGCTTCCTGATCGCGAGCCTCGCGGTGACGCCGCTTCGCCGGCTCGGCGGGCCGAACCTCGTGCGGTTCCGGCGTGCACTGGGCCTTCTCGCGTTCTTCTATGCCTGCGCACACCTCCTGACATGGATCGTGCTCGACCGTGGTCCGGACCTGACCGCGATCCTCGGCGATATCGTGAAGCGCCCTTACATCACGCTCGGCATGGCGACCTTTGCGATCCTCGTGCCGCTCGCATGGACCTCCAACGCGCGCGCGATCAAGCGCATGGGTGGCGCGGCGTGGCAGCGCCTGCATCGGTGGGTGTACCTCGCTGCGGTTCTCGCCATCGCGCACTACCTTCTGTCGCTGAAATCGTGGACGTTGGAGCCGCTCGCCTATGCAGCGGCGGTGGCGGCGCTTCTCCTGTTTCGCGTGTTCTCGTCCGTGCGCGGAAATCGGTCGCCGAAGCCGGTCGAAACGGGCTGATGGTCTGCGCAAGGCAACAAACCTGTGCCGGACACACGAACCGTATTAGGGTCGTCCGAAGCTAGCTCGCGCTGTGGCAGCGCGTTCCCGCTGCAACGATTCTTAATGCGCACCCCGGATCATCAGGGAGGCGTCCTGGGAGATTTCATTCGTGAAGGCAGACAAATTCATCGTGAGCGGGCGACCGTCGCTCGCGTCTCTCAGCGACGGCCATCACGTCGATCAGAAGGATTACAACCACAAGCTCGTCCCCCTGCAAAAGACCATGCAATCGATTCAGCAGGCGTATCTCGGCACGCGCGAACATGCCGTGATCGTGCTCGAAGGCTGGGACACGGCGGGGAAAGGGCGGCGTGATCCGTCGTCTTGGCTGGACGCTCGATCCCCGCAGCTTCAAGGTGCACCCAATTGCCGCGCCCTCGCCGGACGAGAAGAAGGAGCATTATCTTCAGCGCTTCTGGAAGCGGTTGCCGGAGCATGGCCAGATCGTCGTGTTCGACCGCTCGTGGTATGGCCGCGTGCTGGTGGAGCGCGTCGAGGGGCTGGCGAAAAAGGCCGAGTGGAAACGCGCCTATCGCGAGATCAACGAGTTGGAGCGACTTCTCGTCGACGACGGGACACGCGTCGCGAAGGTGTTCATGCACATCTCCGCCGAGGAACAGCTCAAGCGGTTCAAGGACCGGCTCACCGATCCTCTGAAGCGCTGGAAGCTCACCTACGAAGACTTCCGCAACCGCGACCATCGCGCCGACTACGAAAACGCTATCGAGGATATGCTCGAAAAGACCTCGACGGGCTATGCGCCGTGGTACCTCGTTCCGGCGAACAACAAGAATTACGCCCGCCTTGCCGTGTTCAAGATCCTGATCGACCGGCTGGGAAAAGGCGTCGACTTGGAACCGAAGCCGCTGGACGAGAAAACGGCCGAGGCGGCACTGGTGCTGTTCGGCTCGCTGGAATAGCGGGGCGAACTGTTCGGTTGAGGTTGCGAAGCGCGCCCCCGAGACGCAAAAAACGGCGATGGTCGCCGCTTTTTTATGTTGAAGCGGTCCGCGCCGAACTCGGCGCGCCGCGTGCGAAATCTGCCGAGGCGCGCCGCGCCCCGGTATTAAAGGCTCCGCGTTTCGATATGGGTGCGGAAGCACTCGATCGTGTCGCCCGCCTTGAGGTCTTGATTGCCCTCGAAGGCCATGCCGCATTCCTGCCCGACGACCACTTCCTTGACTTCGTCCTTGAAGCGCTTGAGCGTGGAAAGCTTGCCCTCGTGGATGACGACGTGGTCGCGCACCAGACGCACGCTCGCTCCGCGCTCGACTTTGCCTTCCGTGACACGACAGCCCGCGACCTTGCCGACCTTCGAGATGTTGAACACCTCGAGGATTTCCGCATTGCCGAGGAACTCTTCGCGCGTGATCGGCGCGAGCAGGCCCGACATCGCCTTTTTCACATCGTCCACGAGGTCGTAGATGATGTTGTAGTAGCGGATTTCGATGCCATCGCGCTCGGCCTGCTGCTTCGCCTGCGCGTCCGCTCGGACGTTGAAGGCGATGATGACAGCGCCCGAGGCTTCGGCCAACGCCACGTCCGAGGATGTGATGCCGCCCACGCCCCAGTGGATGATGCGCGCCTCGACCTCGTCCGTGCCGAGCTTTTCGAGAGCGGAATTGATCGCCTCGACCGAGCCTTGCACGTCGCCCTTGATGATGAGCAGGAAGTCTTTCTTTCCGCCCTTGGCGGCCTGCTTCATCATCTGTTCAAGCGAACTGCGGGCACCTGCGCCCACCGAGCGCACGTCACGCAGCTTGCGCTGGCGGTGTTCGGTCAATTCGCGAGCGCGCGCTTCGGTTTCCACCACGGCGAGCTGGTCGCCTGCGTCCGGGGCGCTGTCGAAACCGAGCACCTCGACCGGGGTCGACGGACCTGCCGCGACCACGTTCGCGCCCTTGTCGTCGATGAGCGCGCGAACGCGGCCCCATGCACGACCGGCCACGACGATCTGCCCGACCTTCAGCGTACCGCGCTGCACGAGCACGGTTCCGACCGGCCCGCGACCGCGTTCCAGCTTAGCCTCGATGACGATACCTTCCGCCGGACGATCCGGGTTGGCCGTGAGTTCGAGAACCTCGGCCTGAAGGGCGATCGCCTGGAGAAGCCTGTCGAGATTGAGCTTCTGCTTCGCCGAGACTTCCACTTCGAGCACGTCGCCGCCCATGCTTTCCACGACGATATCGTGGGAAAGGAGGTCGGTGCGCACACGCAGGGGATCCGCGTCCGGCTTGTCGATCTTGTTGATGGCGACGATGATCGGAACACCCGCCGCCTTGGCGTGGTTGATGGCTTCGATCGTCTGCGGCATGACGCCGTCGTCGGCCGCGACGACCAGCACGACGATGTCCGTCACCTTGGCGCCACGGGCACGCATCGCGGTAAAGGCCGCGTGGCCGGGCGTGTCGATGAAGGTCACGGGCGCGCCGCTGGGCGTCGTCACCTGATAGGCACCGATGTGCTGCGTGATGCCGCCAGCCTCGCCCGAAACCACGTTCGCGTGGCGAATGGCGTCGAGCAGCGACGTCTTGCCGTGGTCGACGTGACCCATGATGGTGACGACAGGCGCACGGAACTGGAGCGTATCGGGATCGTCGGTCTCGCCGATGAAGCCTTCCTCGACGTCTTCTTCCGAAACGCGCTTCACGCTATGGCCGAATTCCTCGGCGACGAGTTCTGCGGTATCGGCGTCGATCACGTCGTTGATCTTCAGCATCTGGCCCTGTTTCATCAGGAACTTGATGATGTCGACCGCGCGTTCCGCCATGCGGTTCGCGAGTTCCTGGATGGTGATCGCTTCGGGCAGAATGACGGTGCGTTGAATCTTGACACGCTCCTGCCGCGCGCCGGACGCCTGAAGCTTCTGACGTTCGCGCTGGCGTTTGAGGGAGGCGAGGCTGCGCTCGCGCTGCTGATCGTCGAGCGCATTCGAAAGCGTGAGGCGTTGGCGGCCTGTCCGCTCCGTAACGGTCTTCTTGACGGGAGCGGGAGTGGCGACCTTGCCGGGCAGACCGCGCTTCACGCGACGGTCGTCTTCCTCGGTATCGGCACCACGGGCCCGAGCGCCGACGTCGGCATCGCGGGTTCTATCGGGACGCGCGGCCACTTCCGGGATCGAAGACGCGGGCGTGGCGGCGGCACCGCGTGGACCGTTAAAGCCGGGCCTTGCACCAGGAGCGCCGGCGCGAGCGCCGGCACCACCCTGCGGCCTGGCGCCATCCGGACGTGCCCCGGCGGGACGCGTTCCATCACGGGCAGGACCGCGTGCATCGACCGGCCGTGCATCAGCCGTTCGAGCATCGGGAGCGGGAGCGCGCGGCGGGCGGCGGTCGTCTTGCGGGCGAGCGATAACGCGGACGGTGTCGGGACCGACACGGCGCGGCGGCTCGACCGAACGACTTGTGGGGCGCGGAGCGGGAGCCACGGGAGCAGCTTCCTGCCTTGCGGGCTCTTTCGGAGCTTCCGGTTTCGGCTGAGCCGCCTCTTGGGCACGAAGCTGAGCGTTCTCTTCCTCAAGCTTCTTGGCGACAGCTTCTTCTTCGGCCGCGCGCTTCTTGTCTTCGATGGCACGGAGAGCGTCTTCCTCGCGACGGCGTGCGTCTTCGATCTCGCGCTCGCGCTTCAGGATTTCCTCGCGCTTGCGGGACTCGACCAGCGCACGGGCACGTGCGTCAACCTCACCGGCGGAGAGCTGGCGCAGAACCTTCTGCGGCCGCTTGTCGCCACCCTGCTCGGGACCTGGCTTCTGGAAGGCGCGATGCTCGGGCTTCTGCGGCGCGGGCTTCTGGGCTTGCTGCGGCTCTTCCGCCACCCCAGGCCCCGTGCCGGGGCGCTTGCGCTTCGTCTCGACCAGAACGGATTTCGACCGGCCATGGCTGAAATTCTGACGGATATGGCCCTGTTCGACCGTCCGCTTCACGTTCAGCGACATCGTCTTGCGGCCAGCCGCCGGTTTCGAGTCCGTTTCTTTCGTTTCGCTCATTCTCTATCCTGACGCAGCGAATGCGGCTTCGCCTCGCTTGCGCAATACCCGCTGAACCGATCGAGAGCTTGCAAGAACGCGGTTGTCGCCCCGCCTTCCTTAAGTCCCGCATGTATTACATTCGTGCTTCCCGTCGCCAAGCTAATTTCGGCTGATGTGAAGCAATTTTCCGGCTCGATGTGATTCGCGCCTGAATATAAGGCCTTGAACTTCCTGTCGAGCTTGTCCTTCCCGTCGGCGGCCGCGTTGTCGGCATGGAGAAGAACCACGATCTCACGTCGCTTCAGTGCGTCCTCGACCTTCTGAAATCCCGTGACAACAAGCCCGGCCTTATTACAAATCGACAAGCGTTCTACCACAGATTGCTTAAAAAGCCGTTCAACGTCTGAGGGAAGGCTTTCGCTTACGGTAACCGGCTTGCGAAAGGCCCTCTGAAAAGCGCGCCGCTTGATTGCTTCGGCGACGGTTTTCTGACCGGCTGTAACCCACACACCCCGCCCCGGAAGATTCCCCTTGATGTCGGGGACGACATCTTCTTCGGGAGAGACAACGAAACGGAGAAGGAAAGACTTTTCCTTTCTCGATCGCTCCATGACGCAGGTTCTGATCGGGATATTGTGCGTATCAGCTTGTTCGCCCTCTGTTAGATGTGCCTTTTCCTCGTCAAAGTCCAGTATCGGTTCCGGATCAGAGCGCTTTTTCTTGGCTTTGGGCATGCTC
>NZ_JFZJ01000067.1 GCF_000636015.1 Rhodomicrobium udaipurense JA643
GACAGAAACAACTCATCCTAGACCTTGCGCAGCCGCTCGCGGCGCTTCCGCCGGAACTAGGGCGTCACAGTCTCTTGCTCGCCGGGAACGGCCAGCAACTCGTTTATACCTACGACACCAAGGGCGAGCACACCGGCATTACAGCGCTTCTGAACGAGCTTTCAGCGGCTGGCATCCGCTTCAAGGATCTGAACACCAAGCAAAGCTCGCTCGAAGATATCTTCGTGGGGCTTGTGAGCGGCAAATGAACTGGCGCGGCGTTTACGCAATCTACAAGTTCGAGATGGCGCGCATGCGCCGCACGCTGCTGCAAAGCGTGGTCTCGCCCGTCATCTCGACGGTGCTTTACTTCGTGGTGTTCGGCTCGGCCATCGGCGGCCGCATCACCGACATGCAGGGCGTGACTTACGGCGCGTTCATCGTGCCAGGCCTCATCATGCTGACGATCCTCACGAACTCGGTGGCGAACGCGTCCTTCGGCATCTATTTCCCGCGCTTCCTCGGCACGATCTACGAAATCCTGTCCGCGCCGATCTCCGGCCTCGAAATCGCGCTCGGCTGCGTCGGCGCGGCGGCGACGAAATCCATCATTCTCGGCCTGATCGTGCTCGCAACCGCCGGCCTGTTCGTGCCGCTCGACATTGCCCATCCGGTTGCGATGATCGGCTTCCTTGTGCTGACCGCGATCACCTTCAGCCTGTTCGGCTTCCTGATCGGCATATGGGCGGATAATTTCGAGAAGCTTCAGGTGATCCCCCTGCTCGTCATCACGCCGCTGACCTTCCTCGGCGGGGCGTTTTATTCCATCCATGTGCTGCCGCCCGCTTGGCAGACGGTGACGCTGTTCAATCCGATCGTCTATCTCATCAGCGGTTTCCGCTGGTCGTTCTTCAACATCGCGGACGTCAGCCCCGGCGTGAGCCTTGCCATGACGGCGGGTTTCCTCTCGCTGTGCATCCTCGCGGTCTATTGGGTGTTCCGCACCGGCTACAGGCTGAAGACGTGACGGCTCGGAAAAGCCCGCAGCCGAATACGCACGTAGAGCACTTTTGGCGACAGCGCCAATCGCCGGAGCATTGTCTCAGACGCGAGCGCCTTTGACTTTCGTTCGCCCGGTCCCTCTTTTCAGGATCGGCTTTGACGGCGCCTCGATGTCGAATTCGTCGAGGAATTTCTCGCGGATTGCGTTGAACGCCTGCTCAATTTTCTCCCAGACCAGAGCGCGATCTTCGGCTGTCGAAGCGGCAGGGTCCAGCTTTTCAAAAGCCCGCCGCATGTCATGGAGAGGCTCGAAAGGGTAGGCGCCGATCAGTTCGTTCGTCTCGCCGACATTGGCATAGACGATGCGCATGTTGTCGATGCATTCGGAGAGTTGCGTAAAAGCTTTCCAATATTGGCCGGCATCCGGTTCCGACGTCTTGCAATAATAGAGCAGAGCCCCTTTCGTCTTCACAATTTCGCGCCATTGCTCCCGCAAGGAATCAAGAAAGTTCTGCCTTCTCTGATAGATGTTCGCCAGATAAGCGACTGCGATGGTTGCGATCAGAAGCGAAGAATCCTTTATGAACTCATACAGATTGGAAAGGCGGGGGTTGTCATCGTTGATCTTTGACAAAAGCGATAAGGCGATGAAGCCTACAAGAACGGCAACGACGATGCGGAGAATTCGGTTCTGCCGACGACGAGTCATGGATTCTCACGCTTTCTTCGGAATGGCAGTCAGCCGGAATTATCGCTCGCGGAAGATGGCTGTGGTGTCACAGTTCCGGTAAAGCTTCGCCATTTCCCCTTACGAATACGGCGGCGGCATGGCGCGGTTCTGGTGGTCCTATGCCTCCAGTCGCAGCCAACGCCCTTCCGTCTCAGACCAGAATGCCCTATATTCTGGTCAGGAGGACGCTCGCATGACACATTGGCAGGTTCAGGACGCCAAGGCGCACTTGAGCGAAGTGATCGAGCGCGCGCAGGGCGAAGGCCCGCAAATCATCACGCGGCATGGGGCCGAGCGGGCCGTGGTTCTGTCGATGGAGGATTATCGGCGGTTGGCGGCTGGCTCGGGCGGCTTCAAGGCGCATCTGCTGGGCGGCCCGAAGGTCGGGGAGTTCGACACGCCGCGAAGCCGCGACACGGGCCGCGATTTCGACTTTTAGGCTTCTAGCGGAGTGCCGGTTGGCGCCGCGCGCAACTCCTCCACCCCGCTCCGTCTGAAAGCGCACCATGGCCGGCTACCTCCTCGACACCTGCGTGCTGTCGGAAACGCGCAAGCTGCGTCCGAATGCGGGCGTGATCCGCTTTCTCGAAGGCGTCGACGGCGCGAAGCTCTATCTCAGCGTGCTGACCATCGGCGAGATGAAAAAGGGCGTTGAGAAGAAGCGTCTCACGGACGCGGTCGCAGCCGACCAGATCGGCCGCTGGGCAGACCGCATCGAGACGGATTTCTCGGATCGCATCCTCGACGTGACCGCTGAAGTGGCCCGCGTCTGGGGCGCGCTCAGCAAGGAAGGGCGCGCGCCGGTGGTCGATACGCTGATCGCGGCGACGGGGTTTGTGCATGGCCTCACTGTCGTCACCCGCAACGTGAAGGATTTCATCGCAACCGAGGTGCCGCTTCTCAATCCGTGGGAGTGACTCCGCCCCTTTGGATCAGCCCGCGAGCGCTGTAGCGCACGGCATCATTTCGGCCGCCCTGTCGCCAACCTGCCACATACGGGCGCTATCCAGCGTTGCATCGCCCGCCCTCGCACCGCAAAGCAAACCCTTGTCCTCCGATCAGCATCTCAGAGGCGTTCTCATCGCCTTTCTCGCCTTCTTCGCCTATGCCGTGAGCGACGCCTCGGTGAAGGCCATCGCGGGCGCGATCCCGGCTTATGAATCGGCCTTCCTTGGAACGCTCATCGGGATGGCGGCATTGCCGCTCGCGCTCGCGAAGGGGGAAGGGTTCTTCGACATGATGCGTACGACGAACAGGCCGCTCTGGTTTGTTCGGTTCGTCTCGTCGGCGCTGAGTTCGGTCGGCGCGATCGTGGCCTTCACGCATCTCTCCATGGCGGAGGCTTTCGTCCTTATCTTTTTGATGCCCTCGCTCATCATCGTCCTGTCGGTGGTTTTCCTGAAGGAGCGTGTCGGCGTGCGGCGGTGGTCCGCCGTACTGATCGGTTTCGCGGGCGTGCTGATCGTGCTGCGTCCCGGTTTTCGCGAGCTTACCGTGGGTCATCTGGGAGCGTTCATCTGCGCGCTCGGCGCTGCTGTTTCGGTGGTGATCCTGCGCGCGATGGGGCCGAAGGAAACGAACGCATCGCTGTTCGGCGCGGGCATGCTCGGCGTGATCGTCCTTTGCGGCCTCGCGTCGATCCCGACCTTTCAGATGCCGACGCGAATCGAGTGGGTGCTGCTGGCTTCATACGGGTTGCTGGCGGCGATCGCGAGCGTGCTGCTCATTCATGCGACCGCCGAAGCGCCGGCATCGCTTGTCGGAACGACGCAATATAGCCAGATGATCTGGGCGGTGTTGTTCGGTTATCTGTTCTTCGGCGACGACGTTGACGCACCGATGGCGGCCGGGATCGCCCTCATCGTCGGGTCCGGGATGCTTACGCTGATGCGCGAGAAAAAGCGCGGCGTGGTCTTGCCGCCGCAGGTGCCCTGATCAGCGCCTGCCATGCGCACCACGGTAGGCAGCCATGCCGTCGCCATCGCTCAAGCCTGGGAAAACCCAGAAGGGTTAGGGTCACGGCCTGTCGCGTCGCCATCGCAACTCGCCACGAATCGAACGGGTTGCAGTGCCAAACGTGTCTGCCAGAGGACTTGCGCAGCGACCACGAGCGGAAAGCGCCGGATGGCTATTCCACACGAGACAGAGCTGGTGATCCTGTCGGTGGCGATCTCGCTCATCGGCGCCCTTACGGCGGCTATCCTCATGTCGAACCTGGATCGGCTTCGCGGCGGCGAAAGGCGCGTCCGGCTTCTCATGGCCGGGCTGGTGCTCGGCGGCGCGATCTGGACGACGCATTTCGTGGGCCTTCTGGCGCTCGAATCGCCGGTCAATCTCGAACATAACCCGGAACTGCTCGCCCTTTCTGCGCTCGCGGCGTTCAGCGGAACGACAGCGGCGCTGCTTCTCGTCGGCATAAGGCCGGAGGCGGCCGCCACTCGCCTGCCGCTCGCCGCGACGCTCCTCGGCTTTACGCTCGTGCTCACGAACTATTCGGGCCTCGCGGCGGTAGCCGGGCGGGAACAGCGCTTGTCCTGGTTCCTGACGGTCATAGGCGTCGCGATTTCGATCCAGGCGGCAATCGTTGCGCTGTGGCTCCTGTTGCGGATACGGCTGCGGGGCATCGTGTTGACAAGCGCGGGCGCTGTGGCGCTCGGCATCGTCCTTTCATCGACGCATTATATGGCAGTCGCGTCCACAATGCGCCTCGACGAGACGCTTGCCGCCTTGCCGCGTGCGGTGGAGCAAACGGGCGACCAGTCGCTCGCGTGGACGGCCACCATTGCGCTTTACGTCGTGTGTAGCGTTTGTCTTTGCGTCTTCGTGCTCTCTCAGTTCCGGTCAGAGCAAAAATGAATGGCCGCGCGCCCGCGCGGCCCCGGCCTATTGCATGAGGACTTCGACGAGGGTCGTGTCGCCCGCCGCAATCGTAAAGGCCCCGGCAAATTGACGCTCGCCATGCTGCGCCGCCACGCGGTATTCCCCCGCCGCGAGCACGTGCGTCGGGAACGCGCCCGCGCTTTCGCGGATCACCTCGCCGCTAGCATTGTAGATCGTCCACCGCGTGTCCGCGACCGCCTCGCCGCCCCTGCGTTGTACGAGCTTCAGCGTAACCTTGCCCGCGTCGTGATCGACGTTCGCCTCGGCGATCTTGCCGGGTTCGATCACGATGTCCGTCGATACGACCGAGTTCGCGTCGCCGTACGTGCTGACGATGTGATAAATGCCGGAGTTCAGGCGAATGACGATACCCGGCCGGAGGTCGCCGAAAAGCCGCTGCCGGTTGCCCGTCTGATCTTGCGCATCGGAGAAGATTTCGAGCTTCAGCAGGTGTTCCGCGACGATGGGGCCATGCGCCAGCGTAGCCATCAGCCGAAGCCCGCCCGCGTTGACGACGAAATCCTCGTTAGAGGGCGTCTGCGGCCAGACGTCGATCTTTCGCGTCAGGTTTGCGCGGCCGTAGGCGACGTTCACGAGATACCGGCCCGGCTTCAGTTCAATCGTTGGGCGCGCCTCGTGAATTTTGGTGACGAGCTTATAGGTGCCGTCGCGGGCGTTGCGCTGCTGGAACACGCGCCAGACCACGTCGGCCACCATCGGCGCGCTGCCCTCGCTCAGATAAGCCGTGAGGGTAACCGGAGCGGGCGGCCCCGAAGTCGGGGGGGCGGGCCGCGCATGCGGCTGCTCGCCCTCCATGCCTGCGTCTGGCGGAATGACGGCTTCGGCGTCGGTCGGAATCTCCTCGCCATCGACGACGTTCGGGCTCCCTCTGTATTTCGTTGCGGCGTCGGCGGCGGCGAATCCCATCGCCACGCAAAGCATAGCCGCGAGCGCGGTTGCGAAGGCGCGTGCAAGGAACGCCAGCGTCGCAGCGCGCATCGATTTTTCCCCCCGGAAAGTCGTCATCGGATGTTCGGGTCGTCCTCATGCTCTTGAAGCGACTGCTTCGCGGGAGACGCTAGAAACTGCCTTCGATGAAATTGAGGCGAAAGCGGTCACTCCCCGAGATTCGTCGTCTTCACCTCTCCGGCGACGATGACGATTTCGGCCCGGCGCGGCGCGTCCGGCTTGTTCTTCGCCCGACATTCGAGGTCGTAGCGGCCGGCCTTCAGGATGAAATGGGGCTCGCCGCCCGCCGCACGGACCAAGGGCGAGGCCGCGCGTTCGCCGCCCGCCTCGTAGACCGCGCAGACACCGTCCTGCTTGCCGGAGGGCAGGGTGATTTTCGCTTCGCCCGCGTCGAGGGTGATGTTTTCCGGCGTCGTCCGGCCCGCGGCGACGCTCACGGTCCGCACGTCGCGGATCGCGCCATAGACGGTTTCAAGGCGATAGGTTCCCGCCGGAAGATCGATACGCGGCGATGCGCCGGACAGGCGAACGAGCGGCGCGCCAGCCTTCGCGGCCGGGTTGGCGCCTTCGGCAAACAGGCGATGCCATGCGGGAAGCGCCGTCTGCGCGGTTGGGGCGGCGAGCGTCCTGATCGCGAGCGTGCCGACGTTCAGCGCCATGCTGACGACGGAGACCTTTCCGCTTTCGACGCGCACCGGCGTTTCAAGCCGCGCAAGCCCTGCCGTGGCCGCGAGGATGTAGCTGCCGCTGTTCACCTGAAAGATCGCGGGTGCGATGCTTGAGCGGCCGATCTCTTCGCGCGTGCCGTTTGCGCCCTGCCGATAGAGCGTGAAGAATGCGCCCACCGCCGGGTCGCCGCCCGGCGATTTCAGGGCTTCGACGGCAATCGTGCCAGCGTCGAGCGGCACCGTGCGCTCGACTCTTGAACCCTCGACCGCGACTTCCGCGCTCGCCGTGGCAAGGCCGTAGGTGAGTTGGACCTTGTAACGGCCGTCCGGCAATTTCGCTTTCGCCTGTCCGCCACCGCCGACCCAGAGCGGCGCGTCAGCCTCGCGCATCTGGCCGGTGGGCGTCGGCACGATCTTGAAGATTTCCCATGTCACTCCGGCGTCGAGCATCGGCAAACCTGGCGCAAGCGTGGCGGAAAGGACGACGTTCGGCTCAGGCTGGGCAGGTGCGGGCGGCGCTGGCTTGTTGTCGGCGGGTGAAGCAGGCGGCGCGGCAGGCGCGGCCTCGTCCGGGGTGGCGGCGGCGGTTTTGCCGGCGTCGGTGCCCGGCGGCGATGGAATGGCGGTTGTCGCGGGTTTGGCGGGCGCACCAGCAGGCGGGGCGGCCTCGCTCGCGGTCGCGGCCTTCGCCATCTCGGCTTGAGCATCCGCCAGAGTCTGGCGCAGCGCCTTGTCGAGGTCGGCGGGCGCCTTGATCGCGGTGAAGCCGCCGCCCATGGCCTTGGCCGCGCAGGTGTAGGCGGCCGCCGCCTTCTCGTTCGCGCCGAGGCCGAACACGGTGAGTTTCGTCTGCGGTGCTGCGTCATGGAGCGCACGCGCGGCGGCGCAGACATCGGCCGCGCAGTCGTCGCCGGTGCCCGCGATCAGCACCGCCGAAACGGGCTTGTCGCCGCCGAATGCCTTCACCGCCTCTTCGACGGCCGAGAACGCGGGCGCGCGTCCTGCTTTCGGCTGGATCTTGGCGAGTGCCTTGGTCAGAGCTGGCAGCGTCGCTTCCCGCGACTGACCCGACAGCGAATCGGCGCGATCTTCGCACTTCTTCTGCGGATTACCGCCAAACGTCCACAGCGAGACGCTGGCGCCCGGACCGAGCCTGGCGAGCGCGCCGGTGATGCTCGCCCGCGCGATGTCGATCTTCGTCTTTGCACCGAGATGCGCGTTCATCTGCGCCGTCGCATCGAGCACGATCACCGCGCGTGTCTCGGCCGCCGCCGCTCCCGTCGCCGAAAGCATCAGGCCGCCGACGCAAAAGCCGCCAAGGAGACCTGCAAGACCCGTCCGCATCGCAAACCCCTTTTTCGCGCTTCAGGCATCATTATCCGGCAAAGGTTACGTCGCGCTTTCCCGCATGCGGAGGGCGCGCGGTTCGCACGGTCAGAACCGGAACTGTTCGGCGAGAATGCGCTCCTCAAGCGCGTGACCCGGATCGAAAAGGAGCTTCAGCCCGATGGCGCGCTCCTCGCGAATCGAAACGGAGAGAACGTTACGGAACTCGGCATGGTCGGCCACAGCGCTAACGGGGCGTTTCCCGGCTTCCTGCACCGTGATCTTCACATGCGCCTTGTTCGAGAGAAGCGCGCCCCGCCAGCGCCGCGGCCTAAACGGGCTGATGGGGGTGAGCGCAAGCAGCTTGGCCTTCAACGGCAGAATCGGGCCGCCCGCCGAGAAATTGTAGGCGGTGCTGCCCGCAGGCGTCGCCACCAGCACGCCGTCAGCGACGAGTTCGCCGATGCGCTCCTTGCCGTCGACCGAAATCGACAGCCTAGCGCTCTGCGCGGTCTGGCGGAACAGATGGACCTCGTTCACAGCGAGCGCGTTGAGCGTCTCGCCCGCCATGTTCTCGACCTGCATCTTGAGGGGGTGGATGATCGACAGTTTGGCGTTGGCCACGCGTTCGGGCAGGTCGTCCTCGATGAATTCGTTCATGAGGAAGCCGACCGAGCCGCGATGCATGCCGTAAATCGGCACCTCGGTGCCCATGAAGCGATGGAGCGTGGACAGCATGAGCCCGTCGCCGCCCAGCGCCACGATCACGGTGGCCGAGGACGGGTCCACCGCGCCATAACGCTTCGCGAATTTCTTCAGGGCGGCCTGTGCTTCCGGCGCGGGGCTTGCAACGAAGCCGAGGCGCACCTTATCCGCGAAGACCGCGCCGCGGCTCGTGGCCTGGCTTACCTCGGCCATGAGAATCCGGCCCTGTTGTCCGGCAAGCCGGCCAGCCGACATGCGATGCGCATTCGTGAACCCGTCCGAGATGAAGCCATGACCGAAGATGCCGCAATGATCGTCATATATACCACGCTTCCGAGTGAAGAGGATGCTCAGAAATTAGGCAGTACGCTGGTGGAAGAGAAGCTCGCCGCCTGCGTCAATATTCTTCCCGGAATGGTTTCAATTTATCGATGGCAAGGCGCTGTCGAAAACGGAAACGAAGCCGTCATGCTCGTTAAAACCAGAAAGAGCCTGAAGGTGCAGGTGATGCGTGAAATTTCTGCGCGCCACCCCTACACGGTCCCCGCCATCCTGGCTTTCGAGCCCAGCGATGTGGCGGCATCTTATCTCGAATGGCTCTGCAATCAAACCGCCGCCTCGCGCTAGCTCATTGAGCCGAAATTATGGCAAGCTTCGCGCAAGGTTGGTGCTTTTTCGCAACGCTTCCACATCAACAATTCTAAAATCCTCGAAAACAGAGGTACTTAAAGGATGAATCAACGAACTTGCATTCATAGAGGTTCGCAATCATCTTAGGTTTGTAGCGGGGGAGTAAAGTGCATGGGCAGGCAAGGAAAGTTGAAGGAGGCAGCACTGGCGTGTTGTATCGCCTTGTCGCTTGCCCAGCAGACGACGACAGCGGAAGCCTTCACGGCCGAGCCGGTAACACCTCCGGCTGCGACGCAAGTCCCATCGTCACCGCTTGCACAACCGGCCCAGCCTCAGGCGGAATTCAACGCGCCCGGGGAGCAGGTCGCCAAGTCGGGCGGCACGGAAGTTTCCATCCCCGGCATCGGCATCGTCGGCACCCTGCCGAAGCTTGATTTCGGCCTTGAACTGCTGTACGGCCCGAAAAGTGGCGGTTCCGCGGCGGAACTGTCGGCTCCGCCCCTCCAATTCGATCAACGCGCGATCGAAAAGGACGACGTGCAGATCAAGGGCACCTTCACACATAAATTCTGACATCAGCCGGCGGCCTTTCGATGACCTCGCGCTTTGTCTCGACGCTTAAGATATGGGCTTGCGCGGGCGTTCATCTCCTTACCGCAAGCGGCGCTGTCTTCGGCCTTTTCGCGCTCATGGCTGCGAGCGACTCTCAATGGGAGATCGCATTCGCGTGGCTCGGGGTCGCGCTGGTGGTGGACGGCATTGACGGTCCGCTCGCCCGAGCGCTCGACATCAAGAAGACGCTGCCGCGTTTTTCGGGCGAAGATCTCGACCATGTCGTCGACTACCTGACCTATGTCACCGTACCCGCCTATATGGTGGTGACTTCGCCCGTCGCGCCCGAAGGTCTGCGCCTGCCGCTGGCGGCGCTCATCATGCTCTCGTCGCTCTATCACTTCTCCGACAAGGAGAGCAAAACGGCCGAGGGCTATTTCGTCGGTTTCCCAGCCATCTGGAACGCTGTCATTCTTTACTGCTTCGTGCTCGGCCTCGATCAGGCGATAGCAGCCGGCGTGATCGCGGTTTGCGTGGTCTTCACCTTCATACCGTTATGCTGGGTGCACCCGGTCCGCGTTCGGCGTTTGCGCCTCCTTACGCTGGGTGTTGCGCTGGCATGGGGCGCGGCAGCAATCTCGGCGATGGTCCATGGATTTCCCGGCACGATCGGCGAACGGATCGTTTTTGTGGGTGCGGCGGTTTATCTGATCGCGGTCGGCATCAGCGGGAGAAGGCGAAGCGCTTCGCCATCCGACACATCGAAGTTGGCGACACAGTCCGGCGCTTGATTTGAGGACCGCTCTGCGAGCGGATGAACAACCGTGGAATTGCTACTCGATCCGTCCGTCTGGGCCGCCCTCGTCACCTTGACGGCGCTCGAAATTGTCCTCGGCATCGACAACATCGTGGTGCTGTCGATCCTCACGCAGCGTCTGCCGCCGGAGCAGGCAAGGCAGGCTCGCGCCATCGGACTCACCCTCGCGCTTGTGCTGCGGATCGCGATGCTGTTCGCGATTTCCTGGATCATCCACCTCACCTATCCCGTGTTTTCAGTCATCGGGCGTGAATTCTCGTGGCGCGATCTCATCATGATCGGCGGCGGTCTGTTCCTGCTTGTGAAGGCCACGCAGGAAATTCACGCCTCTGTCGAAGGCGATGGACATGCGAGCAACTCAGCAGCCAAGGCGAGTTACGGAGCCGTCATCGCGCAGATCGCGCTGATGGATGCGGTCTTCTCGCTCGATTCAATCATCATGGCGGTCGGCCTTGCACAGCACATCGAAGTAATGGTGGCGGCCGTCTGCATCGCCATCGCCGTGATGTTTCTCGCGGCGAACCCTGTCGCGGAATTCATCAAGAGGCATCCGACGACGAAGATGCTCGGCCTGGCCTTTCTGTTCCTGATCGGCGTGGCGCTCATCGCGGACGGCTTCGAGGTCCACATCCCGCGCGGCTACATCTACTTTGCGATGGGCTTTGCGGCGGTGATCGAGGCTTTCAACATATGGGCGAAGGCGCGTCGCGAGCGCGCCGCCCCGCAGGCCGCGCGCACCGAATCAAAGCCGGCCACACGCCCCGTTTCTGTCGCTGCGCCGTCAGCCGGAGGGGGTGCATCCGACGCAGGCAGGCCGCCTCGACGGGGGAAATCCCCGCAAAAACAGCGCCGTCGATAGGGCGTTTGCGGCAAACCCTCGCGTTTTCTCCACAACCGGGAGCCGCGCCATTGACTTGGCCGCGGTCTTGGCCCTGATTTCGTCCATAACGCCCGCTAGCCAGTGGTTGCGGGTTGGGTACCAATATTGGGAAGGGGAATCATGCGCGGCCTTATCGTTACGGCCTTCGCGGCGTTCATGATCGCGGCGGGAGCGGCCCCTTGCGTCGCCGAGCGGGTCACGATCGACCATCTCGGGCTCGACCTCACCGCCAATCTGGAACTCGCGCCGGGCAAGTCGCTGAAGGGCGACGGCGCCGTTCTGATCGTCCACAACACGCTCGGCAGCGACCGCATGGAACCCATCGCGACGCTTCAGGACGCGCTGCGCGACCACGGCATCAATACGCTTGCGATTACGCTCGGGCTTGGCATCGACAACCGCAAGGGCAACTTCAACTGTGCGATGGAACAGGCCCATCACCACGAGGACGCGATCGACGAGATTGCGGACTGGGTGAAGTGGCTGAAGGACAAGGGCGCGTCTTCCATCACGGTCGCGGGGCATGGCCGCGGCGCCAACCAGGTGGCGCTTTACGCCATCAACCGCCTCGACAAGAGCGTGAAACGCGTCGTCCTGATGGCTCCGCTGATGCAGACGGAGGAGAGCGCCGAAGCGGAATATCGCGCCGTTTTCAGAGGCTCGCTCCGGCAGGAACTCGGGAAAGCCGAGGAACTTGTTGCGAATCAGAACGGCAATCAGTTCGTGAATGTGCCGGGCTTCCTGACCTGCTCAAATCCAGCGGTGACGGCAAGCGCGTTCGCGAACTATTACGGGTCCAACCCTAAATTCAAGACGACCAACCTTCTGCCGAGCATCAAGCTGCCGGTTCTGATTGCGGTGGGCGACGGCGATCCGGCGCTTCCTGAGATCAAGGCGGCGGAGGGTGAGTTTTCGCAGCTCAAGACGGTGACGCTGGCGGTGGTTCCCGGCACCGATCAGAACTTCCACGACCTCGGCGCGGAAGAACTCGCCAAGAAGGTCAAGGATTTTCTCGTTCACCGCGTGCAGGGATAAGGCCGAACTCGGTGAGCTGTCCAGCACGTTCAGCGTTTTCCTCGGCCACATCAGAGGGGAAAAGTCCGCGTATCAATCCCGTAGATGCGGGCGATCAGATTATCGTAAACATCGGCCGCAGCTATAATTCACGATTGATCGACAGAGCATTACCCCGCTGGTACGAAGTATTCAGAATGCGTTCTCAAATTCGATGTAAAAATACAACTTGCATCGATCTTCGATCCGTACACTTTCAAAAAACACAAGCCATCGGGGCCTGACTCAGCCATCTTACGCACAGATTCAAACGTCAAACGGCAAGGGCGTGGGCTATGGTGGGATTGAAACAAGCTGCGGCTTGTGTTGCGTTTCTGGGCCTCGCAGCGAGCGGCGCTCAGGCGTCGGACCTGTTCAGTGCGGATGGCGGATATAAGGATGGCGCGGCGGCCCCTTACTGGGTCGTCACCGTTGGCGGCTACGCCGCTGTCGAGCCGTCTTTTCCGGGCTCCAAGGAGACGGACTTCACGTTCCGCCCGATCTTCGACTTTTATCGCGCTGGCGAAAACGAATGGCTGAGCCTTCCGAACGACTCGTTCGGCTTCACGCTCTATCAGACGAGCAATTTCCGTTTCGGCGTTGCGGGCAACTACATCGACGAGCGCAATGTTAGCGATGACCGCCGCGCCCTCAACGGCCTTCAGGACATCGACTACACGATCCAGCTCGGCGGCTTCGCGGAATACTATCCGGTGCCGTTCATCCGCACCCGCATCGAAGTGCTACAGGGCATCACCGGCGCGGAAGGCTTCGAAGCCAACCTCATCGCGGACTTCATCTATCGCCCGGCTGCGCAATGGCAGTTCACGGTTGGTCCGCGCCTGAAGTTCGTCGATGGCCAGTATAATTCCGAGTTCTTCTCGACGCCGACAAACTATCTCGGCTTGGCCGCCTATAATGCAGATGGCGGCTTGAACTCGTGGGGCGTCTCCTCCAGCGCGCGATATGATGTCAACGAGCGTTGGTCGATTCGCGGCTTTGCCGAGTGGAACCGTCTTGAAGGCGACGCCGCCGACAGCCCACTTGTCAAGCTTCGCGGCGACGAAAATCAGTGGCAGGCCGGCATCGGCGCTGCTTACAAGTTCAACTTCGCGTATTAGAGTAGTCGGCGTTAAATCGACCTCGATTTGACGCCGAGAAGTTGTCGACAACTAAAGGCGTCGTGCCGTGTCTGACTTGCGGCATGACGCTTTAAAGAATGCGCAGTCTGACAAGCGCTGTGCCAATTCATTCGCCGATCCTGTGCCCGCTTACCTATGAACCACGGGACAAGTGATCGACCGTAAAGCTAAAAGCCAGCCTTCCCGAGCGTTGGTTTTTATGTTCGGGCGTTGAATGGCGACTGCGGTCAGGCAGTCCCGCGAGCCGTGTAGCCGCGACGATCTTCCAACGCCGCCGTGTTCGCTCGTATGAGAAGGCGATGGCATCTCCCGTTGAAAGATGACGTTTTGTCGGGCTCGAGTGCGCCTTCGCCACAATTTCGCACCGTGAACTGTCTATTAACGTTTGTTAACAAAGCGTGACGCGTCGCGTCTACGCACCTTGAGCGTTTTACAGCGGGTCGGATAGCGATTGGCTGCAAGGCGCGAAACAAATGGGTCGAGCCTTTGCGCGTGTCGAACATGCAAAGAGGCTTTCGGTCGGCGGTACGTTGGGCGAATTCCGGCCGAGCGAATGCGCAAAAAGCTTGGGGCAAGCGAAATCGGCATGCAGGTCAGAGGGCTGTTCATCGTCCTGTTCGTCGGCGCAAGCGCGCCTGCTTTCGCGCAAGCGACGGTATGCGACGCGGGCGCTTTCAAGGCTGTGATGGCGGAGACCAGCGCTGCAATCTCCAGCTTGCAGGAGGCCAATGCGAAGGCGGTGCAGGCGAAGCTTCAGGCGCTGCGCACGTTTCACAACTGGTCCGATGAAGCCTATCCGGCTCACGCGACGCCCTTCGTAAAGGACGACACGACGACAGCGTTGGACGCCGCCAACCGTGCCCTGCTCGTCAAGGTGCAGTCTTTCGACGCAAATAACGCGGCTTCCGAGGAGGGGCGTTGTTCGATGCTCCGCGAGTTCCGGCTTGCGATGGACGAGGTAGTGAAAAACACGGCGGCAAAGTGGCGTCACATGGTGGCCAAGCTCGATGCGGCGACGTCGACGGTGATGCAGGCCGGGATGGGCGAGTAGGCGGAGTTTTCACCGCAAAGCTCGCCGCAGCGCCACCCGCGCGGTTCAAGCAATCATGCGTGAATCGGCTGGCGATTTGCATCGCGTTGCAGCGGTCGAGGAGACGTCGGGAGTGACGTTACGGCCAGCAGCAGTGTGTCGACTCGATGCCTGGATCGAAGTTGGCTGGCGGACGCCACACCTTCTTCCTGAAGCGCGCGGCCTCCAGCGGTGGCGCAACTGCACTTAAGATTCCCGACGGACCCATCCAAGCGGCGTCAGATGCTCCTGCGGGGTGAAGCGGGTCTTGTAGGCCATCTTGCGCGAGCCCGCGATCCAATAGCCGAGATAGACATATGGGAGACCCCGCGCCCGGGCAAATTCCACCTGTTCGAGGATGATAAAGTTGCCGAGACCGCGCTTCGCCATGTCGGGATCGTAAAATGAATAGACGAGCGAGATGCCGTCGCTGAGCCGGTCGCAAAGCACGGCCGCGATAAGCGGGCCTTTACTCTCGCCATCGCGCGGCTTGAGGCGGTATTCCGTGAGATAGGTTTCGACCGCGCTATCCTGGATCATCATCGAATAGTCGAGTAGCGTCATGTCGGCCATGCCGCCATTGGCGTGGCGGGCTTCGATATACGCGCGGAAAAGCGAGAATTGTTCGAGCGTGGCGCGGCCTGACACGCGGCGGGCGCAAAGATCCTCGTTCGCGCGCCCGATCTTCGCGAGGGTGCGGTGCGGCTTGAACTCGTTGACCACGATGCGCACGGGCACGCAGGCCGCGCAGTGGTCGCAATAGGGCATGTAGGCGATGTTCTGGCTGCGGCGAAAGCCACCCTTGAGCAGATTATCGACGAGGGCGAGGGGACGATCCGCAGACAAATGGGTGAAGATCTTGCGCTCCATTCGCCCGGGCAGGTAGGGGCAAGGTTGTGGCGCAGTCACATAAAACTCGGGAAATCGTCGTTTCTGGTCCAAGGGATTCTGGCGGCTAGCGTGGAAGCCGCACCATAGTGCCTAAAAAAAAGACGTTAAGCCAGACGCAAAAGGGAATAAACGGGAAATTAAATTTCGCTACCGAACCGATGGAGCTCCGTGCCATTTGTTTTGAGCCAATTTTTGGCGCGATTATAATTCGGAACCGTGTCGCGGACGAGACGCCAGAAGCTGGGGCCGTGGTTCATTTCCCTCAGATGGGCGACCTCATGGGCGGCGACGTAGTCCAAAACAAATGGCGGCGCAAAGATGAGCCGCCATGAAAAAGAGAGTGTGCCGCTGGTGGAGCAGGAGCCCCAACGCGTTGCCTGGTCACGGATCGCAAGGCGTTTGGGGCTGCAAGTGAGGGCTTGCGCGTGTTTTTCCACGCATACTGCGAGGTCTTTGCGCACTTCGGCGCGGAGCCAGTCATGAAGGCGACGCGGCGCATGCTCAAAATCGCCGCTTACAAAAAGCCCGGGCATTCGTGGATCGACGCGAAAACAGGAAAGGTCGCGCGCCATGTCGGGGCGGATAATGGAACAGGGAAGGGATTGCGCGTATTCTGGCGTTTCGGTCCACACGACTTGCGTATGGCGCTTCGGTCCGGCGAAGCGGACGCGATGCATCTGGCCGCGCAATGGAATGAGCGAGCCTTCCGCGAAGGGGACAGGCTCTGGGAGGCGTGCAAGTTGCCTTTTCAGCCAGTCCGCATGGCGGGCGAGGAATGCGCTGGCATCTTCGACGCGGCCCCGATTGGGAAGCGTCAAGATCGCGGCGCGCTCGGTGTGGCTTACTTTGAGAGAAAATCGCTTGGCGCGTGGCGAGCGTCTGAGTTCCACGGTGCACCCGACATCGGGAACGCGTAGAACGGGAGTTTGCTCAAGAGTAATAATCGATGCTGTTAGCATGAGACTTTCGTCAATGCTTCAACGCGGTTTCAATTCTCAGCGACTCGTCAGAAACGATAGCATGGGCCTTGTGAACAATCTGCGCCTTTTCGGACACAGATTGTATAATAACCGCCACCTTATCGAAAACGGACGGCGAAGGCCATATGCAATCTTCCCCCTGTCGCACTCACTCAAGTTACCACCTTTCTCCTAGTCCCGGTTGCGCTTTTTTGCAACAGGCTCAATAAAGCGACAATTTTCCAATAGTTTTCAGGGCTACGTTAACCATATCCACAACCGGAGGTGGATCAGTCCTTCATCCAGACCTCGACGCGGCGGTTTGCGCTCTGGCCGGCGTCCGAGGTGTTGCATCCCACCGGCAAAAGGCTTCCGTATCCCTTGACGGTGATCTTGTTGGCGGGCACGCCTTCCGCGACAAGCGCGTTCTTGAAACTCGTCGCGCGGTTAAGCGACAGGGCCTTGTTCGTCTCGAAAGCGCCGGTCCCGTCCGTGAAACCCAGGAGAAGCAAGTCCTTGCCGTTCGCTTCGCTCTTCAGGAAGCGCGCGAGACGGGGCACGTCCTGCATCGCCTTGTCATCGAGAACGGCGGAGTTGCGGTGAAAGCGAAAGTTCACCGACAGGCGTTTGCCAGACTTCACGTCGGCCGTCAGGTCGCGCATGAGGGCGAAACTGAAGTCCTTTTCCGCGACCAGAAAGGCGGGCCATACGCGTCCAGCCTGCTGGTCGAAGGTCTGAAGGTCGATGTGCTGGTTGATGAACCCGGCTTCGGAGATGATGTCCTGCGCCTTGTCGGATAGCGCGTAGGCGATAAGCTTGTCGCCGAGCGGGCCGGTCTTGCCGCTGTAGAGGTAGAGACGTCGCGAGAGAGGATATTCTTCGGTCTTCACCGAAAAGACGTCCGGCGCGGAGACGATCCCGCAATTTGAAGCGACGGAGAGCGGCTTCGCATTGCGGATATAAGCGAAGCCCGAAAAGCCGATCCCGTTCGGATCGCGTGCCGTCTCGTCGGAAAGATCGTGGTTCGACTCGAAGCGCTTGGCTCCGGGCGACAGTTTCAGCTTGAGCGGGGAAAGCACGAGCGTGTTGAAGGTGTCGAAGGTGCCGGATTTCGCGTCGCGTGCGTAGATGTGGATCGGGCCGGGATTGCCGCCGACCTCTTTCCAGTCCTTGATGTCGCCCGAAAAGATCTTCGCGATCTGTTCGAGGCTTAGCGTCTTGACCGGGTTCTTCGGCGAAACAAACACCACGATGCCGTCGAGCGCGAAGACATGCGTCTTGAGCGGGACGCCCGCATCGGCGACGGCCTTGGCCTCATCCTCCTTGATGGGTCGCGACATGGCGCCGATCTGGGCCTTGCCTTCGATCAGGCTTTTCGGCGCGGTGCCGGATCCGTGCGATTTGATGTCGATGGAGGCGACATCTTTCCCGCTGGCGTCGGAGAACTTGAACACGACCTCCTCGGGGTCTGCGCCGACGACCTTTTCCGCAACGAAGCCCTCTTCCTCGGCAAAGCGTTCCACCGTGTTCGGCATGAGCTGCGCGCC
>NZ_JFZJ01000068.1 GCF_000636015.1 Rhodomicrobium udaipurense JA643
CGGCCTCGACCCATTGGTAGGTGGAAGCCGCCTGCCAGAGCGTGACGATGATGAGGGGCAGAAGAAGCCCGACGGCATTGATTTTGCTGAAAAACCTCGCCACCCTTCTTGATGGCGGCCGGATTTCTGCCAAGTCGAGATAACTGCTTGTGGTGCTCATTTCCATCCGTCCCATGCGCGCCTCGCTCGGGAAGCGCGCCAGATTTAACTAATTGTAGATGGAGTATTCACCGCCGACGAAGAACCGCCCGTCGATGAAGGAGTCGACCTGCTCATCCGTCAGTCTGCGCTCGTTCAGGATGTCGTCGCCGTTGTCGACGTACCATTGCTGAAATGTCTTGATGGACTGACGGGCGCGGTCGGCGCGTGGCTCACCGGCCATGAATTCCCACTCGCCGACATGGGTGATCTGGAAGCGGGCGACCTCGACAGGTACGCGCGTTCCGCGCGCGACGATTTCGGTGGCTTCCTCGACATGGTCGAGCGCCCATTCGCGGGTGCGTTCGCGGGCGATCAGAAACGCTTTCACCACCTCGGGATATTTGTTCACGAAGTCGCGGCGCGCGAAGTAGGTGACGCGGCCGGCGTGATTCACGTAAACGCCGTCGTCGGGTGAGTGCCCCACCACCTTGAGGCGGCCGGACAGCCAGGCCCCCGTGAAAGCGCCGGCGGCGAGATGAGCTGTCGTCGCGTCGGTCGCACCGGACAGCACCGCCGAAATGGCGACCGCCGAATTGTCAATCGACTCGTAACGGATCCGCCCTTTTGTCTGCCGCGAATCGAATGGAAGCCCTGCGTTGGTCGTTACCTCGAAAGGCGATGACCAGTAGCAACTGATGCGGCTCGAACCGAACTTCTTCCCGTCCAGATCCTGCACGGACTTGACGCTATCATTGTCAGCGCGCGCCAGGATCGGGGCGCGATAGCGGTTCGACGGCTCGGACGCCCAGATGATCACGCCGTCGAGGCCGTTGGCGCGATGGACGGTTGCCGGATAGATCATGCGCTGCGCAATGGCGATGGCACCACCCCCGACTGCGGCGGCTTCAGCGCCAAGGAGGTCGGCCGCTCCACCCGCGATCAGCGTAACTTTCGACGTTCCGATCTTGCTGAATTCTTCCTTGAAGAACCCCCTCTCCTGCGCGACGACTGTCCAGGGAGTAAGTTGCAGATTGATTGAGGGCAGCGTGTCGGCGCGGGCATGCCCCGCCATGCCAACTCCAACCACCACGGAGACAAATGCGGCGCGGCCTGCAACGCGCGCCCACCCGATAAGCTTGCTTCTCACGGTATCCTCATTGCGATCAATATCGATATGTTTGCTCGACTATAACATTTATGTCAACGCAATATATTGCTCAGCAAATAGCCATATGACACCAAGAATGTAAGGCTGATAGCCGCATTTTGGCGACTAATCGAAAAAATAGTTTTTTCTGTAATGAGGCCAATCGTATGGTGAATTAGAAATTTACCTGATTATTACGTCTAGCGATTTAATCAAAAAATGTCTGGACCCCGCAGCGTGCCTCCCTATAAGACTTCCGGCTGTGGTTCACCCTGGCGAACTGCGGTGCGCCTGCCGCAACGCATCGCCAACATCCAGTCAATGAGACAGATGGTTCAGTCCGAAGTTTACCCGGTGCCGCCGGGATTCGCCGCCCAAGCCCATATCGACGCGGCCGCCTATGAACGCCTCTACCGCTGGTCCATCGAAGACCCGGACGGGTTCTGGCAGAAGGAGGCCGCGTTCCTCGACTGGATCAAGCCGTTCACGGAGGTGTCGGACACCAGTTTCGATGTGAACGACTTCCGCGTCCGCTGGTTCGCCGACGGCACGCTCAACGGCTCGGTCAACTGCATCGACCGCCATCTTGCCGAGAAGGCCGACAAACCCGCCGTCTTCTGGGAAAGCGATATGCCCGGCGAAAGCCGCGTCGTCACGTGGGGCGAACTCGCGGACAAGGTGAACCGCCTTGCGAACGTCCTCAAAAGCCTCGGTGTCGGCAAGGGCGATGTGGTCGCGATATACCTGCCGGTGATCCCCGAGGTGATGGTGGCGATGATGGCCACGATCCGCATCGGCGCGGTCCATACAGTGGTGTTCTCAGGCTTCTCTGCGGAATCGCTCGAAAATCGGATCGCCGATTCGAAAGCGAAGGTTCTCATCACCGCCGACGAAGGCTTTCGCGGCGGGCGCATCTCGCCGCTGAAGCGCAACGCCGACGACGCGGTGCGAAACCAGCCGAGCATCGAACACGTGATCGTCGTGCGCCGCTCGGGCGCCGAGGTTCCGTTCACGCCGGGCCGCGACCTCTGGTACGACGAGGCGACGGACGCCGCAGAGCCGTGGTGCGAGCCGGTCGAAGTGGGCGCGGAAGACCCGCTCTTCATTCTTTATACATCCGGTTCGACCGGCAAGCCCAAGGGGCTCGTTCACACGACCGCCGGTTATCTGGTGCATGCGGGGACGTCGTGGCGCATCATCTTCGACTGGCACGAGGGCGATGTGTTCTGGTCGACCGCCGATGTCGGCTGGGTCACGGCGCACAGCTACAAGCTCTACGGGCCGCTGCTTAACGGCGCGACGACCGTCATGTTCGAAGGCGTACCGAGCTGGCCCGATGCGTCGCGCTGGTGGTCGATCATCGAAAAGCACGGCGTCAATATCTTCTACACCGCCCCAACGGCGTTGCGCTCGCTCATGCGCGAGGGCGAAGCACCAGTCAGGAAGCACGATCTGTCGAGCCTGCGCGTGCTGGGCTCGGTGGGTGAACCGATCAATCCGGAGGCGTGGCGCTGGTTTCATTCGGTGATCGGCGGCGGGCGCTGCCCCATCGTCGACAATTACTGGCAGACCGAGACGGGTGCGGTGACGCTCGTGCCGATCCCCGGCGCGATTCCGAACAAGCCAGGCATGGCGGCGAAGCCTTATTTCGGCATCCGCCCCGAAGTCGTCAGCCCCGAAGGCGTGACGCTTGAAGGCCCGGCGGACGGAAATATGTGCTTCCGCGGCTCGTGGCCTGGACAGGCGCGCACCATACTGCACGATCACGAGCGCTTCCTGAAAACCTATTTCGCGCCTTTTCCGGGGCGCTTCTTTTCCGGCGACGGCGTAACCCGCGACGAGGACGGCTATTACCGCATCGCCGGACGCGTGGACGATGTCATCAACGTCTCGGGCCACCGGCTCGGGACCGTGGAACTCGAAAGCGCCATTGCCTCCCACCCCGCCGTCGCTGAATCTGCCGTCGTCGGGTATAATCACGACGTGAAGGGACAGGGGGTCTTTGCCTATGTCACGCTCAAGGCGGACGCGGCAGAAACGGACGAATTGCGCCGAGAGATCACGCGATGGGTGCGCGCGCGTATCAGTCCTATCGCCTCGCCCGACATCATCCAGTGGGCGCCGGCCCTGCCGAAAAACCGCGCGGGCAAGATCCTCCGCCGCATCCTCCTGAAGATCGCCAACAACGATTTTTCGGATTTCGGCGACACCTCGACGCTTGCCGACGCCGCCGTCGTCGAAGACATCGTCGCCCGCCGCAAGGCCGAACTCGCAAAACTAACCAGGGAAAACGCATGAACGCCGACGATCTCCGCGCCCTTCAGGCTCCGCTGAAGGATCGCTACAAAGCCGAGCCCGAGGCCGCAATCATCACGCTGAAGGCGCGCGGCGACCTCGACGCCGACAGCCTCGTCTGCCGCGTCGACACCGGCAAGGCGCTCGTCGAGGCGGGTCTGCATCCGGCGACCGGCGGCACGGGTGCTTTCGCCTGCTCGGGCAACATGCTGCTCGACGCGCTCGTCGCCTGTGCGGGCGTGACGCTGAAGGCGGTCGCGACGGCAATCGCGTTCGATCTCAGGGGCGGCGTCGTGTCGGCGGAAGGCGATCTCGATTTTCGCGGGACGCTTGGCGTGGCAAAGGACGCGCCCGTGGGCTTTCGCGCCATCCGCCTCACCTTCGATCTGGAAACATCCGAGCCGCGGGAGCGCATCGACCAGCTCGTGAAGCTCACCGAGCGCTACTGCGTCGTCTACCAGACGCTCGCGCGGCCCGCCGACCTCGGCCTCACCGTCAGGACGACGGCGGCGTAAACGCCGCCGCCTCGGCCTAAATCTCGCGCGCCTGTGCGAGCGCCTCTGAAAGATCGTTGTAGAGGTCGTCCACCGCTTCGAGGCCGACCGAAAGGCGCAAGAGATCGGCGGGTACGGGGGAGCGCGGCCCTTCGATGCTGGCGCGGTGCTCTATCAGGCTTTCGACCCCGCCGAGCGAGGTCGCCCGCTTCCAGGTCGAGACATGCGCGGCCGTCGCGATGGCGGCCCGTTCGCCTCCGTGGACGCGGATCGACAGCATGCCGCCGAATCCGCCCTGCATCTGACGGCTCGCCAGTTCGTGGCCCTTGAAGCCGGGCAGACCGGGGTAAAGAACCTCGGCGACGCCCGGATGGGCGGAAAGGCGCTCTGCCAGGGTCTGCGCGGAAGCGCTTTGCCAGCGCACGCGCGGAAATAGCGTACGCATGCCGCGCTGAAGGAGCCATGCCTCAAGCGTACCGGGCACGCCGCCGTTCTGGCTTTGCACGGTCTTGATGTTGGACCAGAAGTCGTCCTGCCGCGCCGTCGTCACACTACCAATGACCGCATCGGAATGGCCGTTCAGATATTTCGTGGCGGAGTGCATCACGATGTCCGCGCCGAGTGAAAGCGGCCGCGTGAGAACCGGGGTCGCGACTGTGGAATCGACCGCGAGGCGCGCGCCGGCGGCATGCGCGATCTCGGCAGTCGCCGCTATGTCGTACACGGTCCAGAGCGGGTTCGCGGGCGTTTCGAGCCATACGAGTTTCGTGCGGCCCGGAACGATGGCGGCTTTCAACGCGTCGATGTCGCCCGCGTCGGCGAAGTCAACGAGGAGGCCCCAGCGCGACGCGAATCCTTCGAGCCATGCCCGAAGTGCCCAATACATCACGCGCGGCGCGACAACATGATCGCCGGGTGCAAGCGCCAGAAACACAGCGTTTGCCGCCGCCATGCCCGACCCGAACAGCGCCGTTTCCACGCCGCCCTCCAGTGCGGTCAGCGTCTCGGCGGCCGTGTCGAAGGTGGCATTCTGCGCGCGGGAATAGACACGCCCGCGCCGATAGAGATTATCGAGATCGCGGATATAGGTCGTCGAAGGATAGAGCGGTGGAATGAGCGCTCCCGTGGCTTCGTCTTCCCGGCCAAGCGCGCTGGCCGCGACGGTTTCGGGACGTTTCTTGATCATGACGGGTGGAGTCCAGTTGATGTATTCTCCTGAGTGCCCGCCGTTCTGATGAGGCGGTATGACGTTTCAGGTTGCCGTTGGATATCTTATCCCCCATCTGGCTAAAGCGGAGCGTAAGCCAAGTTGAATGCTGGAAGCAAGATCGTTTCGGGGGACGATAGCCAAGCGAGGAGTGTGGCCGGAAGCCATGGCGGCGCCAGCGCTCGATCAGCGGCTCCTCATCGCTCCCTCCGTCATGTCGCGGCGTCGGTAACTTCGGAGCCACATTTCGTCCATCTTCCGGCCGGGAAAGCATCACCGTAATCGTGTTAACCTGAAGGTTCAGGCTATGCTGGCGGAGGTGCGACGTGCGGGAACTCCGGAAATCGAGACTGGCTTATCCCAGGGCGTTCCTCAGGTCAGCGATTTGCGCGTTCTTCTGCCTCGCACTGGCGGTGTCGGCTCATGCTCAGATGAAGACGCGGATGGGGGCGACCCTTCGGCAAGCCGAGCCTTTGAATCTCACGTCGTGATCCATCCCGATCTTTCAGCCACGGTCGAGGACCGCACCAGCATAAAGATCTTGCGCGAGAGCGCGATCGAGAAAGAGGCGCAGCAGCAACTGAGTTACCGGGAGAGCGTCGATCCCGTCGAACTTCTGGAAGCCTATACCCGGAAATCGGATGGGCGGCGCGTCGACGTTGACGAATACAACGTCCTCATCCGCGATGCCGCAAGCGGCATCGCTCTTGTCTATGAACGGGATGCGAAGGCCATTACCATCGTTTATCCCGATGTCGATGCGGGCGACACGGTTGTCTACCGCTCGCGCACGCGCGCCTCGAAAAGCCCCTTCAGCGGCTATTTCTTCAGGAACTGGCTTATCCCTCGATCCTCCTCCTACGAGGTGTTTCGCGTGACCGGACAGAGAACAGGAGGCTGAAGAAGCTACTCGCTGAATCGATGCTCGACGTTTCGACGAAAAAACCTCTGACCGCCCGGAGCAAGGAGAAGCGCCATGACCTGGGCGATCGAAGGGAACATACGCAGGCGTGCGCCTGTACAATGATCGGGTTGCGCCGAAGACATTCCGTTATCAAGCCAGGCGGGTAGCCGACGAGAGGAAGCCGTGTTGTTCGTGTGCATGGGTGCTGTATAATGCGGCAGCGAACATTGAGCGTGGGGAAGATGTCAGAAATCGAGACAAGTCCTTCAGATACGGAGCGGGACAATGAGGGGCGTATTGTTCTACGGCTATCAGCTGAGGATCAGATCGCATTCGCAAAGTCCTTGATCGCCCCGCCCGCTCCAAATGAGCGCTTGGTCCAAGCAATGCGCCTGCATGCCGAGATTGTCATGAGCATCCCAGACTGCGAATAGGTGGCATCGCTATAGCAAACATGCACAAGCAATTGCGAGGCTTATGGATCAGATCCGATCCTTTATCGACCTCATGATCCCGCGAAGCCGATGTTTCTACTTGGCGCAAAGCCGAACGAACAGGCGCAAGTTCAAATGGTCAGCTCTTCGAATTTACTACCGCAAAAAACTTGGAGCCGCTTTCCGCCTCGCCGACCGGAAGGGCTTGTCGGCTTCCGCCTTGATCAGATGCGCGCCGATCGATGTATAGCTCAGGAAGCCACCGACAAGCGCGAACGTGCGCAGGCGATCCGTACACGTCCGTGAACAGAATAGAACATTCGCATGCAAAACCCTAGGATTTGCTTGCATGCGATTTGCACGCAAATTGCTGTTGTTCCCCCCATGTTCCCCCTTGAATCCCCGTGGTATCGATGTTAAACCCCGTGAAACTCCAAAAACTTGGCAGTTTATCATTTGGGGCGTAGCCAAGCGGTAAGGCAGCGGATTTTGATTCCGCCATTCCCAGGTTCGAGTCCTGGCGCCCCAGCCAATTTAGTCACTTGAAGTGTTAGCGAGTCGCAAAAAATGGCTCTGGTCTTCTGATTGCGGGAGGCCTTCACGCGAGCCGGTATCCACTCCGCTCGAAAACGCGTGGCTCCCGATTTGACGGTTCCTGCACGCGAACCGATCGGCTCAGCTCGAAAACGCTCTGCCCATCACATCACGCCACCGCGCCGTCAGTTTGACGCGGCCACGCGCTCAGCAGGTAGCCACTCGTTCATCAATTCCGTCTCGCGCTCGGTTACACGGCGCACGAACGCGGCGGAACTGCCCTTCATGGAGCGGAACGCGTCATAGCCGCGCTCAAGGAAGCTTTGCAAATCGGACAGCCCCGCGAGTTCGGCAGGCTTTTTCATCATCGACAGCGCCGTGCCGATGAACGGCTTGCGCGTCAACCGGTCCAGCGAACGGCCGAGGCTCGCGATCAGTGCGATCTGGCGCTCGCGGTCGTCGCGGCGGCCGACCTTCTTGTAAGCCGCCACCCATTTGTCGATGTCGAGCGCGAACACATCCTGCCCGAGCGCCTCCAGCATGTCGGTGTCGAGCGACTCGGAAATCGTGTTGACCTCGATGGCATCCGCCACGGTATCGAGCCCCGCTTCAGGCAGCACCGCCTTCATCACGGGAAGAATACGCCGCACTTCTTCCTCGTGGCGGCTCAGGTCTTTCGGGCCGTAAATGTCGCTGAGAAAAAACAGCGCCGTCTTCGAATAGAGCGGATTGGCCACGATGTCGGCGTGCTCGCGCTGAAGCCGCTGCGCCTGCCACTGCCGCAACGCATCGCGAGCGGCCTCTCCCTGCGGCCGGGCCGCAAGCCGCGCCCGAAGCTCCGCCGATGCGTCGAGCAGCGATTCAATGCGCCTGGCAATCTCGTTCCTGGTAGTCAATCGTTTTCCTTTGTGATGTATTTACTAAGAAGCGTCGCCCGTTTTGGACGATTGTTTCCTGTCAGCGCATGAAGGTTTCGTACACGACGCATAACCGCCAATTTAGAACCTCAAGGGGTGCCCGCCAATGTCGAAAGCGGAACGCGTCTCAGCGGTAGACACCACGTGGCTGCGCATGGACCGGCCGTCCAACCCGATGGTCATTGTAGGCGTACTTATACTTGAGGGGCCGCTCAATCTCAACACGCTGGAAGACACCGTAGGCGAGCGTTTCCTTGCGATCCCCCGTTTTCGGCAGCATGTGGAGACCCGTTCGGGCGACTATTGGTGGGTTGACGATCCATGGTTCGACCGCGCGCGCCACATCCAGCGCGTTCGTCTACCGGGCAAGGCTGGGCAGGCCGAGCTTCAGCGCTATATCGCGGGCCTCGCGTCCGAGCCACTCGATAAATCGCGCCCGCTCTGGCAGATCCGGCTCGTGGAGGATTACGAAGGCGGCGCGGCGCTCGTCCTTCGCATCCATCACGCCATCGGGGACGGCATGGCGCTGGTGGGCGTGATGCTCTCGATCACCGATGGCGGCGATCGCTCTGTCTGGACCGCGACGCGGGAGCGCCAGTCTGGTTTCCGCATCCCCCTCCCCGGCCTCGGACTTCTGAAGCGCGGCCTCGGCACGGGCGTCGATCTCTGGAAGGAGGCCGCAGCGCTGGCGCAGAATCCGACGCAGGCCGCGCGACTGGGCGCGGGCGTCGCGGGCGAACTTGCCTGGCTGCTCACGATGCCGGAGGACAGTCCGACGCGCTTCAAGGGCAAGGCGTCCGGCAACAAGCGCGTGGCGTGGACCGATCCGATCCCGCTGCCGGAGGTGAAGGCGGTCAGCCACGCGCTCGGCTGCACGTTGAACGACATGCTGCTCGCTTCCGTCGCGGGCGCGCTCGGCGAATATCTCAAGGCGAAGGGCGACGACACCCACGGCGTGGAAATACGCGCGTTCATTCCGGTGGACATGCGCCAGAGCCACGAGGCGGGCCAGCTCGGCAACCGCTTCGGGCTGGTTGGCGTCGAGCTTCCGGCCGGGATCGAAAACCCGCTGGCGCGCCTCGCCGAGGTTCAGCGCCGCATGCAGGCGCTCAAGCAGTCGCTGGAGCCGCCGGTGACACTCGGCCTGCTGGAGGTGATCGGACACGCGCCGCAGATGGTGCAGGACCGGCTTTTCAACATGCTCATGAAGCGCGCCACCGCCGTCATGACGAACGTGCCGGGGCCGAAGGAGTCGCTCTATCTCGGCGGCGCGCGGGTCTCGCAGATCATGTTCTGGGTGCCGCAATCGGGCGACATCGGTATGGGCGTTTCGATCCTGTCCTTCAACGACATGGTGCAGTTCGGGCTGATTACGGACGCGGCCATGGTGCCGGACCCGGAGGCGATTATCGCGGAGTTCCGCCCGAAGTTCGAGCAACTCCTTTATTACGCGCTGATGGGCGCGTGGGGGGATGCGGACGAGCGGGCCGCGCGGGTTGCGGTCGAGGCGGCGATTGCCACCGAGGCTTCAAAATCGGAGGCGCGGCGTGCGAAACCGCGCGCGGCGGCGAAAGCGCAAGCTGCGCCGCTCGCGCCCGAGGGGGAAGTGACGCCTCCGGCGGCCCGTTCACGCAAGACGCCTAAAACCGCCGCGTCCCCAACGGTCACACCCGTTCCCAAGGCCGACGAAGATCAGGGAGCGAACCCGCCAACTGGCATCGCATCGGCAAAGACGCCCCGCGTAGCCGCCGGCCGTCGCAAGCGGGCCGAAGCACACGCCGCCACCGAAATGGCGCTTGCGGCCGAAGCGACCGGCGCTGCACCCCGCGCCCGCAGGTCGCCGAGAGCCTTCAAGCCAGACCTTTCGGCAACGCCCGAGGCAACGCCAATCGCGGCCGCCCCACGCGGAAGGGCGAAGCCACGCGCTGACATTGAGGACAGTCTTTCTCGAAGTGCAGATCGCGAACGGGCCAAGCCGCATTCCGGGATCGATGATACGAGCGAGGCACCCGGACGAGCACCGGCGCGCAAAAGCACCAAGGCGGTTTCGAGAGAAGCGGACACCGGTTCGAGGGAAGACCGCGTAGCAAATTCGGCCGTCGACGAACGGCGAAAAGCGGCTGGCCAAAAAGCAGCAGCGGCCGCTGCGACCCCGCCGCTTGTGGCCGCGCCGACGCCAAGGAAGCCCCGGCAACCCGCGCGCATTCGCAGCGGCGGCGAGACGGTGGCATCACCGGCACCGAAAGCCACGGCGCGCCGCAAACTGCCGAGGGGCTGACGAGCTGACGACGAGCCTCGCGATCAAGGAGTTTGCGCAATTTCGGCAAGGTCACGCCGTGCGGAGGGGCCCTTCGCAGACAGCGCGCCGCCCGCGCATCGGCCGCGCGCGCTCGGCATCGTGCCTGCCAGACGCAGACCATAGACCGCGCCGAGGCACCGGCGCAATGGTCCGGCATCACGAGATCGAGGCGTAGTCCCGCCGCAAGCCGTGCCGAATGAATCACCGCGCCAGCCATGTCGGCGCGCTCCCCTTCACCATCAACGCGCGCCCGACGCCGTCGGTTTCTCGGCCTCGGCCAAATCGAGCAAAGCCTGACACTCGCCCGGCAGGTCGGTGACGAGCGTGGGCTTCGGCTTGGGCTGAGGTTTCGGCGGCTTGGGTGGCTTCGGGCGCGGCGCACGCAGCTTCCTGAACCATGCGTCGAGTTCCTCGCCGCACCCGTCGTCAGCCTTGATCGCGGGTTGTGAGACGCAGCCATTGCTGCCCGCCGGGCAACTCAGGCGGACATGCAGATGGTCGTCGTGTTTGTACCACGGACGAATTTTTTGCAGCCAGGCGCGGTCGCTTCCCGCGCTGTCGCACAGGGCTTTCTTGATGGCGGGGTGCACGAAGATCCGCGAAACCTCGGGATAGGAAGCTGCGCGCTTGACGAGCTTCGCCTGTGCGTCCGTCCAGCGCGCGGGATCGACCGTCAGCGTGGTCTGATCGACATAGTTGGTGGCCGCGAATTTCTCGCGATCCTCCGCCGAAAGCGTCCGCGCAGGCATGAGATTATACCAGAGATCGACGTCGATGCCGCTTTGATGGCTCGCATGGCCGCCGAGAAGCGGCCCGCCGATCGGCTGCGCCATGTCGCCGACGAGGATGCCGGGAAGGCCGTCGAGGCGCTTCACGTCGCGCGCGAGCGTCTCAATATAGGAGATGAGCACGGGATGCCCCCAGTAGCGATTGCGCGAAAGGCGCATCGCCTGCCAGCCATCGCCATTCATCGCGATCTTCTGCGCGCCCGCGACGCAGCCGAGATCGTACCGGCCGATGGCCTGCGGGGGCAGCGCGGGCGGAATCTTGATCGCCCCGAACGCTTTCTTTGCCTCCCTGGGCTCTGCGGCCGGTGCGGTGGCATTTTCGGCGCGAGCGGCGAAACAGAGAGCCGCCATTGCCAGCGTGCAAAGCGCTGCGCTTGAGATTTTGTTCTTCACGTCAACGGCCAAACGGGTTCCAGGCCGTGTTGGGCGCAGGCGCGGGAGCCGGTGCTACCTCAACCTGCGTTTGCTCCGCAGGCGCAGGAGCTGGCGCGGACGGCGCAGGCACGGATGAAGAGAGTGACGGCCCAGCCTGCTGCTGGAGGGTCGGTCGCGCGGGTTGCTGAGGCGCTGCGGCCTGCTCCGGCTTCGGCTTTTTCGGGGGCGGCGAAGCTTTCTTTTGCGGTTGTTGTGGCGCGGCGCCGCCTGCGGGCTGGGTCAGGTCGATCCGGATCGGTTTCGACTCGGCTGCGCGCTGCGGCGGGGCCTCGCTCATGGTAGACGCCTGCTGACCCTCGCCCGGAGGCGCGACGTTGACGGCGATGGCCGCCAGCATCCATTGATCGCCCGTAAGCTGAAAGGCGATGTCGAAATTAACGTGCTCCGGCGCTGTCGCGAAGAACCCGGTCAGACGGAGCACCTGACCTTCCAGCATGTTCGGCTGAGCGGTGAGCCTTGGCGGGAAAAACATGACGGGGGATATGTCGATCTTGCGATTGCGCAGGGTCGCGAAAGCCTCGGCAAGTTTTGCGGGGTTGTTCGTCTGCTGGAACGTGGGCGTGCCGAGTTCGCGCAGCACCGAATAATTGCCGGTTATGTTGGCCTGGTTGAGGGCCACGATCGCATTGCGGATCATGAGGATCAGGCGCAGCTCGTCGGGCGACTGCGCCTGCTGTTGCCCCAACGGCTGCGCCGAAGCCGTGACAGGCGCCATCGCTAGGGCCACCGCACAAAAAAGGCTCAGGCTGTATTTTCTCACGGGCACCCCTCGACCATCGCCAGTCTGCCAGCCATTCTTAATAGCCGGACCGGGCGACTTCAAGACGAAAGGGCCGCGTGCAGGGGTTTATGCACGCCTTGGTTGCGGCCGGCTCCCAGCATCAGTATTGCTGTTGCACCGGCTTCCTTGCCGACTTTACGCTCGCGACGGGCTTACGCGGCGCGGGCGTCTGCGCGGCGAGCGATGGCGTTCCGCCGGTCCGTCCGGCCTCCGTCGTCTGGACCGCGACGGCCTCAACCGACACGCCATCGACGCGCCAGACGCCGTCGATCTGCTGATAGACGAGTTCGTATTTGATTTGAAGCGGCTGCGTGGGGAAATTCCCGACAAGCCGAAGTTGCCTCTGATCGGTCAGTTCCGGCTGCTTCGTCAGTGTCGGCGAAAGCACGAGGATCGGGCTGAGATTGACGCCACGGCCCCTCAAGCCCGAGAAGATCGCGGAAAGCTTGACCTGATCGAAGCGCTCGCGGAACAACGGCGTCCCCAGATCGCGCAAGACCGAATAATTGCCGGTCTGGTTCGCGTGCTGGAGCGCGATGACGGTGGACTTGATCAGCATCGCGATTTGAACGCCGTCCATCGTGGCGCTCAGCTGGGATTTCGCCGCGGCCTCGGAAGCCCGCTTGGCGAGGGGTGCCCCCTTGCCCTCCGCAAGCACTTCGCTCGCGGAGAAGATCGCAACAGAGCATAGGGCGGCAACGAAAAGGGCAACTCGGAACACGGTGGATTTCATGACATGCCCGTCGGTCGAAACGACGTCCCGCATTTGATGATTGCAGAGATGGTGACGCGCCGTTGCCCAGACGGCGCGGCCCAAGCTTACGGCCGGGAGCCTTCATTTTCGTTAGTGGGATCGTTCAGATCAAACAGATCACCAACCGAACGTGAAGCCCGCCTTGCCCGCCATGGCGCCGGTGCTCGCGCCGAAGCCGAAGCCGCCGTCGAGAGCAACGAGCGTGCCTTGACCGAACCAGTCGCGGCCGATAATACCCGCCCCCGATAGCCCGAACGCGCTCTCGCCCTCGAAATTGCCCCAACCGGCACGCACCGCGAAGCTCTGGCCCGGCGCGAAGATCGGCTGCTGAAGCGCGAGCGCGATGGCGATGCCTTCCTGCGTTTCGTCGATGCGACGGTTAGCGGAGCGCAGACCCGCATCTATTTTCCCGTCCAGTTCCTTAACGCGGGCGGTGTTATCGAACCAGACAGAGTCGACATAGGCCTTGTTCGCTGCGTCGCTGCCCACCACCGGCCCCGCCACGTTATGCACGACCGCGCCGCCCATATCGGCCGTGCCTCCGCTTTTCACCTTGAGGTTGGAGAGCGTCGTGGTTCCGGTCGCCTTCAGATCCTTGGTGATGAGGCTGTCCGAAACCTCGACATGGCCATCGACCACCTTCGTGTAGCTCGATCCGTCAGCTGTCGTGACCGTGAGCTTCATGCCCTGAAAGGTCGCCGTGTCGCCGCCGTCGTCACCGAGGTCGGCGTGATCGTGGTGGTGTTCGTGCCGTTGGACACCGTGAGGTTCGACGTGCCGAGATTGGTAGCGCTGAACGTGTTGGCTGTAATCGTGTTCGTCGTGATGTCGGTCGCATTGATCGCGCCGGTCGAGAGCGACCCGGACGACAAGGCCCCGGTCGTCGAGATGTCGCCCGTGGAGGTAATTTTGCCCGACGTAATCTCGCCCGAACTGAGCGTTCCGGTGGTCGAGATCGCACTCGGCAGAACGGTGCTTGTGTGCGTGCCATCCGTCACGGTGAGCGACTGCCCGTTGAAGGCGCCGCCGTTGAATGTCGAGGCATTCACGGTGGTTGCGTTCATGGTGCCGGTGTTCACCGAGCCCGAATTGACAGCTCCGGTCGTGGTCAGCGATGTGGCTGTAATCGCGCCCGTCGCATTGATGTTTGTACTGGTCAGGTTCGTGGCGTTGAAGTTGTCCACGTCGAGCGTGGTCGCCTTCAGGGTGCCCGTCGTCACCGATGTCGGCGTGATGGTCGTGGCATTCGAGCCGTTCGAAACCGAAAGCGACGACGTGCTCACGCTGGTCGTAGAGAGAGAGCCTCCGCTGAACGTATCGGCGTAGACGGTCCCGGTCGTCACCGAACTCGGGCCGACGGTGGTGACGTTCGCGCCGTTGGACACCGACAGACCGTTTGCGCTGAAAGAAGCGCTCGAGGCACCGTTGGACGACGTTACACCCGTACCTTGCAAGGCCGTGGTGTTGCCTGAAGTGTCGGTGCCGATCACCTGCCCGTTATAGATCTGCGACTTCTTGGTGTAGGTCGTGCTCGACCCATTGGAGGAGGCCCAGCCCTGGCTGGAATCGTTGAAGGTGCTTTGCGCGTGAGCCGGCGACAGGCACGCTTCTATGGCGATGGTGCTGACGCTGACGAGAAGGGAAAGGGTGAAGGCAACCGTTAACGCAGTGGGCTCCGCCGTCTTGTTTTCTTTTTGACGTGCCATTACTTTCTCACTCAATTTTACATTTACTTTTACAGACCACACCACGCATTACAAAGACCAACTCGAAGAAGTTCGATGCAACTTCTGATAGAAACAGTAGGGTAAATACCAAGAAAAGGACATAGCTATCTCGCGCAGAGCGCGCACCTACCGTTCACCCCTTAAGGCTGTGCCCCGCTGGAGGCGCGCAAGGCCAGCGAACCGCGAGCGAGAGCATATCGCAACGCTATCTATTTGTTTTGTATGATCTTTGTCTGCTGAGGCGCATAAGCGCTGGACGCCGGTGGTGGGCAACCGTCCGCCAACCTCGAGAAATTCCCGGTTGTAAATAGCCCTTCGATCACTTTTGCGTGATCGCGCTATATTGAGGGCGGCAAGGATTCGTAAGTATTAATTAAAGGTTAACAAAGTTCCGCGATTGCCGCCCGCAGTTCTTCGATCCCCGCGCCATCCACCGAAGAGGTGGTCAGAACCACGGGATGCGCAGCGGGATGTGTCCGCATGACAGCTTCCGTCTCGCGCACGACCTGTCCGAGATCGCCCGCTTTCGGCTTGTCGGCCTTGGTCAAAACGCCCTGATAGGACACGGCCGCCTTGTCCAGCAGCGTCATGATTTCCTTGTCGGACGGTTTCAGACCGTGGCGGCTGTCGATGAGAAGCATCACGCGCTTGAGCTGGGGCCTTCCGCGCAGATAATCGTGGATGAGTTGCGTCCACCCTTTCACCAGCGCCTTCGGGGCCTTGGCGTAGCCGTAGCCCGGCATGTCCACGACATAAAGCGCATCGCCCACGGAGAAGTAATTCACCTCACGCGTGCGCCCTGGAGTGTTGGAGACGCGAGCAAGGTTGCGTCGCGACAGGAGCGCGTTGAGAAGGCTCGATTTGCCGACATTCGAGCGTCCGGCGAACGCCACCTCGGGCCGATTGCCTTCCGGAAGCGCAGCAACATCGGTCACGCCGAGCACGAACTCGGCGGGAGCCTTGAACAGCGCTTCCGCGCGGGCTGCCAGCTCCCGCGCGTGGTTTTCCTCGTCGGTCGGCGTCATCGGCCGCTACCGACCGGGGCGGCGATTGCGACCGCTCTTGCCGCGCTGCTTGACCGACTTCTTGCTCGCGAGGTTGCCTCTCGGGGCGGCCGCAACCGGTGCGACCGGACGCGCCGTTGTCGGCTCGGTCGGCTGCGGCTTGTCGATGACGGCCTGCGCACCCTCCGCCGTTGATACGGCTTCGTTCGCTTCGCCTTCAGCGACGGGTGCTGCCGAGTCGGCCTTTGGCGCGGTCGACGCAGGCTTGACCTCAGCGGCCTTGCCGGCGCGGACAGGCTCCGCCTTCGGCTTGTGCGCGACGTCATGAGAATGCGACGGATGCTTCGCAGCGCCGTTCGACTTCTTGAGCCCGATCTGCTCTAGAAGGTTCATATTTTTGTCCTGACGCTTCATGATCAGCGCCTGCTGGGCAAAGGTCAGGATGTTATTCCACGTCCAGTAGAGGATCAGGCCGGCCTGGAACGGTGCAAGCATGAAAGTGAACAGCACCGGCATCCACGCGAAGATCTTCTGCTGGATCGGGTCCGGGGGCGTCGGATTGAGCCGCATCTGGAGCCACATTGAGCAGCCCATGATGAGAGGCAGAGCGCCAAGCATCATGAAGTGCGGCGGCGTCCACGGGACAAGGCCGAACAGCGTGAAGATGTTCGTCGGGTCTGGCGCGGAAAGATCGTTGATCCAGCCGTAGAACGGCGCATGCCGCATCTCGATCGAAACGAGAAGAACCTTGTACAGCGCGAAGAACACGGGGATCTGCACGAGGATGGGCAGGCAGCCCGCAGCCGGATTGACCTTCTCCTTCTTGTAGAGGGTCATCATGGCTTGCTGCTGGCGCGGCTTGTCGTCCTTGAAGCGCTCCTGGATCTTCTTCATTTCCGGCTGAAGCATCTTCAGCTTGTTCATCGCCGAATACGACTTGTTGGCGAGCGGGAAGAACAGAAGCTTGACAAGAACCGTCGTCAGAAGGATCGCGATGCCGAAATTGCCGACATGCAGATACAGCCAGTTCAAAAGGAAATAGAGCGGCTGCGTGAGGAAGGGGAACCAACCCCAGTCGACGAGCTTGTCGAAGCGGTCGATCTTGTTGTCCGCCATGTACTGTTCGATAAGCGCGACCTGCTTAGCGCCCGCGAACAGCTTGTTCGTGAAGGTCTCGGATGCGCCCGGCGCGACCGTCACCGGGTTCTCGCTGAACTCGACAAAGAAATCCTTCTGCGGCGTGCCGAAAAGCCGGGCCGTCAGAGGCTTGGACTGGTCGGGAACGAGCACCGCCGCCCAGTATTGGTCGGTGAAGCCGAGCCAGCCGCCCTTGTCGCTGATGATCTCTTTCGACGCGCCCTTGCCGTTATCCGCGGCGGGGTCGAAATTCTTGATGGCGCTGGAGTAGGTAAGTTCCTTCAGCCCCGCGTCCTTGAAGAGCCCGATCAGCCCCTCATGCAGCACGGAATAGCCGAAAAGGTTTGTCGGCTCGTAGAGGCGCGCGACTTCGGCGCGTGGCCGCAGCGTGACCGGCTTGCCGGTCTTGTTCTCCACCGTGTCGGTGATGGTGAACATGTAGTGCTCGTCGAGCGTGATCGCGCGCTTGAAGACGAGGCCCTTGCCGTTGTCCCACGTAAGCGTGACGGGCTTGCTGGGAGCGAGCGCGCCAGTGCCCTGCTGCTTCCACACCGTATCGGGACCGGGAACGGCAACATCCGCCTGATCGGAATACCAGCCGGTATAGGCGTAATAAGGCTCGGGGCTGCCCGCTGGCGAAAGAAGCGTGACGGGCGGACTGTTCGGGTCAACCGTCTGCCGATATTCCTTCAAGGTGACGTCGTCGACGC
>NZ_JFZJ01000069.1 GCF_000636015.1 Rhodomicrobium udaipurense JA643
GGGAGCCGAGCCGCGAACCGGCGGCGAAGGAGTGGCTCGCGTTCCTCGCGGAGACGCCCGCACGTCAGAAGAAAAACGAGCAGACGGCAAAACAGGGCGCGGAGATTTTCACGCAATATTTGCGGAAGTGCCGCGACGACGCGCTGTCCTTCTCCAGCCTCACGCCGGGCCGCTTCCTCATGCCGGGCGATCTCGCGGGCTCGCCCGCCTTCACCTTCTTCCCGCTCGAAGCGCCGGAAGGCGCGGCGCCGCCGGACAACAGCCTTTGGGCGATGATGGCACGGCGCTTCAACTCCTATAAGCGGCACGTGATCCAGCCGTTCTACCGCGATCACTTCGCGCGGCTCGACCGCCAGATCGTGCTGGCCGACGTGCTGACCGTGGTGAATGCGGGCGCGGATGCCGTCGCCGACCTCGAACGCGCGATGAGCGACATTCTCGGTTGTTTCCGGCACGGCCAGAACCCGTGGCATGCGATGTTCAGCGGGCGGCGCATCGACCGCATCGTGTTCGCTGCGACGAAGGCGGATCACCTCCACCACACCAACCACGACCGGCTTGAAGCGATCCTCGGCCTCATCGCCAAGAAGAGCATCGCGCGCGCAAACTTCACCGGCGCGGAGGTGAAGGCGTTCGCGCTCGCGAGCGTCCGCGCAACGGGCGAGGCGGAGGCGCGGCAGGGCAACGACCGCCTTCCGTGCATCGTCGGCGTCCCGCTGAAGGGCGAGCGCCTCGGTAGCCGCGCCTTCGACGGTAAGGAACAGCTCGCGATCTTCCCCGGCGATTTGCCGGAAGACCCCGCGCTCGCGCTGTCGCCGGAATGGCTGAAAATGGGGCACTCGGCGGCGCATTTCGTCCGCTTCCGCCCGCAACGCCAGCGCGCGCTCGGCTTCGGCGAAAGCCCGGTGCTCTCTCACATCCGGCTCGACCGGGCCTTGAACTTCCTCATCGGCGACAAACTCTCATGACCGGCGAACCGAAAGGCCGCGCACCCGCGGCATTCAATCTCGACGACCCACGGCTCTCGGCGGATGTGCCGCTGAGAGAGGAGGCGCCCGCTCACAAGCCGGAGGCGCAAAAAGCGCCCGCCGCCGCCGCATCGCGCCCTGCGGAAACCGGCCCGGACAAGCCGGGCGCCGCCGCATCACCCGGCGCGCAGCCGAACGCGAAACCGCGCGCTGCCGCGCCTCAACCGAATGCAGCGGCTCCTGCGCTCGCGCCTTCGGACCAGCCTTCCGGGACAACGGCAGAACCGCCAGAGAAAGCAATCTCGCGCACGCGGAGATGGGGCGGCCTCTTCCTGTCGGCGGTCGGCGGCCTCTTCGTCCTCGCGATGCTCATCTGGGTGCAGGACACGTTCCTGACGCTCCTCGGCCGCCACGACTGGATCGGTTGGGCCGCGACGATCCTGCTTGCCGTCGCCGTCTTCTCCTTCGCGATGATCCTAGGGCGGGAAATCGCTGGCCTCGCACGGCTTTCGGCCATGACGAACGTGCGCAAACGCGCCGACTCCGCGTTGATGGTCGAGGACACGAAACAGGCGCGCGTGGCGGCGGGCGAAATCCGCGCCATCTTCGCCGAGCGGCGCGAACTCGCCGATGGTATCGCGCGGCTCAAGAAGCACGAGCGCGACATCATGGACGCGAAGCAGGTGCTGGGCTTGACGGAGCGCGAGCTGCTCGTGCCGCTCGACAAGCTCGCGCGCGCCACCATCGGCTCATCCGGCCGCCGTGTGTTGACAGTGACGACGCTCTCGCCCGCCGCCATCATCTCGGTCGGCTTCGTCGCCTATGAAAACTTCCGCATGCTCCGCAACCTCGCCTCGATCTACGGCGGCAGGCCCGGCATCTTCGCTATCCTGAAACTGATGCGGCTCATCGCCGGGCACCTCGCGCTTACGGGCGGCATCGCGTTCACCGACGACATCCTCTCTCAGGTGCTCGGCCACGGCCTGACCGCGCGCGTTTCAAAGCGTCTCGGCGAAGGGCTTATCAACGGCGGCTTCACCATGCGCATCGGTCTCGCGGCGGTGGAAGTGCTGCGGCCGCTGCCCTATGTCGAAGCCAAACAGCCGCGTTTCCGTGAGTTCGTGTCCGAGTTTCTGAAGGTCGGGCACCGCTTCGCGGGCGAGATCACACCGGAAGGGAAAGAACGAGGCCGAGCCTGAATGCCGCGATGAAGCGCTCGCCCGCCGTAACCGAAGGGGAACGAGGCTGAACCTCGCCTGTTGACTCTCCAAAAATGCCGCTTTGCGGCTCTCAAGGAGAGATTTCATGAGACGTTTCCTGATCGCCGCTGCGGCCTTTCTTGTCGCCGCGGGTTTCACAGCGCCTTCCTTTGCGCAGCTTTCGACGCCCAGATTGACTCCTGACCAAGCGTTCGTGCGCGACCTTAGTTCGGGCGGGCTTTTCGAGATTCAGGCGGCCTATATCGCCTTGCAGAAAACGGACAACGAGGATGTGAGGCAGTTCGCGAAAAAAATGGTCGAGGACCATGGTGCCGCCGACGCCAAGCTCAAGGATACGCTGAGGGAGGCAAATATAAAAGAGCCGCAGATCACGATCGATGAGCGGCGCATGCAGGAGCTTGACTATTTGAAGGTGGCCGATCGCGACTTCGACCGCCAATTCATCCAGCAGCAGCGCAAGGCGCACACCGATACCGTGAAGCTACTGGAAAATTATATCCAGCGTGGCGGCAACGAGCAGTTAAAGCAGTTCGCGACCAATCTCCTGCCGACCATCAAGCAGCATCTCGAAATGGCCGACACTCTCAAACCCAAGGAGTCTGCGCGCCGCTAGTGGTCGGTTCCATCCCGTAGCCGCCCACGTTCTCCCGAACGTAGGCGGACCAAATACGCGGGAAAGCGGTCACGCCACGAACAGGAAAAAGCCGCGCCTCGCGGCTTTTTCTATGCGCCGGAAGCCGTGCGTGCGATCAGTTGTTGAAAGCTGAAGCCGGATGTCTTGCCTTGGGGGGCGGGCATCGTGAGGGTAGCACTGACAAAGGGATTCGCGTCATGACATCGCATCCATCCTATCGCCAATCGATTGAGGGCAGCCTCTCCACGAAGATCGGAGACGCTGGCCTGAGCCCGGACCGGCTCACGCAGTGGCTGACGCTGCTGACGCCGCGCTTCAAGGCGCTTGAGGAAGCCGCGCAGACCGACAGTTTCGCGCATTTCCGCATTCTGAAGGACACCGCCGACATCGAGGAAACCCGCGCGGCCTATGACAAGCTCGCGGCCGGTGCGGAAACCATCGTCATTCTCGGCACGGGCGGTTCGAGCCTTGGCGGGCAGGCGCTGGCGCAGGTCGGAGGCTGGGGCATTCCGGGCGACAACGGCAATGCGGCGGCCAAGTTGCCGGAGCTTCGCTTCTGCGACAACCTCGACTCGCGTTCCTTCACGCGCGGCCTAGCAAGCCTCGACATTCCGAAGACGCGCTTCATCGCGATTTCGAAGTCAGGCACGACGGGCGAAACGCTGTCGCAGGTGCTGACCGCGTTCAAGTTCATCGAGGATCAGGGCCACGGCGCGCTCATCCCGCAAATCTTCCTCGGCGTGACGGAGCCCACAAAGCCCGGCGTCGCGAACGGCCTGCGCGAGTTGTTCTCCGCGCGCGGTATCCCGCTGCTTGCGCACCCGACCGACATTGGCGGGCGCTATTCGGTGTTTTCGGTCGTCGGCCTCCTGCCGGCGCTCGTGCGCGGCCTCGACGTAGCGGCGTTCCGCGCGGGCGCCCTCGACGTGGTGAAGCAGCTCTCCACCGCCACCATGCCGGAAGATCATCCCGCCGCTGTCGGCGCGGCGCTGTCCATCGGTCTCGCGAAGGATCTCGGCGTCACGAACTCCGTGCTCATGCCGTATTCGGACCGGCTCGAACGCTTCAGCGCGTGGTATGTGCAGCTTTGGGCCGAAAGCCTCGGCAAGAACGGCGAGGGCACGACGCCCATCGGCACGCTCGGCCCGGTGGACCAGCATAGCCAGCTTCAGCTCTTCATGGACGGCCCGGCGACGCACCTCATGACGGTCGTGCGCGTGGCCGAGGCGGAGGACGCGGATCGCGGCCTTACAATCCCCGCCGAACTGGCCGCTGAGGCGGGTGCGCCGTATCTCGCGGGAAAGAGCATCGGCGATCTCGTCGCGGCGCAGCAGAAGGCCATCGTGGACGCGCTCACCAAGGCGAACCGCCCCGTGCGCACCATCGACGTGCCGAGGCTCGACGAGCGGGCGATTGGCGCGCTCATGATGCACTTCTTCATCGAGACGATCCTCGCGGGCGACTTGCTCGGCGTCGATCCGTTCGATCAGCCTGCCGTGGAACTCGCGAAGATCCTCACGCGGCAATATCTCGCCGCCTGACGAACGCCGAAGCACGAGGACGAAGGGTGACGATCCGCGAACTGAGCCAGGTCGAAATCAATCGCATCGCCGCTGGCGAGGTGATTGAGCGGCCTGCCAGCGCGGTGAAGGAGCTTGTCGAGAACGCCATCGACGCGGGCGCGACCGCCATCGAAGTCATCGCCGAGAGCGGCGGGCTGTCGCTGATTCGCGTCTCCGACGATGGCATCGGAATGGACGAAGCGGACCTCGCGCTGTGCGTCCGCCGCCACGCCACATCGAAGCTGCCGAGCGGCGATCTCATGGCGATCCGCACGCTCGGCTTTCGCGGCGAGGCGCTGCCGTCGCTCGGCTCGGTCGGTACGCTCTCCATCGTGACGCGCCCGCGCGCGCTCACACGCGGCCATGAAATCGAGGTGCGCGGCGGTGAAACATCGCCAGTGCGCCCCGCCGCCGCGCGCCCCGGCACATGCGTCGAGGTTCGCGACCTGTTCGCCGCCACGCCCGCGCGCCTCAAATTCATGAAATCGGAGCGCGCCGAGAACGCCGCCATCTCGGACGTGGTGAAGCGGCTCGCGCTGGCCTGCCCGCATGTCGGCTTTGCGCTGACGGTCGGCGAGCGCGCGTCGCTCCAACTCGCTCGCGCCGCCGATGGCGATGAAAACGCCGTGCGCGCACGCCTCGCCCGCATCATGGGCCGCGAGTTCGGCGAAGACGCGGAGCCGGTTCACCTCGAACGCGATGGCCTTGCGCTGACGGGCTACGCCGGGCGGCCGACGCTCAACCGGCCGGACGCGTCGCTGCAATATGTGTTCGTGAACGGTCGGCCGGTGAAGGACCGGCTGCTGTTTTCAGCCATTCGCGGCGCTTATCAGGACGTCGTGCCGCGCGGGCGCTTTCCGCTGGCGGTGCTCTTCCTCACCGTGCGCGTCGAGGATGTCGATGTGAACGTGCATCCGGCGAAGGCCGAGGTGCGATTCCGCGAGGCAAGCCTTGTCCGCGCGCTCGTCGTCTCTGCGCTGCACGAAGCCCTGCGGCGCGCGGGCGCGATGGCGGCGCGTCCGACCGGCGTGCTGGTGCCCGGTTCCGCTGCCGCGCCGGAACCGATGCAATATCGCGCGCCGCTGCGAGCCTGGCCACAAAGTTCGTACCGCTCGACATACCCGCAACCGATGGCGGAGCCTCGCGGCGGGTTCGCGGAAACGGCGCTTGCGTTCGACACGGGAGAGGCGAGCCAGTCATCCGCGAATGGAGCGACGGACGAAGCCCGCGATTCCGAGGATACGAATTACGAGCGCCTCGGCATGGCGCGCGCGCAGGTTCACAACACCTACATCCTCTCCGAAACGCCGGACGGCGTGATCCTCATCGACCAGCACGCAGCGCATGAGCGCATCGTTTATGAGAAGCTCAAGGCGGCGCTCGCGGGCGGGCGCATCGCGCGGCAGTTGCTGCTCATTCCCGAGATCGTGGAGATGGCGGAAGACGACGCCGCGCTCGTCGCCGAGCATGCGGAGACGGTCGCGGGCAGCGGCCTCGCGCTCGAAAGTTTCGGCCCCGGCGCGATCATCGTGCGCGAAGTGCCCGCGCTGCTCGGTCAATGCGATCTGCAAACCCTCGTCCGTGACCTCGCGCACGAACTCAAGGACAGCGCGAACACCGTCGAGGCGCGGCTTCATGCGATCTGCGCGACGATGGCGTGTCACGGAAGCGTCCGCGCGGGGCGTCCGATGCGGCTCGACGAGATGAACGCGCTCCTTCGCGAGATGGAAACCACGCCGAACGCCGCGCAGTGCAACCACGGGCGGCCGACCTATGTCGAGCTTTCGCGTGGCGATCTGGAACGGCTGTTCGAGCGGCGTTAGAGCATGATCCGCGAAAGTGGACACCGGTTTTGCGAGATGCAAACCGGCAGCGCGCTTGTGATAGCGCTCACGACACGCCGTTACGGCCTCAGGCAGTCGGCGATGCTCTCGGCGTTCGCGCGCATCATGCGGAAATATTGCTCCGGCCCTGCTTCGATCCGCACGCCGATTTCATCGAGAACCCCGCGCCGCGCGTGGGTGCCTTCCACCAGCATGTCGATCAGTCTCGGCGAAAACTGCGGCTCAGCGAAAATGCAGACCGCGCCCTTTTCGCGAATTGCATCGCGCAGAGCGGCGACGCTGCCCGCGCCGGGCGCGCGCTCGGGGCTTGGCGTGACCGTGCCAAGGCTGTTCAGGCCGTAGCGATGTTCGAGATATTGCGTCACGTCGTGAAAGACGACGAACGGCCGCGCCGATAGCCCGGCTAACGTCATCCGCATTTCGGCATCGAGCGCCGACAGCCTCGCCTCAAGCGCGGTGGCGTTTGCATCGTAGCGCGCAGCGTTTTCCGGATCGGCGTTCGAGAGTTGCCGCGCAATTTCGCGCACCAGCGCGGCGGCATTCACCGGATCGAGCCAGAAATGGACGTCCGCCTCGTCGAGCGTTGGCGGCGCAGTCGATGACGTGCCGTGCGAAACTCTCACCGCGAGCAGGCTCAGCCCGGCAGCCCGGTCGAGATCGACGACCCGCGCCTTCTCGGGCAGCGACGCCAGCGCCTTGTCCAGGAAAACCTCAAGGTGTGGCGAAACGCGGATGACGAGATCGGCGCCCTCAAGCGCTCGCGCGTCTGATGGCTTCAGAGCGTAGGAATGGGGCGAGGCCGCTCCGTCGAGGAGCAATTTAGGCTCGGCCACACCCGCCATGACGGCGGCGACGAGCGAATGCACGGGTTTGATGGTGGCCACGACGCTCGGCGCGGCGAGCGATGGCGTCGCCACCGCGAGCGCAGCGAAAAGCAGGGCGGCGGTAGCCAGCTTCGCAGCGAACGGGACGTATCGCCTCCAATGCCGGGTGCCGTTCAAGGAACTGCGCGCCAACGCGCGGCGGCCCGGCAAGGAATTGATCATGATTTCGTCCGCAAACGGATATAAGGTGTGATGGTATATCGTTACATCATGATCGAATGCGCCGGAGAAAGATAGGGCCTCTGGGAAGGCCCTATCTCCCGCCAACTATTCGGCCGCCTCGGCCATTGCCCGGTGTTCGTCCGCCGGCTGACTGAGTGATGCCGCGAGGTATTCCGCGAAGAGCCGCACGGCGGGGCGCATCGACTGCGCGCCGAGCGCTACGCAGGCAATTTCCGCTTTCGGCACAGTGTCGCGGATGGGTTTCACGACGACCTTGCCGCCATCGTATGCGGTGCTGGACGATGGCGTCGCGACGTGAACCGAATATCCATGCCCGCGCGCGACAAGGCCACGCATAACCTCGAACGTCGCAATGCGCTGGCGCACGATCGGCGACACGCCCGCAGCGTCGAATACTCGCATGATGTAACCGGCGATGAGCTGATCGCCGAAGAAGATCATCGGATCGTCCTTCAGGTCGTGCAGGCTGACATCCGGCGCTTTCGCAAGCCGATGATCGGGTGGCAGGCAGACGACGAATGGCAACTTCATCAAAACAGTCGTTTCGAGGGTCGATGGCACGGCGTAATTGAAAGTGAAGCCAAGTTCGACGCGCCCGTTAACGACATCCGCGAGCAGCCGCTCCTGATCGCCCTCGGCAAGCCGAAGCTGGATGAGCGGATAGCGCTTTGAAAAGTCGGTCATGATCGCGGGCATGTAGCACGCGGCCAGCGTCGGGAAGCAGCCGACCGTGACTTCGCCTCGTTCGGTATCGCCGAGCGATTCCGCCGATTTCGAAAATTCGTCGGCGTGCTTGAGGAGCAGGCGAGCTTCCACGATGAGCTTCTGGCCCGCCGGGGTCAGCGTGACGCCTTTAGCGTGATGGCGCACGAAGATGGCGATGCCGAGCATCTGCTCCAGCTCCGCGATTGCGGCGGAAACGGACGGCTGGGACACCTGAAGCTTGCGTGCGGCTTCGGTGACGTTCCCGCTGTCGGCGGCGGCGGTGACATACCGCAAAAGTCTGAGTGAAATATTCATACGAAGGGATTAACCCAAACCACGCCTTATAGGCCACAAAAGAAAATTTAATACCCCAAGAGATTTGCACACGAAGCTAAAACCCTCGCTTGTGAGCGAGGGTTTTGCAAGTATTGCGAGCAGTCTTATTTACCGCGGAGGCTGTCTTTCACGCCACCGAAAGTATTTTGAACCTTACCTTCGGTCTTGTCAGCCTTACCTTCCGCTTCCGTCTTCGTGTCTCCGGTGACTTTGCCGATGGTTTCCTTGATGGATCCACCAACCTGCTTGGCACTGCCCTCTACGCGGTCCTTATCCATTTTGCACTCCTTTGACTAACTTCTGGAAGGAGAACCCTCCGGCCGGCAAAGAGTTCAATGGACGAACGCGATGGGCGGCGCGAAACTCGGGATCCCCGTCGAGCAAATCGGAATCGTCCCATGCCCACACTTGCCCCGGAAAACAGCCTGCTCCTCGCCATCGATTTTCAGCCGCGCCTGATGGCGGTGATTGAGGACGCCGCCACCGTCGTCGGCCACGCGAAGAAGTTGCGGGCGGTGGCAGCCTTGCTCGGCGTGCCGACCATCTTCACCGAGCAATATGCAAAGGGCCTCGGCACCACGGTGGAAGACCTTGCCCCGATGGATGCGTTCCAGAAAATGACGTTCGACGCTTGCGGCACTCCCGGATTTCTCGACCTCCTGGGCAAAGGGAAAGATATCGTGGTGGCTGGCTGTGAAGCGCACATCTGCGTTCTACAAACCGTGCTGAGCCTTCTCGACGCGGGCCAGCGCGTCTTCGTGGTTCGCGATGCGATAGGCTCGCGGCGCGCAGAGAGCAAGGAAACCGCTGTCCGTCGCATGGAGCGACACGGCGCGGAGATCGTCACGGTCGAGATGGTCGTGTTCGAATGGCTGCAAACGGCAGAGCACCCCCGCTTTCGCGAGGCGGCCGCGTTGATCAAGTGACGGGCTCGCGAATGCGGTTTACGCCTCAAACGCGGGCGTAGACATCCTCCAGCCGCACGATGTCATCCTCGCCGAGATAAGGGCCGGACTGCACCTCGATCAGCGTCAGCGGAATGAGCCCCGGATTTTCCAGCCGGTGGGTCGAGCCGAGCGGCACATAGATCGACTGGTTTTCCGAGAGAAGCTTGATTTCGCCGTCGATGGTGACGCGCGCGGTGCCCTTGACGACGATCCAGTGTTCGGCGCGGTGGTGATGCCGCTGGAGCGAAAGCGCCGCGCCCGGCTCGACGACGATCTGTTTCACCTGATAGCGGTCGGAAAGGTGCAGCGTCTCGTAGCTGCCCCACGGGCGATGCACCGTGGTGTGCTGCTCGGCCTCGTTCCGGCGCGTGGCGGCTAGCTGCTGCACAACCTCTTTCACGGTGCCGCTCTCGGTGCGCCTTGTCACGAGCGTCGCATCCTTCGTGGATATGACGACGATATCTTCCACGCCCGAGACGGCGACAAGGCCGCTTTCCGCGCGCACATAGCAGCGGCTCGCGTTGTGCAAGAGCACGTCGCCGCGCGTCGCGTTTTCGCGCTCGTCCTTCTCCGCCGCATCGTAAAGCGCATCCCAGGTGCCGACGTCGCTCCACCCGGCGTCGAGGGGCACGAGCGCCGCTTTCTCGGTCTTCTCCATGACGGCGTAGTCGATGGAATCGGCGGGGCATTCGCGGAAACTGTCGGCGAGGCGGATGAAATTCATCGGATCGGCCGTCGCGTTCTGCACGGCGTCGAGGGTCGCCGCGACCATGGCGGGTTCGAAGCGCGCCAGTTCGTCAAGATAGGCCCGCGCGCCGAACAGAAAGATGCCCGAGTTCCAGAAATAGAGGTCTTCCGCGCAGAAACGCTCGGCGGTCGCGCGGTCGGGCTTTTCGACGAAACGATCGACTTTCAGCACCGCTCTGGCTTGATCCGCCGGACCGGCGGTCTTCACATAGCCGTAGCCGGTTTCAGGCTTCGTCGGTTTGATGCCGAAGGTGACGAGAAGGCCAGACTGCGCCGCAGCGCGACCAGCTTCCACGGCGGCGAAAAACGCGCCCGGATTCTCGATATGATGGTCCGACGGCATGATGAGAATCAGCGCGTCGGGGCCTGCCCGTTCCAGCGCGAGATGCGCTGCGACGGCAGCCGCTGGCGCGGTTGAGCGGCCTTCCGGTTCGAGCACGATGCCCTGACACTCCAGCTTCGCGTTCCGAAAGGCGGCCACTACGCCGAAGCGGTTCTCTTCGTTGGTGATGACGAAAGGCGGCATGAACGCGCCGGAGGCAGGCACACGGCGGGCCGCGTCAACCAGCAGCGGTTCGGCGCTGACGAGAGCGTGAAATTGCTTCGGATGCTTCGAGCGCGAAAGCGGCCAAAGCCTCGAACCCGACCCGCCCGCGAGAATGACTGGAATGATCATCCAAAGCCCCATGCAAAAAGTAAGTCTCTTCTCTTTGCGACTTCGAGGCGAAGGTCATGTCCTAAATATGACGCGGGGACAATCGGTTGCGAAGAAGGAAGGCAAGGGTGCCTTCCTTCCGTTGGGAAATCAGCAGCCGTGAGTGGCCATGCAGCGACGAAAACGCGGGCCGAAGCCCCAGCGGGCGCGACATTTGCGAATCAAGGCGCGGCAGCGACCGTGCTGGACGGTTTGCACCATGGTGTTTTCGTACGCGGCGGCAGGCATCTTCGGAGCTTGGGCGGCGTCCGCAGCGGTGGAAAGGGCGGCGGCGGCGCCAAAAAGCGCAAAGCCGAAAGCGGCATAAGTAAGCGTCTTCATGATCTGTCTTTTCCTTAAAATCTCCCTCGGCGCAAAAACCGTGCCCAGTTTTCGTGACAGGAAAAGGACAAATCGTCACCCAATCGCGTCGAAACAGTGAATAATTGTATCGGTTTGCGATTGCCCGAAAAAGCGGGCGCCGGTTTTGCGATAAGGTGACTGGGCTGTTTGCGAAACCGTCGCGGTGATGCTTGGTGCGCGCGATGCATGTTCTGCGTCAGCGCTCATTCGGTCGGGACGAGCGGTTTGACCGATGGCAGCATTGGCGCGGCGGCGGGCTGCCGTTGCGGCTCCTCGTCGGCGGCCTCGTCACGCGGGCCGGCGAGCCATCCGAACAGCCGCAGGAACAGTCGGCTCGCGTCGTCCATCACCATGAAGAACGCGGGCACGAACAGGAGCGACAGCAGCGTCGAGACGAGCAGGCCGCCGATCACCGCAATCGCCATCGGCGAACGGAACTCGCCCCCCGCGCCGAACGCCAGCGCGCTCGGGAACATACCGCCCGCCATCGCGATGGTCGTCATCACGATGGGCCGCGCGCGCTTTCGCCCGGCGTCGATGATTGCGACGCCGCGAGGCACGCCGCGCCGCAATTCCACGATGGCGAAATCGACAAGCATGATCGCGTTCTTCGTCACGATGCCCATCAGCATGAGGAAGCCGATGAACACCGGCAGACTGATCGGCCGATCCGTCAGCAGCAGCGCGAAAATCGCGCCGCCGATGCAGAGCGGCAGCGAAAGCAGAATCGCGACCGGCTGAAGGAAGCTGCCGAACAGGATCACAAGCACGCTGAACACCATCATCACGCCCGCGCCCATGGCGTAGCCGAAGCTCGCAAACGTCTCCGTCATCACTTCGACGTCCCCGGATTCGCGCAAGATCACGCCCGGCGGAAGGGCCTTCGCGGCGGGAAGCTGGTACACGGCGGCGAGTGCGTCACCTAGTGCGTCGGTGCCCACGAGGTCCGCGCCGATGGCGACGCGGCGCAGCCGGTCATACCGCTCGATGGACGACGGCCCCTTGCCGAGCTTCACCTCGGCCACGGTAATGAGCGGAACGGTGTCGCCGCGCGCCGTCTTCACCTTCAGGTTTTGCAGGAGCTGAAGCTTCGTGCGCGCCTGCTCGTCGAGCTGCACGCGGATAGGAACTTGCCGGTTCGGCGCGTTGAACTTGGCGAGGTTCTGATCCACGTCGCCGAGCGTGGCGATGCGGACGACCTCGGACATCGCCTCCGTCGAAACGCCGAGTTCGGCGGCGATCACGGCGCGGGGAATGATGAGGATTTCCGGCCGGTCGAGTGCTGCGCCGTTCACCGCATTCGCGAGCCACGGCACGGAGCGCATCTCGCTCGTGAGCTTTGCGGCGGTCTCGCTCACCTTGTCGTTGTCGGTGCCGGTCACTTCGATGGTGAAGCCGCGCTGCCCGTTTTCGGCCATCATCCAGGAGCGGACGTCGGGGATTTCCTTCAACTCGGCGCTGATGATCTGCTCAAGTTCGCGCTGGGTAATGGCGCGCTCGGCGCGGGGCGTGTATTGCACCGTGAGCGTCGCCTTGCGCACCTCGGCCGAGCCGCCGGTCGCGCCGAGAATGCGGCCGCCGTCGATGAACACGGATACCACTTCGGGTCTGCGCTTTATGATGGCTTCAGCCCGGCTCGTGATGATCTCCGTATCGCCGAGGCGAGAGCCGGGCGGCAGTTCGATCGCGAAGATCGAGCGATTTGTGTCTTCGGCCGGAAGGAAGCCCGACGGCAACAGCGACACGCTCGCGATGGAGGCGGCGAACACCACGAAACCCAGCATCAGCGTGCGGTAATAGTGGCGGACGGTCCAGCCGATCACGCGCGTGTAGGTGCGCATGATGAAGCCGTCGCGCGGGTCTTCATGCACCTTCGGGCGAAGGAAGTAGGCCGCGATCATTGGCGTGAGAAGCCGCGCGACGAACAGCGAAAACAGAACGGCGGCGGCGACGGTCAGCCCGAACTGGCGGAAATACTGGCCCGCGATGCCGCCCATGAAACTCACCGGCGCGAACACGGCGACGATGGTGAGCGTGATCGCGATCACCGCGAGGCCGATCTCGTCGGCCGCTTCCAACGCGGCGCGATAGGGCGATTTTCCCATGCGGATGTGCCGCACGATGTTCTCGATCTCGACGATGGCGTCGTCGACGAGGATGCCGGTCACGAGCGTGATCGCGAGCAGCGACACCATGTTGAGCGAGAAGCCAAGCATCTCCATCGCCCAGAACGTGGGAAAGACCGAGAGCGGCAGCGCGATCGCGGCGATGAGTGTGGCGCGCAGGTCGCGCAGGAAAAGGAAGACGACCAGCACCGCGAGCGCCGCGCCTTCGAGCAGCGTATGCATCGCGGATTCGTAATTGCCGAGCGTGAAATCGACCGTCGAGTCGATCTTTTCGAACGCCACGTCCGGGTGCGCGGCGGCGAGTGTGGCAAGCGCGGCGGAGACGCGCTCCGCGACCACGATATCGCTTTCGCCCTTCGCGCGCACGACGGTGAAGGCGACGACATCGCGCCCGTTCAGCGTCGCGAATGTGCGGCGCTCCTCGGTGGCGTCGCTCACGGTGCCCAGTTGGTCGAGCCGCACCTTGCGGCCGCCAGGCAGCGTGACGGAGGTCGCGGCGAGGCGCTCGACCGTCGTTGCACTCGCCAGCGCGCGGATGGATTGCTCCGCGCCGCCGAGCCAGCCGCGCCCACCCGCGAGATCGGTATTCGTCGCGTGGAGTTGCGCGTTAACCTCGCCCGCCGAGATACCGAGCGCGATGAGCCGGTCCGGGTCGAGCGACACGCGGATTTCGCGCTTCACGCCGCCGACGCGTGACACCTGCGCAACGCCGCGCACGCCTTGCAGCTTCCGCGCGGCCGTGTCGTCGATGAACCACGACAGTTCTTCGAGCGTCATCGACGGCGCCGACGCGGCATAGGTGACGATGGGCAGGCCCTCGATGTCGAGCCGCTGGGTGATCGGTTCGTTAATGGTGCGCGGCAACTCCTGGCGCACCTTCGACACGGCGTCCTTCACGTCGTTGACGGCGCGGTCGGTATCGGTGCCGAGCTGAAATTCGATGGTCGTGACGGAGGAACCGTCCGTAATCGAGGACGTGACGTGCTTGACGCCCGTGACGCTGGCGACGGTGTCCTCGACGCGCTTCGTCACCTGCGATTCAAGCTCGACCGGCGCCGCACCCGATTGCGTGATGGTGACGGTGACGATGGGAATGTCGATGTTCGGAAAGCGCGTAACGCCGAGGCTGAAGAACGAGATAAGCCCGAGCGTCATCAGCACGAGGAACAGCACGAGCGACGGGATGGGCTTGCGGATCGCCCAGGCGGAGACGTTCGTGCTCATTTCGCGATCCCCGACGACGGCGCGGTGGCGGCGGTTTGCGTTTCGGCGAAGTGGGGCGTGATCTCGTCGCCGTCGCGCAGCAGCGAAGCCGCGCGCATGACGACCACCTCTCCCTCGGCAAGCCCTTCCCGAATTTCGATGCTGTCGCCCGAAAGGAGGCCGGGCTTCACAGCACGTTCGCGCACCTTGCTGTCAACGACGACGAGCAACGTCGCGCTGTCGTTCTTGTAAAGCACCGCCGTTGCCGGGACGCCGACCGCGTCGCGCTTGCCCGCGCTGATGAGCGCCTGCGCAAAGGTGCCGATGCGCAGGTCTGGCGTATTGCCGAGCGAGATGCGAACGCGGCCGAGCCGGGTTGTCGGGCTCACCTCCTGCGAGACGAGCCGCAACTGCCCCTCACGCGCGCCGAGCCCCTCGATCTCGATCCGCGCGCGCTGGCCAGCCCTCAGCTTCGCCATATGAAATTCCGGCACCTCCGCGTCGAGTTCCACCTCGCCGCCCTTGATGACACGGAACAGCGGGTCGCCTGCCGCCGACGACACGGAGCCAACGCGGGCGGTGCGGCGGCTTACGATACCGGCGGCGGGCGAGCGGATATCCGTCCGCGCGAGCTTCACGTCGAGCTCGCGGCGCTGCGCCCGGATGAGAAGCTGCTCGGCATCGGCGAGTTTCAACCCTTCGCGCTGGGCCGCGAGCCGCGCCCGTGCTGTGCGGAAGGCCGCGTCGCGTTCGTCGAAGGCGGCTTGACTGACGGTGCCCGATTCGCGCAGCGGTTTGACACGGTTGAACGAGTCCTCGGCCTGCCTCAGCGTGGCTTCGCTTTCGACGATCTGATTTTTCACTTGCTCGATGGCCGCCTGCGTCTTTGCGAGCGACGCGGCGTTCTGCGCGATCTGCGCTTCCAGTATGTCGCGCGACAGGCGGGCGAGAACCTGCCCCTCGGCGATGGTGTCGCCTTCCTCGGCGAGAAGCTCCGTGAGTCGCAGTCCATCGATCTCCGGGCCGACAAGCACCTCCTCGCGAGCGACGAGCGAACCCGTCACCAGCAAGTTATCCACAAAAGATATTGTCCGCGCGTCGGCGACTGTCACCACCGGAGGCTTGGCCTTGCGAGGGTCGTCATCGGCAGAAGCACCGCCAACACCGGCCAGCGCGAGAAAAGTGACAGTGAGCAGCCTCGCGAGGGAGCTGCGTCCGAAAAAATCGAGCGCCATGGCGGAAGACATTTCTTTTCCAATGATCGTTGCACGGCTCGGAACGGCAGGTCAGCGAGCCGCGGCATCGCCGTTCGTCGCCTGTTTTCATCCGCTGCGAGCAAATGATGCGGACGTAGAGCGCACGCCATTTGCCGATAAAGCAGAAAATCGGAGCCTTTTTAAGCTTCAGTTCGAGGCGATGTTATGTCCTTGGAGTAGCGACGACTATTCATCTCCACGAGAAGCCCGTCGACGTCAAGGATCGCCCCCGTGTCGCGCACGGACGGGCGCGCGAGCAACGCCGCCGGCGTAAGTCCGAGCACGGGGTGATGCCAGCGCGGCGCGACGTCCATGAGAGGGCGGAGGACGAACGCTCGTTCATGAGCGCGCGGATGGGGAAGGGTGAGCGTCGCATTCAGTGCGGGACGGCTCATCAGCCAGTTGCGAACGAGGCTCTTATAGCTTACGATGTCGAGATCGAGCGGGCGCGGAGCCCATCGGTGATCGGCGTGATGATGCTTGACGGTGAGAAATCGCCCCGCTTGCGCCTCAATCCGCTTCAAAACTCGTAACAGTGCGTCTGCAGGCATTGACGAGTTGACGGATGCGACGGCATTTACAAAGTCGGGCTGTTCGACCTCGCTATGCGCCTTCGTCCGATAGAGTCTCGACGTTTTTTCGATTTCGACGCCGCGTGAAGCCAGTTCCCGGACCGCCCTCTGGAGAGTCTCCTCGGGCGATCCCCAAGGCCCAGGCAGGTTGGACCCGAGTGCAATGAAAATGCCGGTCTGAAACAAAATGCCTTGATTTGCACTCATATATCGAGCCATCAATGTTTCTTTCGCCTGTTGGGGAATGGTAGCCCTTAGAAACTACTTAGAATGCAACAAGACATTCGCAGCCAAGGTAACCGGATGAATTTCTACACGACTGAGCGAATTGCTCTCTTCATAGACGGGGCGAACCTTTATGCCACGGCTAAGGCTTTGGGCTTCGATATAGATTATAAACGACTTTTAAATCTTTTCCGCAACAAAGGCGTGTTGCTGCGAGCGCTGTATTACACCGCTCTGGCAGAGGAACAGGAATATTCTTCCATTCGTCCTTTGATCGATTGGCTCGACTATAACGGCTACTCGATGGTTACGAAGCCCACGAAAGAATTCACCGATGCCTCCGGGCGCCGGAAGATCAAGGGCAACATGGACATCGAACTCGCTGTCGACGCCATGGAACTGTCCGAGCACCTCGACCACATCATTCTTTTCTCGGGCGACGGAGATTTTCGCACGCTCGTGGAAGCGCTCCAGCACAAGGGCAAGCGCGTGAGCGTCGTCTCGACGCTGACGACACAGCCGCCCATGGTTGCGGACGAGCTTCGTCGGCAGGCGGACCAGTTCATCGATCTCGCGGACCTTCAGAAGGACATCTGTCGCACCCAGCGGGGCGAAAACGGCCGCGAATATCAGGCGCACATCCATGAGCAAAGGCATCATGAGCGCATGAACGCGGCGACGCTGCGCGATACTCCGGTGGATGCGGACTAGCGACAGGCAGCAGGGGCGTGACTCAAGTCGCCCTGCCCCTCAGCCCCGCTTGCGCCGCGCTACAGATGGCGAGCGAACCGCAGCCCGATTGCCTCTTTTGCCCGAGGCTCGCAGACTTCCGCCGCGATAACCGAGCCGATCACCCCGATTGGTTCAACGCGCCGGTTCCGTCCTTCGGCTTCCCCGATGCTTCACTCCTGATCGTGGGTCTCGCGCCCGG
>NZ_JFZJ01000070.1 GCF_000636015.1 Rhodomicrobium udaipurense JA643
GCTTGCCCCAGGGCAAGGCGCTTGACCTCGCCGAATCCGCGCCGGTCGATGGCTTCAACGTCGGCTTCCAGGGCGTCAACGACTACGCCGACATCAAGGGCGCGGACGTGATCATCGTGACCGCAGGCGTGCCACGCAAGCCCGGCATGAGCCGCGACGACCTCCTCGAAATCAACCTCAAGGTGATGGAACAGGTCGGCGCGGGCATCAAGAAGTATGCGCCCGACGCTTTCGTCATCTGTATCACGAACCCGCTCGACGCCATGGTCTGGGCGCTTCAGCGGGTGACCGGCATGCCAAAGAACCAGGTCGTCGGCATGGCTGGCGTGCTCGACGGCTCGCGCTTCCGCTACTTCCTCGCGCGCGAGTTCGACGTGTCGGTCGAAGACGTGACGGCCTTCGTGCTCGGCGGCCACGGTGACACCATGGTTCCGCTCACGCGTTACACAACGGTTGCGGGCATCCCGCTCCCCGACCTCATCAAGATGAACTGGATCACGCATGAGCGCCTGAACGAGATCGTTCAGCGCACGCGCGATGGCGGCGCCGAAGTCGTGAAGCTGCTCAAGACCGGCTCGGCCTATTACGCGCCCGCCGCTTCCGCGATCGAGATGGCCGAATCCTACCTCAAGGACAAGAAGCGCGTCCTGCCTTGCGCCGCCTATCTCACCGGCGAATATGGCGTGAAGGGGCTTTATATCGGCGTGCCGACCGTGATCGGCGCGAAGGGCATGGAACGCGTGATCGAGATCGATCTCAACACGCACGAGCGCCTCGATTTCAACCGCTCCGTCGAGGCTGTGAAGAACCTCGTCGAAGCTTGCGTCCGCATCGCGCCGGGCCTCGCTCAACCCGCTTGACCTAGACGAAAGCCGCCTTGCAGGCGGCTTTCTTTTGCGGCTGTGTAACCCGGACTTTTTGCGGCGCACAATGCCGCCACCCACTCCCACACATTCGAGAGTGCCTCATGAACGTTCACGAATATCAGGCGAAAGCCATTCTGAAAGAATACGGCGTACCTGTGCCGAAGGGCCATGCCGCCTTCACACCGGAAGAGGCCTTCGCAATTGCGAAGGAACTCGGCGGCCCCATCAGCGTCGTGAAGGCGCAGATCCATGCCGGCGGTCGCGGCAAGGGCTCGTTCAAGGAGCCGGAAGCGGGCGAGAAGGGCGGCGTTCGCATCGCCAAGTCGTTCGACGATGTCCGCACCTTCGCGGACGAGATGCTCGGCCGCACGCTCGTGACCGTGCAGACCGGCCCGGAAGGCCGCGTCGTGAAGCGCCTCCTCATCGAAGAGGGCGCGGCGATCAAGCGCGAACTCTATCTCTCTTTCCTCGTGGACCGCGCGACGAGCCGCGTGGCCGTGATCGCCTCGACCGAGGGCGGCATGGACATCGAGGAAGTGGCGCACGACGCCCCCGAGAAGATCCTCACCTTCTCCATCGATCCGGCGTCGGGCTATTCGCAGTTCCATGGCCGCAAGGTGGCCTTCGAACTCGGCCTCGAAGGCGATCAGGTCAAGCAGTGCGTGAAGATGATCGGCAGCCTCTACAAGGCTTTCGTCGAGAAGGACATGAGCCAGCTCGAAATCAATCCGCTGATCGTGACCGAGAAGGGCGATCTCGTCTGTCTCGACGCGAAGCTGAACTTCGACAGCAATGCGCTCTACCGTCATCCCGAGATCGTGGCGCTCCGCGACCTTGAAGAGGAAGACCCGGCGGAAGTGCTCGCGTCCCGCTACGACCTGTCCTACGTGAAGCTCGACGGCAGCATCGGCTGCCTCGTGAACGGCGCCGGACTCGCCATGGCGACAATGGACATCATCAAGCTCTATGGCTCGGAGCCCGCCAACTTCCTCGACGTCGGCGGCGGCGCGACAAAGGAGAAGGTGACGGAAGCCTTCAAGATCATCCTGTCCGACCCGAACGTGAAGGGCATCCTCGTCAACATCTTCGGCGGCATCATGCGCTGCGACATCATCGCGGAAGGCATTATCGCCGCCGCTCGCGAGATGAGCCTCAAGGTGCCGCTCGTCGTGCGCCTCGAAGGCACGAACGTCGAACTCGGCAAGGAGATCATCCGCAATTCCGGTCTCTCCGTGATCCCGGCGGACAACCTCGCGGACGCAGCCGAGAAGATCGTGGCCGAGGTGAAGAAGGCAGCTTGACCGCACAAGGGCCCCTCCACATAGGCTGTGTAACACAGGATATGTGGAGGTGCGCCCATGAAAAACATAACGCTGGCCGTCGAGGATGAAGTGCTGGCGGAGGTGCGCAAATACGCCGCCGCCAACGACACAACCGTAAACGGCCTCGTAAGGGATTATCTCGGAAAGCTCGCCCGTCATCATGGGCGCGCGGCGGAGGCCAGGAAGCAACTGATCGCGCTCGCGGAACAGTCGACTTGCGATCCTGGCGAAAACTGGAAGTGGGACAGGGAGGCGCTGTATGACCGTGGAGTGTTTTCTCGACACGAACATTCTACTGTACGCGGCTTCGAAGAACCCGGCACACCGTTCAAAAAAGACGATAGCGATTAGACTTATCGGAGAGGAGCAGTTCGGTCTTTCGGCGCAGGTTCTGCAGGAGTTCTACGTGAACGCCACCCGGAAGACGGATTACGACATGCGGCCCGCTCTGGCTCTCGAATGGATCGAGAACCTTGAGGAGTTCGCATGCGTCCCGACCGATGTCGCCCTCGTCAAGGCGGCGGTGGCGCTGTCCGCCCGATACCGCATCTCGTATCGGGACGCGGCGATCATCGCTGCGGCGGAAGCGCTCGGCGCAACCACAATCTACACGGAAAACCTGAGCCACGGACAGGCTTACGGCTCCGTCACGGTCGAAAACCCATTCCTCCCCGCGCCGTCAGCGGGCGGCTTCCACGACACCGAACAGTCGCTTCTCTTGAAGGATTAGAACATGGCCATCCTCGTCGACAAAAATACAAAGGTAATCTGCCAGGGCTTTACCGGCGCGCAGGGCACCTTCCACTCCGAGCAGGCAATCGCATACGGCACGAAGATGGTCGGCGGCGTGACACCGGGCAAAGGCGGGTCCACCCATCTCGGCCTCCCCGTCTTCGACACCGTGCTCGATGCCGTCCAGAAGACGGGCGCGAACGCGACCGCGATCTACGTGCCGCCTCCGTTCGCGGCCGACGCCATCCTCGAAGCCATCGACGCGGAAATCCCGCTCATCGTGACCATCACCGAGGGCATCCCGGTCGAGGACATGATCAAGGTTAAGCGCGCGCTCTCCGGCTCGAAGTCGCGGCTCATCGGCCCAAACTGCCCCGGCGTCATTACGCCCGGCGAGTGCAAGATCGGCATCATGCCCGGCCATATTCACAAGCGTGGCAGCGTCGGTATTGTTTCGCGCTCCGGCACGCTTACCTATGAGGCGGTTCATCAGACGACGCTTGCAGGGCTCGGTCAGACGACTTGCATCGGCATCGGCGGCGACCCTGTGAAGGGAACCGAACATATTGATGTGCTCGAAATGCTGCTCGCCGACGACGAGACACAATCGATCATTATGATCGGTGAAATCGGCGGCTCAGCGGAGGAGGAAGCGGCGGATTTCTACAGGACATCCTCGCGCAAGAAGCCGATTGTAGGCTTCATCGCAGGCGTCACAGCACCTCCCGGCCGACGCATGGGCCATGCTGGCGCGATTATTGCTGGCGGCAAAGGCTCAGCCGGCGACAAGATCGAAGCGATGAAGTCTGCCGGTATCGTCGTGTCCCCCTCGCCGGCCGCACTCGGGAGCACGCTCGTCGAAGTTCTCAAAGGCTGATCCGCCGAAAGGCGGGGCGGACAGCCATTCGCCGATGGCAGTGCACCCTCTCTTTTTTGGTGCACCGCCTATTCGGTAACCAGAATGTGAGAGCAAAATTTGCGCAACTGCGCGCGAAATTTGCTCTATGTCCGCTCAAAAGCCTTTTAGGTGATGGTGATCGAAGTGAGACGGGAAAACCTCAACGAAGCGTTCGCGAGGACATCGTTTCTGCACGGTGCGAATGCGGCCTATATCGAAGACCTCTACGAGCGTTTTCAGGAGAACCCGGGGTCTGTTACTGCCGACTGGCGCGCCTTTTTCACCGATCTGAAAGAACGCCGCGGGACCGTCGAGGCCGAGGCTCTTGGTCCTTCGTGGAAGCCGAAAAACGGACATAGCGACGAGGATGGCGACATCCTGAACGCGCTCGCCGCCGACTGGGGGCCGGAAGAGGGCCTTCCGATCAATCGCCGCATTCAGGCGAAGGCCCAGCAGCACGGTGTCGAGATCACCCGCGAGGAGGCGTTCCGGGCCACGCGCGAAAGCGTGCGCGCAATCATGCTCATCCGCGCCTATCGCGTGAACGGCCATCTCATCGGCAATCTCGACCCGCTGCACATCACGCCTTCCGGCTCGCACCCGGAACTCGACCCGAAGACCTACGGCTTCACCGCCTCCGACCTCGATCACCAGATCTACATCGATAATGTTCTCGGCCTCGAAACCGCGACCCTGCGGCAGATCATCGAGATCCTGAAGCGCACCTACAGCGGCACCATCGGGTTCGAGTTCATGCACATCTCCTCGCCGGAGCAGAAGCTTTGGATTCAGGAGCGCATCGAAGGGCCTGACAAGGAAGTCGAGTTCACGGCGCTTGGCAAGAAGGCGATCCTCACGAAGCTCGTCCATGCCGAGGGCTTCGAGCGTTTCCTCGACAAGAAATACACCGGCACGAAGCGCTTCGGCCTTGAAGGCGGCGAGGCAGCGATTCCCGCGCTCGAACAGATCATCAAGCGCGGCGGCCAGCTCGGCGTGAAGGAAATCGTCATCGGCATGCCGCATCGCGGCCGCCTCAATGTGCTCACCAACGTGATGGGCAAGCCCTTCCGCGCGCTGTTCCACGAGTTCAAGGGCGGCTCGGCCAACCCCGAGGACGTCGAAGGCTCGGGCGACGTGAAATATCACCTTGGCGTGTCAAGCGACCGCGAGTTCGACGGCAATTCCGTGCATCTCTCGCTCACCGCGAACCCGTCGCATCTCGAAATCGTAGATCCCGTCGTGCTCGGCAAGGTGCGCGCGAAGCAGGACCAGCTCGGCGACAAGACGCGCTCGGAAGTTCTCCCGCTTTTGATGCACGGCGATGCCGCCTTCGCGGGGCAGGGCGTCGTCGCGGAGTGCTTCGGCCTCTCGGGCCTGAAGGGCCACCGCACCGGCGGCTCGATCCACTTCATCATCAATAACCAGATCGGCTTCACCACCGCGCCGCGCTTCTCGCGCTCATCGCCATATCCGTCGGACATCGCGCGCATGATCGAGGCGCCGATCTTCCACGTGAACGGCGACGATCCGGAAGCCGTGGTCTACTGCGCGCGCGTCGCGACCGAATTTCGTCAGCGCTTCCACAAGCCCGTCGTCATCGACATGATCTGCTACCGGCGACACGGCCATAACGAGGGCGACGAGCCGTCCTTCACGCAGCCGCTCATGTACAAGAAGATCCGCCAGCAGCAGAGCGTGGTGTCGATCTACTCGAAGCGACTCGCGGATGAGAACCTCGTGAAGGAGGAAGAGGCCGAGAAGCTGAAATCCACCTTCTGGGACAAGCTCGAACAGGAGTTCATCGCGTCCGAAAGCTACCGGCCGAACAAGGCCGACTGGCTCGATGGGCGGTGGTCGTCGATTACGCTGCCCGAGGAAGGCCCGCGTCGCGGCAATACCGGCGTCGATCTCGACAAGCTGCGCCGCATCGGCGAAAAGCTGACCGAGTTGCCGAAAGGCTTCACCGCGCACAAGACGATCGAGCGCTTCCTCGCCAACCGCCGCAAGACGATCGAGGAAGGCAAGGGCATCGACTGGTCGATGGCGGAGGCGCTCGCCCTCGGCACTCTCCTCGATGAAGGCTACCCAGTTCGCCTGTCGGGTCAGGACGTGGAGCGCGGCACCTTCTCGCAGCGCCACGCGGTGCTCACCGATCAGGAGAACGAGGAGCAGTTCACGCCGCTGAACCACCTGTCCGACACTCAGGCGCGCATCGAAATCGTGAATTCGATGTTGTCCGAGGAGGCGGTTCTCGGCTTCGAATATGGCTATAGCCTCGCGGAGCCGAACGCGCTCGTGCTATGGGAAGCGCAGTTCGGGGACTTCGCGAACGGCGCGCAGGTCGTCATCGACCAGTTCCTCGCGAGCGGCGAACGTAAATGGCTCCGCATGTCGGGCCTCGTGCTCATGCTGCCGCACGGCTATGAAGGGCAGGGGCCGGAGCATTCCTCCGCGCGCCTAGAACGCTACCTTCAGCTTTCCGCCGAGGACAATTGGCAGGTCGCGAACTGCACCACGCCCGCGAACTACTTCCACATCCTCCGCCGCCAGCTTCATCGCAGCTTCAGGAAGCCGCTGATCCTGATGACGCCGAAATCGCTCCTCAGGCACAAGCGCGTGGTCTCGTCGCTCGACAGGTTCGGCTCGGGAACGACATTCCACCGCGTTCTCTGGGACAGCGCGCAGGTCGGCAAGAGCGAGACGGTCAAGCTCGTCCGCGACGAGGCCATCAAGCGCGTCGTGCTCTGCACCGGCAAGGTCTATTACGACCTGTTCGAAGAGCGCGAGAGTCGCGGCACCAACGATATCTACCTGATGCGTCTGGAGCAGCTTTATCCCTTCCCGGCGCGCGCGCTCATTCAGGAGCTGTCGCGCTTCCCGAACGCCGAAATCGTCTGGTGTCAGGAAGAGCCGAAGAATCAGGGCGCGTGGACGTTCGTCGAAAGCAACATCGAGTGGGTCCTCGATCACATCGGCGCGGAAACGCGGCGCCCCCGTTATGTCGGGCGGCCTGCCTGCGCGTCGACCGCCGCCGGTTTGATGAGCAAGCATACGGCGGAGTTACACGCGTTCCTCGACGAGGCTTTGACGGTGCTGGGCTGAGTTCGGCGTATAGATCGATCCGCGATCGGACGGCGAGCCGGTTGCGGATTCGGTCGGCAGACAGGACAGGAGCGTCGGTCGCGGTGTGTTGGCCGGGCGCGGATGCGTGATCCTTGCGAGCGGTGTCGCTCGCTCGGTCGCGCCGGACGATGTGAGATCGCGGTCGCCTTCATTCGGGGGCGGTCACGGTCTGGTTTTCAGGGGGCTTCCGGGCGCGAAGCGGCTCGGAGCGGGCAAATGCGCCTCGGAATGAGGCTGTTGAAGGATTTATGCATGACCACGGAAATCGTCGTTCCCACGCTTGGCGAATCAGTCACAGAAGCGACCGTTGGCCGATGGTTCAAGAAACCGGGCGAAGCCGTGAAGGCGGATGAGGCTCTTGCCGAGCTTGAGACCGACAAGGTCACGCTCGAAGTGAATGCCCCGGCGGCGGGGGTTATCGCCGAAATCCTCGTCAAGGAAGGCGAAACAGTTGGCGTCGGCGCGCTGCTCGGCACGATCGCGGAAGGCGCGGCCGCGGCCGCGATGGGCGCTTCCAAGCCCGCCGAAAAGCCCGCCCAGGCCCAGGTCGCTTCCGCCGCTCAGGTAGCAACCCCGAGCGCTGTTCAAGCCGCCTCGCCCCGCTCGCCGAACGTCGATGTGCTCGCGCCGTCCGTGCGCCGCATCGCCGAGGAAACGGGCATCAATCCCGCCACCGTTTCGGGCACCGGCAAGGATGGCCGTGTGACAAAGGGCGATATGCTTTCGGTAATCGAGGGCGGTGCAGCCTCTGCGTCCGCCGCGCCGAGCTCCTTCTTCGAGAAGGCGCCGTCGCCGGCTCCCGCCGTCCGTCCCGCCGCGCCGCGCACAATTGAAGCGCGCGAGGAGCGCGTGCGTATGACGAAGCTTCGCCAGACTATCGCGCGCCGCCTCAAGGAAGCGCAGAACAACGCCGCGATGCTGACCACCTTCAACGAGGTGGACATGTCGACGATCATGGATTTGCGCAACCGCTACAAGACGATCTTCGAGAAGAAGCACGGCACGAAGCTCGGCTTCATGGGCTTCTTCGTGAAGGCGGTGCTGCATGCGCTGCACGACGTTCCGAGCGTCAACGCGGAGATCGACGGCGACGACATCATCTACAAGAATTTCTACCATATCGGTATCGCGGTCGGTACGGATCGCGGCCTCGTCGTGCCCGTGGTGCGCGACGCAGACCACAAGTCCGTCGCCGAGATCGAAAAGGAGATCACGGGCTTCGGCGTGAAGGCGCGCGACGGCAAGCTCAGCCTTGAAGAGATGCAGGGCGGCACGTTTACCATCTCGAACGGCGGCGTTTACGGTTCGCTCATGTCGACGCCGATCCTGAATGCGCCGCAGTCGGGCATCCTCGGCATGCACAAGATTCAAGAGCGGCCGGTCGTCGTGAACGGCAAGATCGAGATCCGGCCGATGATGTATCTCGCGCTGTCCTACGATCACCGGCTCGTCGACGGCAAGGAAGCCGTGACGTTCCTCGTGCATGTGAAGGATGCGCTGGAAGATCCGCAGCGTCTCATTCTCGACCTTTAGCGCCCGCAACGCGCGGAGCGGGGCTTGCTGCGCGCTGGTGCTGCAAACGAATCGACGGCGCGGACAATAGGCGACACACATACGGCCGGCACCTGTCCGGCGACCTGGGATATATTGGAGACACGCATGGCTGATGCGTACGACCTTATCGTTATCGGAAGCGGCCCCGGCGGCTATGTCTGCGCCATCCGCGCGGCGCAGCTCGGCCTCAAGACCGCGATCGTGGAAAAGAACCCGACCTTCGGCGGCACCTGCCTCAATGTCGGCTGTATCCCCTCGAAGGCGCTGCTGCACGCGTCCGAGCTTTACGAGGAAGCGGGCCACGGTTTCGCGGGGATGGGCATCAAGGTGAAGCCCGAACTCGATCTCGCGGCGATGATGAAATACAAGGCCGAGGGCATCGACGGGAACGTCAAGGGCGTCGAATATCTCCTGAAGAAGAACAAGATCGATACCCATCGCGGCACGGGCCGCGTTGCGGGCGCGGGCAAGGTGTCGGTCACGGCGGCTGACGGCGCGGTCGAGACGCTGGTGTCGAAGGCCATTGTCATCGCCACCGGCTCCGACATTGTGCGGCTGCCGGGCATCGAGATCGACGAGAAGCGCGTCGTTTCCTCCACCGGCGCGCTCGACCTTGACCGGGTTCCCGAGCATCTCGTCGTGATCGGCGGCGGTGTGATCGGCCTCGAACTCGGCTCCGTCTGGCGCAGACTTGGCGCGAAGGTTACGGTCGTGGAATTCCTCGACCGCATCCTGCCCGGGATGGATAATGAAGTGGTCAAAAGCTTCCAGCGCATCCTCGAAAAGCAGGGCGTGGCTTTCCGCGTCAGCCAGAAGGTGATGGGCGTAAAGGCGAACGGCAAAGGCCCGCTCAAGGTGGCGGTTGCTCCGGCCGCGGGCGATGGCGCGACGGAGGAATTCGAGGCGAGCCACGTGCTCGTTGCCGTCGGCCGCGTGCCCTACACCGAAGGGCTCGGCCTCGAAGAAGCGGGCGTTGCCATCGACAACAAGCGCCGCATCGTCGTCGACGATCATTTCCAGACGAACGTGCCCGGCATCTATGCCATCGGCGACGTGATCCGCGGGCCGATGCTTGCACACAAGGCGGAAGACGAGGGCGTGGCCGTCGCGGAGAACCTCGCGGGCAAGGCCGGTCACGTGAATTACGGCGTCATCCCCGGCGTGATCTACACCTATCCCGAGGTCGCGAGCGTCGGGAAGACGGAGGAGAGCCTGAAGGCGGCGGGCGTCGAATATACGGTCGGCAAGTTCCCGTTCACCGCGAACGGTCGCGCCAAGGTGAACCGGCAGACCGAAGGTTTCGTGAAGATCCTCGCGGACGCGAAGACGGACCGCGTGCTCGGCGTGCATATCCTCGGGCCGGACGCGGGCAACATGATCGCGGAAGCGGCGGTCTTGATGGAGTTCGGCGGCTCGGCGGAAGACCTCGCGCGCACCTGCCATGCGCACCCGACACTGCCTGAAGCGGTGAAGGAAGCGGCGCTCGCGGTCGGCAAGCGAGCGATCCACGTCTGAGGAACGCCTCCGACGCCCGCGAGGCGTGGTTTCGGAGGCGAAACACATCAAGGCGGTTTTCAACGGGCTTTCATTGGAAGCGGCCCGTTGCGCTCGGGGGCGTAAGGTGCTGCGTCGGCATGACCGATCAGCCTGCGGTCAGATGCGCGCGTTAGCTTCATGGCCTGATAAACGCTGCGGACGGGACGTTTACGTTTTTTCGCCGGCGTCACCTTTTGATCGTCTTTTCGCTCTTATGTGCGGCAGTAGGTGCCGTCTGGCGTTCGGCTCCGTCGTGCGATGGCGCGGGCGTTAAGCGACGATTCAGGACAGGTTCTTTACGGTCGGGAAGCGGTTTTCCGGTGACGTCGGGAGCAAACTGCAATTCCAGCCGCGTCAGCGCGGACGGATCGAGGGGGACGGATGAGACTTCGCTTCGCGTTCTGGCTCGCTTCTCTGGCGGCGGTCGCCGGGGCGACGCCGATGCCGCACTCTGCGATGGCACAAGGCTTTGGCCAGCCGATGCGTGGCCCGACCAACATCCTCGGTCGCAGCTATCCCGGCAAGATCAAGGCAATCGGGGTGGAGAGCATGACCGTCAATCTGCGCGAGGGCGGCCCGCAGACCGTGCTTTACTCAGACATTTGGCGGCTCAGGCGCTCGTTCGCGTCCGATGAGCCGAATGGTTCTTCCATCGTGGATTTCGGTAACAACCGCATGTTCATTGCCGCGTCATTCGATGCGCTTGTCGCTGAAGTGAGCAAGAAACTGCCGCTGACCAAATTCACGGCGCCCAACGGCGACACGATCTATCTCGTGGCGAACAAGGTGACAGACATCACGGGCGCGATTCCCGGCCTGCATAACCCGGCGAGCAAGACGGTTGTCGGCACGCGCAACGGCTCGCAGCAGGTGCTAGAAACGATCGCCGATACGAAGAAGGTCATCGCGGCCGCGAGCATCGCGAGGTAGGCGAACACGAGTTTGCCGTAGGGGCTTGTCATGTGGCGAGTTGGAGTGGATCTCGGGGGGACGAAGATCGAGGCGCTTGCCTTGTCGCCCGAGGGCAAGGAGCGGGCGCGCCTCCGAATGGCTACGCCGCGCGGCGATTACGAAGTCACGCTCGATGCGATTGCGGCGCTCGTTGCGCGCTGCGTCGATGGCCTGCCGCCGCCCGACATCGCGGGCGTTGGGGTTGGCATCCCGGGAAGCCTTTCGCCCGCAACCGGCCTCGTTCGCAATGCCAATTCCACATGGCTGAACGGGAAGCCGCTGCATCGCGATCTGCAAGCGCGTTTGCCTTGGCCCTGCGTCGTCGAAAACGACGCGAACTGTTTTGCGCTGTCCGAGGCGGCTGATGGGGCGGGCGCGGGCTATCGCACCGTTTTCGGCGTGATAATAGGCACGGGCGTCGGCGGCGGCATCGTGATCGAGGGGCGCTCGCATCTGGGGCTGAACGCGCTGGGCGGCGAGTGGGGGCACAACGCTCTCCCCTGGCCCGACGCGGATGAATGGCCGGGCGAGCCCTGCTATTGCGGCAAGCGCGGCTGTATCGAAACCTTCCTCAGCGGTCCGGCGCTCCAGCGCCAGTATGCCGCGCTTTCGGGGGAAACCGTCGCCGCGAAGACCATTTCCGAGCGAGCAGGGGCGGGCGAAGCGGCGGCCATTGCGGCGCTCGAAACCTATTCGCGGAGGTTGGCGAAGGCGCTCGCTTCGGTTGTCGATATTCTCGATCCCGACGTCATCGTGTTTGGCGGCGGGGTCTCCAACATCGAAGCGGTCATCACCGGAGCCGCGCACCGGTTGCCCGATTGGGCCTTTTCCGACAGTTTCGCAACACCGCTGCTGAAGAACCGCTGGGGCGACTCGAGCGGCGTCCGGGGCGCTGCACGCCTAATAATACTCGGGTAACTCCATTATAATTCCGGAGTTACCCGAGCAATATCACTGCAAAACGTGAAGTTATTACAGATTGGTGCTTACAAACCAATTATGCCGGAGTGATAACGCGCTGTTCCGGAGGTTGCATCACCTATTCGGATGAAATTTGGCATAGGCAGCTATGTTTGCGCGATTTGTTGCATTCCGGTTACAGATGGAAAAGGTGATTTGTCGGAAGCGCACAGCGCAGCAAGTTTTTTTGCAAAAGCGTTGTGATCGGATTTCATTCAGCTTTTCCGATGCGGCAACGTGGCCTTCGCACGCAGGAGGTGCAGAGAAGCCGCCGCCGATTGCGGTTTGCCCGGTTGCACGGTCTGGCAGGTTTGAGACGCGAGGCTGCGCGCTGCAAACCAAGCCGCCGGTGGCATATCGGGCGAGACGTGGCGGGATGACGTCGCCAGTGCGGGCGGTCAGGAAAAAATCTTGCCGCGCTTGTCGAGGCGTTGCAGCACGGCAGGAAGGACTTCCGTCAGATCCTCCGCGATGAGGCCGGGTCCGTAAGTCGTCGCGAGTTCTCCGTGGATCCAGACCGCCGCCGACGCCGCGTCGAAGGCAGCCATGCCCTGCGCGAGAAGGCCGGTGACGAGGCCCGCGAGAACGTCGCCCGAGCCCGCTGTGGCAAGCCATGGCGGTGCGTTTTCGCTGATCGCGGCCAGCCCGTCAGGGGCAGCCACCACGGTATCCGCGCCCTTCAGGATGATGACGGCGCCGGATAGCTCAGCCGCACGGCGCGCCCTTTCAAGCTTCGACACCTCGTCTTCGAGCTCCGGGAAGACCTTGAGGAATTCGCCCTCGTGCGGTGTCATGATCGTCGGCGCCGGGCGTGCCCGGATCTGTTCGAAAAGCTCGGCGGGCGCGTCCTCGAATGCCGTGATGCCCTCCGCGTCGAGGACTGCGACCGCGTCGCTTGCCAGCACGCTCAGGACGAGATCTTTCACTTCGGGATCGCGTCCCGCGCCGGGACCGATCAGCGTCGCGCGGATGCGAGGGTCGGACAAATAGTCTGAGAGCCCAGCCGCACCGTCGAAGGGGGCGACCATGATCGCGGTGAGTTGCGCGGCGTTGATGTAGAAGGCGGCTTTCGACGTGGCCACGGTGACGAGGCCTGCACCGGAGCGTAGCGCCGCGCGCGCCGCAAGCCGCGCCGCGCCCGTGCTCTCCATCGGGCCCGAGACGATGACCGCGTGCCCGCGATCGTATTTGTGTCCGTCGAGGCGCAGCTTCGGATAATAACGCAGCCAGAAATCGGGGTCGTTCGCGAAGGTCCGTGGCGCGATGTCGGCCAGCACCGTCGCGGGGATGCCGATCTCGACGGCGCGAACGTCGCCGCAATAAAGGCGGCCAGGTAGCAGCACATGCCCGGTCTTACGCCGGAAAAAGGTGATCGTCGCCGCCGCCTTGAAGGCGAGACCCCGCACGTTACCGCGCGTCGCGTCGATGCCGGTCGGCACGTCAACGGAGACCACCGGCAGCTTGCGCGCGGTCACTTCCTCGATGATCTGCGCCACCGCGCCGCCGATGTCGTCGCGCAAGCCCGTGCCGAAAATCGCATCGACAATGATCTGCGCGCCTTCAAGCGACTGGAGCGACAAGGGCTCAATGGCCTCATCCCAGCGCCGCGCCATTTCCTTGGGATCGCGGTGCAGCTCCTCCTGCTTGCCGAGGAGGGCGAGACGCACCTGATAGCCGCGCTCGCGCAGATAGCGCGCGCAGACGAACCCGTCGCCGCCATTGTTACCCGGTCCGCACAGCACCGTGACGCGGCTGCCACGGGGATAGCGGCGCACCACCTCCTCCGCGACCGCGCGGCCCGCGTTCTCCATCATGGTGAGCGTGGACGTTCCGGCCTCGGCGGCAAGTTGCTCGGCGCGGGCCATTTCTTCGGAGGTCAGAAGTTCAAGCAAGGCGAGCCTGCGTAGTGCGGGGTTTTACACGATACCATTAGAGGGACTTGTGCGGCGAATGTAGCGAAAATTTGCACATGGCGAAAGAAAAGCGATGCGCGTCGAGCGCTGCTGGTAAACTCCGGCTTTCCACTTTCGCCGTGAGATCGACCGGCTCCCTGCCGGGGGAGGCGCCCCGGGGCGCCGCGCGGTGCATTGCCGCGCGGAACATTTTTGCTCCTCTGCGTAATTTTCGAGCAATACGTCTGCTTTTTTGGCAGAGTGGTTTCGTTTCGTGAGCCTTAACCTTTGTTGCCAAAGAGTGAAGGTGTTTGGCACGGGCTATGCTTGCGTCGCGAGACAGTGATTTTCGCCCCGTTCGGAGGAATCGATCCGTCATGAAAAAAATTGAGGCGGTCATAAAGCCTTTCAAACTCGATGAAGTTAAAGAGGCGCTTCAGGAAATCGGCCTGCAGGGTATTACCGTGACGGAAGCCAAGGGCTTTGGGCGTCAGAAGGGTCATACGGAGCTTTATCGCGGCGCTGAATATGTTGTCGATTTTCTGCCCAAAGTGAAAATTGAGATTGTGCTTCCCGAAGACATGGTGGAAAAAGCCTGCGAAGCGATCAAGAACAGCGCGAGAACCGGGCGCATCGGCGACGGAAAGATCTTTATTCTCAATGTTGAAGACGCGATCCGCATCCGCACGGGTGAAACTGGTACTGAGGCGATTTAGCCTGCTGACCTGCCTCATCAAACCAATAATATCCGAACCCACACCATTCCATCCGGCGCTCACGCGCTGAACATCACCTCACGGCTAACAGGACGAGGGAGTTACATGGCTAACGCTAGCGAAGTTGTTAAGAAACTGAAGGACGAAGACATTCGTTTCGTCGATCTCCGCTTTACCGATCCGCGCGGCAAATTGCAGCACGTGACCATGGAAACGAGCGAGATGGGCGAGGATGCCTTCGCCGAAGGCATCATGTTCGACGGTTCCTCGATCGCCGGCTGGAAGGCGATCAACGAAAGCGACATGACGCTGATGCCGGACCCCGAGACGGCTCACCTCGATCCGTTCTTCGCGCAGTCCACGCTCGCGATCTTCTGCGACATTCTTGAGCCGGCCACCGGCGAGCGCTATGAGCGCGACCCGCGCGGCATCGCTCGCAAGGCCGAGGCTTATCTGAAGCAGACCGGCATCGGCGATACGGCTTATTTCGGTCCGGAAGCTGAATTCTTCATCTTCGACGACGTTCGTTTCTCGGCCGACCCGTACAATTGCGGTTATCGCCTCGACTCGTCCGAGCTGCCCTCCAACATGGGCACCGAGTACGAGATGGGCAACCTCGGCCATCGTCCGCGCACGAAGGGCGGCTACTTCCCGGTTCCGCCGGTCGACAGCGCTCAGGACATCCGCTCCGAGATGCTCTCGACGATGGCTGCCATGGGCGTCAAGACCGAGAAGCACCACCACGAAGTTGCGGCCGCCCAGCACGAACTCGGTATCAAGTTCGGTACGCTGACCACCACCGCAGACGCGATGCAGATCTACAAGTACGTGACCCACAACGTCGCCCAGTCCTACGGCAAGACGGCCACCTTCATGCCGAAGCCGGTCTTCGGCGACAACGGTTCGGGCATGCACGTCCACCAGTCGATCTGGAAGGGCTCAGAGCCGGTGTTCGCGGGTAGCGAATATGCCGACCTTTCGGAAACCTGCCTGTTCTACATCGGCGGTATCCTGAAGCACGCGAAGGCGCTGAACGCGTTCACCAACCCGTCGACGAACTCCTACAAGCGTCTCGTCCCGGGCTATGAAGCGCCGGTGCTTCGCGCTTATTCCTCGCGCAACCGTTCGGCCTCGTGCCGTATCCCGGTCGTGTCGAGCCCGAAGGGCAAGCGCGTCGAAGTCCGCTTCCCCGATCCGACTGCGAACCCCTACCTCGCGTTCTCCGCGATGCTGATGGCCGGCCTCGACGGCATCAAGAACCGTATCCATCCCGGCCAGCCGATGGACAAGAACCTGTACGACCTGCCGGAAGCGGAACTCCGCGAAATCCCGACGGTTTGCGGTTCGCTCCAGGAAGCCATCGACTCGCTCGACGCAGACCGCACCTTCCTCAAGGAAGGCGGCGTCTTCACGGACGACCAGATCGATGCGTACATCGCGCTGAAGGTTGAGGAAATCGACCGCTTCCGCATGATGCCGCACCCGATCGAGTTCGAGATGTATTACTCGGCCTAAAGGCTCGATCGCGCGGTGCCTCGCATCGCTGTCTACGCAGAAAAACGAAGGCCGGGATCGCTCCCGGCCTTTTTTGTTGGTTCGAGTTCGCACTGTCTTTTGGGGGCGGCGAAGCAGACGCTCGGCGCGGAGGCTCCACGCGTTCCGCGTTATTTGCCCACGAAGGTCCCGCGCGTGCGAGGAGCCGATAGAGCTCTTCTCGAGCATCGCTCCCACTGCCCGTAGCGACCCAATGCCGACGAGGACAACGTCGCTCTTCGTCCGGGGGTTGAGCTGGCACGGTATCGGTTCCGCTTGGGGCGGATCATTCGCCCATTCAGATGCACGCCGCCGCTGATCGGCGCGGCCTCGCGGGCAGATGTCCTCTTGGCTCGCGCTGGCGGGCGGGAGGACTATTCGTGGCGTCGACGGAGATTTCACGGGGACGCGTGAATCGGCCGCGGCGAAAGGCCGAAGATGTAGGCGCAACGATGGCGCCTTCAGCCGCGCCAGTGCAGCGCGCAGAGCAGCGTGAACAGCCGCCGCGACGTCGCCGTGTCCATTCGGACCTTGCCTTCAAGCCGCTCCTGAAGGAGCTGGCTGCCATCGTCATGGAGCGCGCGACGTGCCATGTCGAGCGCCTCGATGCGGCTCGGCGGAGCCGTCTTGATCGCCTCGAAATAGCTCTCGCAAATAAGGAAGTAGTCTTTAACTACCCTGCGGAACGGGTTCAGCGACAGGATGAAGGTTGCGTCGGCTTCCGCGGCTCCGTTCGTCCGCACCGCGAGGACGAGCTTCTGCTCGATCATCGCGATGTCTAGCTTGTACGGCCCCGCCGGTCCGGCGATCAGCTCGAAGGCGTTCTCTTCCAGCAAATCGAAGATCGCTACCCGGCGCTCATGCTCGACTTCGAGCGCGTTCGCGCCCATCGAAGCCTCGTCGATGTTGACTTCGATCAGCCGCGCCGAAGGGTCTACCTCAGTTCGCTCCGGCATGGCGTGCGCCTCAATCCGATCCGTTTGTTCTGACCGCGACCGACTGGCGATGGCCGAACAGGCCCTCCGCCTCGGCGAGTGTCATCGTGGGAGCCGCCAGCAGGGCAAGGCTTTCCCGGCTGAGCTTCAGGAGCGACG
>NZ_JFZJ01000071.1 GCF_000636015.1 Rhodomicrobium udaipurense JA643
CTAGGTCGCTCTGCGAAGATGCTTCGTTGTCATCGTGAAGCGCAAGCCCAGACGGCGATACGGCGTCTACGCGCGCCCGGTCCGCGCGGCGGCATGACGGACCTCAGTTTGAGGCCGCCCCCTGCTTACGCGCGCTCGGTCCGCACCTTCATCTTCAAATAGGCGTCGTAAAGCACGAACAGCGCCAATATCTGCACGAGGATCGTTGTAATCACGCCGCGAATGAAGCTCAGCGTGAAGTCCTGCGTAAAGAGGATGTAGGTTTTCAGGGCGAGCGCGAAAGCCTGATAAGCGAGCAGGAACAGGAGCGGCGCACGTCCCGGCCGTTGGAACAGCCAGACGAGGCCGACGACGAGCGCAATGAGGTCGGCTGCGACCTGCGGCACCGCGTCCGGTCCAAACGCGACGAGCGACATCAGAAGCGAAATCACCTGAGCCGCAGGCACGCCTGCGGCGAGCGCCAGAAACCGCAGATCCTGCGGCAGCAGATGCCGCATCGCGAGGGAACTCGCCGCGAGAAGTGCGATGGCAAGACCGTAGCTTATGATGAGCATGCGCGTGAAGTCTTCGGACACGGTCGCGACGGCATAAGCGCCGATAGCGGCAAGCACAGCGACAACGCCGCCACCGATGGCAAGCAGCGGTATCTGTTTTACAGGAGCGCTCTTCTGCAGCATGGTTCCTTCCCTCCGGCTTATACTTTTACCTTCGACTATACCACGAAGGAGAAAGAGCCGTGACCACGCTTTCGCGACCGCCGTTCATCGGCATCGCGCACAAGGTCCAGCAAGGCGAAGCCGCGCCGCTTTAGGCAAGTTCGACGCCCATCGCAACGGCTTCCCCGCCGCCGATGCACAGGCTCGCGATGCCGCGCCTTGCGCCAGTCCGCCTCAGCGCGCCGATCAGCGTCACGAGCACGCGCGCGCCCGATGCGCCGATGGGATGGCCTAGCGCGCATGCCCCGCCACCGATGTTGACCTTGTCATGGGGAAGCCCGAGATCGCGCATCGCCGCCATGGCGACCACGGCGAAGGCCTCGTTGATTTCGTACAGGTCCACGTCGCGGGCTTCCCAGCCGAGCTTGTCGAGAAGCGCCCGGATCGCATGGATCGGCGCGGTCGGGAACAGGCGCGGCTCGTCGGCATAGGTCGTATGGCCGAGGATCGTCGCCAGCGGTGCGACGCCTTTCGCTTCGGCCGTCGAACGGCGCATCAGCGTGATGGCGGCCGCGCCGTCAGAGATCGAACTCGAATTGGCGGCTGTCACCGTGCCACCTTCGCGGAAGGCAGGCTTCAGCGTAGGGATTTTCGCGATGTCGATCCGGCCCGGCTGCTCGTCGCGCTCGACTATCGCCGCGCCATTGCGGGTTTCGACCATTACCTGCACCGTTTCCCAATCGAATGCGCCTCCCTCCACAGCCGCTCGCGCCCGTGTCGCCGAGGCTACGGCGTAAGCGTCCTGCGCATCGCGCGTGAAGCCGTAGGCGGTCGCGCATTCCTCCGCGAAAGTGCCCATCAGCCGCCCCTTCGTTTCAGGGCCATAAGCATCCTCCAGCCCGTCGAAGAACATTGCGTCAAGAACGCGGTCGTGGCCGAGGCGCTGTCCGCCGCGCGCCTTCGGCAGAAGATACGGCGCGTTCGTCATCGACTCCATGCCGCCCGCAGCGACCACTCGCGCGCTGCCCGCAACGAGCGCATCGTGGCCGAGCATCACCGCCTTGAGGCCCGAGCCGCACACCTTGTTGATCGTGGTGCAGCCCGCCGAAAGCGGCAGCCCGGCGCGTAGCGAGGCCTGCCGCGCGGGTGCCTGGCCGACGCCTGCGCCGAGTACGCAGCCCATGAGCACCTCATCGATGTCGGATGCCGCGAGCCCTGCGCGCTCAACGCCAGCGCGAAGCGCGATGGCGCCGAGTTCGGGGGCGGCGAGGCTCGCGAACGCGCCCTGAAACGCGCCGATGGGCGTCCGCGCGACGGACGCGATGACGATGGCGTCGGTGTTTTTGCTCATGGTTTCCTCGCGGCGCGTTGTTCCGCCCAAGCGTGCTTTGCGGTCAGTGCTTTTCCTCAGGCTACCTCAAAGCTCCCATCCGAACCATGCCGCGCGAAACGATTGCCGCCGAAAGCGGAACTCCGACGCAGGCGGACTGTTCCGCTTCAAACAACCGACATGAAGAGACGCATCGACATGGCCACAAGCGACAAGCCAGACCTCGAAATCATAGGCGCGCCATGGGGCAACTTCGTCCGCACGGTCTGCATGGCCGCCCGCGAAAAAGGCGTGCCTTATACGCAAACGGTGGTGCGGCCGACCGATCCAGAGGTGGCCGCGATCCATCCGTTCAGCCTAGTGCCTTGCGCGCGTCACGGCGACCTCGTGCTGTTCGAGAGCCGCGCCATCTGCACCTATATCGACGACGCGTTCGACGGGCCGCCGCTCGTGCCGCGCGACGCTCGCGGCGCGGCGATCACCGAGCAATGGATCGCGCTCGTGCTGACGACCATCGATCCGGTGCTTGCGAGGCAATATATCAGCGCCTATCTCGCCGCGCCCGACGGCAAGCCCGACAGTGCCACCATCGAGGCGCTTCTGCCGAAAATGCACAAATGCTTCGCGGTGCTCGACGAGCGTCTCGCGGCGAGCCGCTATCTCTCGGGCGATGCGTTCAACCTCTCCGACATGATGCTGTTTCCCCTGATGTGGTTCATGCGGCTGAAGCCGGAAAGCGCGGCCATGCTGGAGGAGTCGCCGCATATTCTCGACTGGTATGCCCGTGTCGCCGAAAGGGCGAGCGCGCGCGAAACCGAGCCGCCCGTCGTCACCGGACCGGCGGTGGCCTGCGGCGCGTTCGGCTAGACCCGCCGCATGGCCTACCAGTCGGCGGGTTCGCCGCGCCGGAAGAAGCCGCCCGTAGGCCCGTCCGCCGAGATCGCAACAAGGTCCGCGATTTCCCGCGCCGGCTCGGATGGATCGCGGTTCGCCTCCGCGCCGCCCATATCGGTGCGCACCCAGCCGGGGCAAAGGCTGTTCACCTTCACGGGGCTGTTCGGACCGAGTTCGGCGGCGAGGATCTTCGTGAAGCCGTTCAGCGCGAGTTTTGCCATGCGATAGGCCGCGTAGCCGCCCGCCATGTCCGAGATCGCGCCGAGGCCCGACGAGACGTTCACGATGCGCCCGGACCCTTTCGCCAGCATGCGCGGCACGACGAGTTGGCACATGCGGATGGGGCCGCCGAGATCGACTTCGAGCGTGCTCAGGAGGTCGCTTTCGGCCATGTCGAGCACGGGCGTTTTCGGGTTAAGCAGGATCGCGGCGTTGTTGATGAGGCCGTCGATCCGCCCTTCGCGCTTCTCGACGCTATCCACGAAGGCGCGGCAGCTTTCGGCGTTCGCCACGTCGAGCGGAAGCACGATAACCCCTTCGAGCGGCGCCATTTTCGATGGTTGGCGCACCCCCGCCACGACCGTCGCGCCGCGCGCTTTGAGTTCCTTCGCCGTGGCGAGGCCGATGCCCCGGTTGGCGCCTGTCAACAGAATGACTTTCCCGGCAATCGGATCGACGGGCAGCGGCATGGCATCTCTCCCTTGTTGGCTTCTTGCTGACAACACGCGAACCCGCGTGGTGCTTCATCTGGCGCACCCTCGCGGGCTGTTGCGTACATTATCGCAGATTCGAGCGTCGAAATGCTTCAACGATCTTCTTTTGTTCTTGAAACTAACGCCTTGAACGCGAGCTGAAACGGAACTTCTTGAATGCGCGCGGCGTTTTCATCCACCGTGAGACGTGCCACCCGGCATCGAATACTCACGCTCCCCAAGCCTTCGGAGTTCCGCGTATGGCCCCGCGCCCTTACTGGAAAGGCTATCTCAAGCTTTCGCTCGTCTCGTGTTCGGTCGCGCTCTATCCCGCGACTTCAAGCTCGGAGCGCATTTCTTTCAACTGGCTGAACCGCGCGACGGGCAACCGGCTGAAACAGCTCATGGTCGATTCGGACACGAACGAGCCGGTTGAGCGCGAGGAGCGCGTGCGCGGCTATCAGGTGGCGAAGAACGATTACCTGTTTATCGAGGACGACGACCTCGACACGGTGGAGATCGAAAGCTCGCACACCATCGAGATCGAGCGCTTCGTGCCGAAATCCGAGATTGACCCGGTTTATCTCGACAGCCCTTATTATCTCGCGCCGAACGACAAGGTAGCGGAGGAAGCGTTTGCCGTGATCCGCGATGCCATGGCGGCGGAGGGCGTGGCGGGGCTGGGGCGAGCGGTCATCAACCGGCGCGAACGGCTTTTCATGCTGGAGCCGCGCGATAAGGGCATCGTTGCGACATCGCTGCACTACAATTACGAGGTGCGCAGCGACGAAGCTTATTTCGAGGACATCCCCGAGATCAAGATTCCCGGCGAAATGCTGGATCTGGCGAAGCACATCATCGGTACGAAGCGCGGGCATTTCGACATTGCGGCCTTCGACGACCGCTACGAGAGCGCGCTGGCGGAGATGATCAAGGCGAAGCAGGCGGGCCGCCCGATCGAGGCGACCCGGCCCGCGCAGCCGACGAACGTCATCAACCTCATGGAAGCGCTCAGGAAATCGGTCGCCGCCGACAAGGGAACGAAAGTTGCGGCCGAGCCTGCTTCCGGCGAGGAACCGAGGACGAAGAAATCCGCCGCGAAACCTGCGCCGCGCGCCTCAGCTGAAGCGCGGGCCGAGCCGGAGCGTAAGCCGCGTGCGGCCAAGGCGAAGGCCGCCGCCGTCCCGCCGCCGCCGCGTTCCAAGCCTGAACGAAAGAGGGCGGGCATACACTGATGCCGAAGGCCGCCGCTTCAGAACCGGCAAAATCAAAGCGCGGCGCGCCGGACGTTTCCGCGAAGGGCGACCTCACGCGCTACCGTCAAAAGCGCGACTTTACGAAAACGCCTGAGCCATCCGGCACGAAGCAAGGGGCGAAGGCCCCTGCGCTGCGCTTCGTCATCCAGAAGCACGCGGCGCGGCGGCTGCATTACGACCTGCGCCTTGAACTCGACGGCGTCTACAAAAGCTGGGCGGTGACGAAAGGGCCGAGCCTCGATCCCGCCGAAAAGCGGCTTGCCGTGCATGTCGAGGACCACCCGCTCGACTATGGCGATTTCGAGGGCATTATCCCGCCGGGCGAGTATGGCGGCGGCACGGTGATGATCTGGGATCGCGGCACGTGGGAGCCGGAAGGCGATCCCGCGAAGGGCTACGCGAAAGGGCATCTCGCGTTCACGCTACACGGCGAAAAACTCAAAGGCCGCTGGCACCTCATCCACATCAAGCCAAGGCTGGGCGAGAAGGACCAGCAGTGGCTTTTGTTCAAGTCCGACGACGAATATGCGCGCGCTGAGGCCGATGGCGACATCCTCGAAGGCGCGCCTGATTCGGTCGCGACAGGACGCAGCATCGACGAAATCGCGCGCGACGGCGAAGCGGTGTGGTCCGGCAAGGCGGGGCTTGTTAAGGGGGAGCTTTCGCCTGCGGAGGACGCGGAGGATGCGGAAGCGCTGCCGAAGCGCAAGCGGCGTCGCACGCTGGCGGATGCCACGGGCGCGGCGGGAGCCATCCGCGCCGACCGCCGCGCGTCGGACAAGGATAGGGCGAAGGCCAAGTCGCGGCAAAATGCGAGCGGCGGTGCAGCATCCATAGCGCCGGATGCCAACCCCGCCGCTGCACCGCCACGCGCGAAGTCGCCCGCCCGCGTCGCTGTGGCAACCAAGGCACCCGCCGGCGCTGCGAAAGCCGTCGCAGGCGCGGTAAAAGCGCCGTTCCCCGGCTTCGTCGCGCCATGCCTCGCGCAGCTTTGCGAGCGCGCACCCGACGGCGATAACTGGCTCCACGAAATCAAGTTCGACGGCTATCGCCTTATGGCGCTGATCGAGAGCGGACGCGTGCGCCTCATGACGCGCAGCGGCCTCGACTGGACGGAGCGTTTCCCCGCAATCGCCCGGGCGTTCGCCGCCTTCCCCGCCGCGTCGGCAATCGTGGACGGTGAGGCCGTGGTCGAGGATAACACGGGCGTGTCGAGCTTCTCGGCGCTGCAAGAGGCGTTATCCACGCGCAAAAGCGCTGCCGAAATCGTCTTCTTCGCATTCGACCTTCTCTATCTCGACGGATACGACCTGAGGGCGGCGAGCCTCGAATCACGCAAGGCCGCACTTGCGCCGCTGATCGAAGCCACCGCAGCGCCGACGCTTCGCTATTCTGACCACGTCATCGGCCACGGCCCCGCGATGGTCGAAAACGCCTGCCGCCTCGGCCTCGAAGGCATCGTGTCGAAGCGCCTCGACGCGCCTTACCGCTCCGGCCGGCACGGCGCATGGCTCAAGACGAAATGCACGAACCGTCAGGAATTTGTCGTTGGAGGTTACGCACCATCGACCGCGATGCACGGCGCGATCGGCAGCCTTGCGCTCGGCGCTTTCGATGGCGGGGCGCTGCTGCATGTGGGCCGCGCCGGGACCGGCTTCACGCAGGCGACCGCGAAGGCGCTGTTCAAGCAGCTTCAGCCGCTGCGGCGTGCAACCTCGCCCTTCGCCAATGCGTTGTCGTCAGAAGAAAAGCGCGGGCTTGTTTATGTCGAGCCGAAGCTCGTCGCCGAGGTCGAGTTTCGGGGCTGGACGGGCGACCGGCACCTGCGCCACGCCGCATTCAAGGGCTTGCGCGAGGACAAGCCCGCAACGGAGGTTTTGTTCGAAATGCCGCGTCAACAGACAGGCCCCGAGGCTGCCGCCCGCGACCGCACCGCGCCTGCGCGCGCCCGTGCGACGCCCGGGAAGGGCGGCACCATCGACTTCGAAGGCATCCGGCTCACCCATCCCGACCGCATCCTGTGGGAGGGGCAGGGGCTGACGAAGCTCGGCCTCGCCGACTATTACGCGGAGGTCGCGAACCACATTCTGCCGTTCATCACTGGCCGCCCGCTGGCGCTTGTCCGCTGCCCGAGCGGCCAAGGCGGCGATTGCTTCTATCAGAAGCGATCATTCGCGGGGCTCACCGACGCCGTCGAGGTGGTCCCCCTCGCCGACAAGGACGGCGACACGGAGGCGCTCGTCATCCACGACCTGCGCGGCCTTATCAATCTCGTGCAGTCGAACGTGCTCGAAATCCATCCCTGGGGCGCGCGCATCGACGACCTTGAGCGCCCCGACACGCTGATTTTCGATCTCGATCCGGGCGATGGCGTCGGCTTCGAGGCGGTCATGGATGGCGCGCGCGAGGTTCGGCGGCGGCTCGGCGATCTCGGCATCGAGTCGTGGGTGAAGACGACGGGAGGCAACGGGCTGCATGTAGTGTCGCCGCTGGTGCCGGATCTCGGCTGGGACGAGGTGAAGACCTTCGCTCAGGGCCTTGCGCAGACGATGGAGCGGGATGCGCCGCAGCGCTTCGTTTCGACCATGGCGAAAAAAGCGCGCGAGGGGAAAATATATGTCGATTATCTCCGCAACGGGCGCGGCTCGACGGCCATCGCACCCTATTCCACGCGAGCGCGCGAGGGCGCGCCCGTGGCAACGCCGCTCGGTTGGGACGAACTCGGCCCGGTGCTGACGCCGCAAAGGTTTACGGTCGAAACGATGGGTCGACGGCTCGCGGCGTTGAAGTCCGATCCGTGGGCGGGCTATTTCGATAATCCGCAGCGCATCGAAAGTGGTGGCGGGCGCGCGGCGCGGCGTTCAAGACGTCGGCCGAAGTCTTAGTTCGCATGGCCGGTTCGCCAATCGGAACCCGGCGATGCGCTTTATTCGCGGATCTGCTCTACTCGTCCACGCCCGCCAATTTGACGCTGGATGGCAAGTCGCTGCGAGCATCCGTCGTGCGTGCACGGTACATCTCGATAATACCGGCAGACCCGCTTTCCTTCTGATCGACGCTATAATGCGGGGTGCCCTCTTCGGAAACGGACATCGGCGTGGCGTCAAGCTCGGTCAGCGCTTTCGACGTACCCTTGATCGGCGTGCCGACCAGCGGTGCCGTGAGCGATTGCTGTGTCATAGGCGTAATGGCCGAAGGCGCGACCGGCGCGGTAGCGGCCGACGCCTCATCGCGCGTGCCACCGTTGATCAGGATATCGCTCGACACCGGGAAACGCGCGGCGCTCGCCTCCTGCACGATGAAAGCGTTCGCTTCGAGAATCTCGCTCGGCGCAGCTTCGGCGCGTGCGCTTTCAAAGATCCGACCCACCCAAGCCTTGTCTTCGTTCGAGGCGTTGCGGTGCGCGATCGCCAGCAATCCCAATCCATCGCCGGGCACGCGCTTCACGCCATCTCGGCCCTTCCAGAGGATCTCGCCAAGCGTCGCCTGAGCGGGCGCATAGCCCTTGCGGCTCGCAGACAGAAGCCATTGAGCGGCGGCACGCGTGTTCTTGGTGACGCCTTCCCCTTCGGTGAGAAGCCTTGCCAGCTCGAACTGGGCAGCGGGATCAGCGAGATAGCTTGCGGCATGGTGCACGAGGCTGAAGGCATAGGCCGGATCGGGATCGACATCTGCTTCGGCTATGCCCTGTTTATAAAGCCGCGCCATCTGGAGGAAGGCCGAGGCGATGAGCGGTGCACGTGCATCGCGCGAGCCGGTTTCGCTGAATTCGGCGATAATGCCCTGAAAATACTCGGCGGCGCGGCTCTCGCTCTTCTTGACGCCGTTTCCGCTTGCGAAGCGCCGGCCGAGTTCGACGCGTGCGGCAAGGTCGCCCTTGTCGGCGGCGGCGGCGAGGTCGCCATATTTGGTCTGCGGAAATGCAGTCGCAGCTTGCGCTCCGGGGAACGGCGCGAGCGAAGCCGATGCCGGCGCGGGTGTCACCGTGGCGCCGCGTCTGGGCTGCAAGCCAGTCTGCAAGGCGACCATGCCGATGGCGACGCCGCAAAACAGCAATGGAATGGATAACACCCTGAGAGCGCGCATTACTTTAGAGATCTTCATGGCAAATGTTTTCAACCGAGGCGCCTCGACGCCCGACAAAGTGATCCCGTGCTCGCGTCGCACGCTGCACGTGTATCTTGGGTACCCGGAAGTTGTAGTCGTTTTTAGGCAAAGTCCCGGCATAATGACGGCAGGCGGTTTTTCTCCACGACATCAAGCCTCCCGCAGCAATCGCCGACCACGATTCTCCATCGTCGGAACCCCAGGTTCCGGTAGCCGTGCAGAACGCTATGCCCTGATGAGAGGACGCGAGCGTTGTCGCGGCGAATTGCATGTTTGGGGGTGTCATGGCGTTGAATGTGCGAGCGGTCACGGCAACCATCCTCTCACCGGCAATAACCGGCGCTTCGGAAAGTCTGTTATTTATCGGGAGGGAAGCACCGCATACGCATAACAGACGGCAACTTCGACAAACTCTAAGCCTCTTCTACAAGAACAAGGTCGAATTGCTTTCGGTTTCGACTTAGAACAATGTGGTTCCTGTTTATGGCCTAAACGGGGCAGGAACGCCCCATCCCGTGCTGTTTGGGCAACAGGAGCGTCTAAAGGGTAACCATCCCGGAACCGTGTCTTAAAAGCTTTAAATCAAATCCTGCCAAGCGGGATGAACAGCCGCGACAGCACGTCATGACGCTGAAGCGGTTTCAGCTCATCGCGCGCCTGGGAAAGCCACGGAAGGGTCGAAGGCGCGAAATGTCTCAGCGCGTCCTCGAAGGCGGCCGTCGTGAGCGCTCCTTCGCCCGAACCCGATAACGCCTTGGTTAACGAGGCGTTACTGACGAGGTCGGCAAGCGCTCGCAGGTCGGCACCCGAAAATCCGTCCGTCTTCCGGGCGATACGGTCCGCTGAGACCGTCTCCGCTCCGGGTATGCCCGCGATCGCCTTGGTCAGTATTTTCTTTCGGGCTTCGTAGTCGGGCGGCGGGACGAAAAACAGGCTCTGCATCCGCATCGAGCGGAACAGCGCGCGGTCGAGGTGCCACGGCGCATTCGATGCGACGATGACCAAAACGCCACTGTTGTTGCGCTGAGTCCCGTCGATTTCCGATGCGAAGGCGGAAACGAGTGCGCTGACGCTTTCGCGGGAAGACTTCGCGCGCTGAGAGACGACGTCGAATTCGTCGAAGAAGAGAATGGCCGGCGTGTCCGAGCGCGCTTCGTCGAACAGCACGCGCAGCCGCTTTTCCGCCTCACCCGGATATTTGTCGATGAGATCTTCCGGGTTCACGGACAGGAAGCGCGCGTCGCTTTCGCCCGCGGTGGCACGCGCGACCAGCGTCTTGCCGCAGCCGGGAGGGCCGTAAAGCAGGATGTTGCCCCCGGCCTTCTGCTTGTAGCGCTCGAAAATGCTCGGCTTCAGATATGGCAGTACGATGCGGCGGCGGACTTCCATCTTGACATCGTCGAGACCGGCCACGTCGCCGAAGGTGAAGGCGACGTCGTCGAAATCGTCGAGGAAGACATCGGAGAAAACGTCGCGCCGCTCCTGCTCGGCCTTCGCTTCCCGGCGCAGGGAATAGGTGTTCAGCGAGATGACCTTGGCGGGCGTGGCGATGATCGGGCTGCCCGGCCGAATGCCGAGCAAGCGCTCCAGATCGCGGTTGCGGATGGTTGTGTCCTGCTGCACGGCCTGCCGATAGAGCGCCTGTGCCTCCTGCTCGCGGTTGAGCGCGAACAAGGCGCGCGCCCTCAGCGCCTGCTCCTCCGGATGGTCGGAACAGCGGGCGAGCGTTTCAGCCAAGTCGAAATCCTCCGCATTCAGGCTGAAACGGCAGGCTTTGCGTCTGACGGCGGCGAAAGGCTCGCTCGTCAATGTGTCTTGCGGAAGCGCGCGCAGCAGTTCGAGAACCGCCACTTGTCCCTCTTGCCCCTCGGCTTCGTCCATGATGATCGAGAGGAGGTCGCCACTCGCGCGAGTCCTGTAGACTTTGATCAGCGCTTGCAGCGTCTCTTGATCCATATGCGGATTGCCCATCACCGTCTGGGCACGCCCGCGCTGCGTTGCAAATTGAGCGCCATTACCACTACCCCGTCTTTAAGCCGCCGATAACAAAGGCCAAACGTGCAAAACGCAAGGCAGTGCGGGCCGATATAGGGGAGAACTTTTCGTTTTTCCCCGCCTTGTGGCCCGCCCACCACAACCCCTGCTGCACATTCAACTGAAGCGTTCCCGTTCCCGTTCGAGACGTCATTGCCACCGCGATGGTGTCGGTCTCATGGCGCATGGCCGCGAAAAGGAGGGACAACGGGGCGGTGAGACAGCGTGTCTCGGGGCGCGGATTCTGTCGCCGGAGCGCTCACGGTGATCGCCCGACTGCGCCCGCGCGGTAGAGCCTTGCGATCCAGGCATTCCGCAGAGTGGCGCCACCATCAGCCTGAGGATTGGAAATATACATGAAAGCAATAAGTTAGCTGTTCCCGTGTCGGCGCCGGTCAGCTCGCGAGCGCGCCCGCCAGGAAATGCCGCGCGCACATTCGCGTTCTTTTTTTCGAGCGAAACCAAAAGGCATCTACGGCAAAAGAAGTAGGGATCTCGCGTCCCGCGTGCTGGAACGCAACCCATCCATGCAATATCCTCCGACAGGCTGAAAATCGGTCTGGTATGGTGTTGGGGGGTTCGGTGCGATCAAGGCTTGTCGCGCTTGGCGTTTTTGGTCTTTCCGGGGCGGCCGCCGCAGCGCCCATCCCGCTGCCGTTCGCTGCCCGTTCCGACGCCGTCGTCTTCGTCAATGATGTGGAAGACGCCTTCCCCGGAACAGCGACGACGCGTCGTCTTCGTCCCACACCCGCCGAGTGCCGCGCCCGCGCCCTGCAATATAGCGGGGGTGAATGCGTGACGACGGTCGAGAAGCCGCCCGTCGCATCGCCGCAAAAGCCGCCTCTCCCGCCGAAGCCGAAGACTGCGACACCGGCCCCGGCGAGCGCTCCGAAGCCCAATGCTCCGCCTAAGCCGAATGCCCCGGTCGCGAGCGCCACACGCCCCACGAACGAAAGCGGACGCCTGCCGCCCGCGGCGAAGCCCGTGGTGATGCAGACTTCGCGGGTTATCGGCCCGGCGCCGAAAACCGACGTGGCGAAGGTCAGCGTGACCAAGGTCGGCGCGCCGAAGGGCGATGCGGCGAAAGCCTCGGCGGCGAGTGCGCCTCCCTCGCTGCGCGCGATGACGGGTCAACTGCTTCTCTCCGGCTTCTCCGGGCGGCGTGCTAGCGATCCGGATGTCGTCCGCGTTCATGCGGCGCTGGCTGCCGGTCGTCTCGCGGGCGTAGTTGTGGCCACGAGCAACATTTCATCGTCCGCGCAGCTTCGCGAGTTGCTTCATTATCTGGGAGATAACAACGGGGCCGCGCCCGCCCTCGTCGCGGTGGATCAGGAAGGCGGCCCCGAATCCGCGCTCGGCGAGGAGAAGGGCTTCGCCTTCTATCCCTCCGCGAAGAATGTCGGGCAAAGCCGCAGCTTCGGCGAAGCGCGCGCGCTTTACCGTGAAATGGCGGCGGAGATGTCTTCGCTCGGCATCACCCTCAATATCGGGCCGGCGCTCGGCGCTTGCGGCGACAAGCGCGCGGATTTTTCCGCACCGTGCTTCGCCACGGCTGAGCCGCGCGCCAGGGCGTTCGCGGCCGCGTTCACGCGCGGTCACCATGACCGGGCGGTTCTCACGGCGCTTCGTGCGGAGGCGTTCAGCGCGCGTCGGGCGGCATCGCTGCGGCGGGAGCGCGCCAGCACGGCCATGTTGCGGGCTGTCGCCAGAGCCGACGCGGCGGACGCCGCAATCCTGCGCGTAAAGGCGAGCGAGCAGCCTATTGCGGCCGCCGTGACGAGTGTGTCCCAGCCGTCGCGACCCGGCGAGAGCAGGCTCCGACGCGACATGGCATTCGGGGGAGCGATCATCGTCGACCTCGACCTCGGCAACAGCGGCGCGCCGTTGCATCAGGGTGGAGTTGTCGTATCTGCGCTGATCGCGGGCGCGGATCTCGTGCTCGTGCGCGCAACGCCGGACGTGCCGCAAGACCTCGACGAGACCGTTTATGAAGCGGTGGAGGAGGCAGTGGTTGCAGGTCGGTTGCCGCGCGCGCGGGTGGAGGATGCCTGGCGTCACGTGCTTTCGCTCAAGTCGCGCCTGGCGACCTTCCGCCAGCGGATACAGGTCGCGAACGCGTCGCGGTAGATTTATCAAAGCGAAGCCGCTCAGGCTGAGACAACCCGAGCGGCAAATGGACAAGGCATTGACCGGCGCGAAACGCTACGCGTGCGATGTGTCGGTGCCGGTTTTCTTGCGCCCGGTAATCATCGCGCGGGCGAGGTTTTCGCCATGCTCGACGCTCGCCCAGATGACGCCGACGATATGGAGACCGATCAGCACCAGCATGCCGTTGGCGAATGCCTCGTGCACTTCCTCCAACTCGTGCGAGCCCCAGCCCGATCTCGTCGTCATCATGTAGCCCGTGGTGCAGGTGCCGATGAGCGTTGCGAGCAGCAGGAGGATCATGATGCCGCCCGCCGGATTATGGCCGAGGTAGCGCTGCCCCTTGAAGGATGTCGCGCCCTTCAGATAGGCGACGACCGTCCCGGGCGACTTAACGAAGTCGCTGAAGCGCGCGTGTCTCGTGCCGATGAAGCCCCAGACGATGCGCAGGCCCACGAGCGCCGCGATGGCATAACCCACCATGATGTGCACGCGCTCGACCTCGTCGCCGGTCGCAAAAGCCGCGATGAACAGGCCGACGAGCGACCAGTGGAAGACCCGCACGAAAGGATCCCACACCTTGACCGTTGCCGGCGGCGTCACGCCGCCGGCTTCGATCGCCTGTTGGGCGATGGTCATCAGTCTTCGTCCTTCTTCGTCTCGACGATCTTCGCATTCGTCGGATCGACGAACAGCTCGATGCGCTCGCCGGACTTGTCGACGGCGTAAAGTTCGCCGCACGCCTTCTTCAGCTTGGCCTTGCGCACCTTGTAGCCCTGCTCCTCGACCTTCGCCTGAAGATCGGCGATCTTGAGCCATTGGCTTTCCGGCGCAGTCGTGCAGGGGCGGGACGGGTCGCTCGCATTTGCGGCGGTCGCTGCGGCGCAAACGGCAAGGGCAGACAAAACAAGGGAAAATTTCCGCATCTCAAAACTCCGGATTCGATTGCAGCAGGGCACGATAGCCCCGCCGATGGACAATCAATGGCAGAGTGGCGGTGACGGCAGCCTGTTGGCCGATGTCAGCGTTTTGTCAGCGGGCGGATGCGATGGAATAACGCCGGAAGGATCACATTGATGTCGCCGCTTCGGTTTCTTTTCGTCGCCATGGTCGCGTTCGCCGCGCCGGTGCTGACGCACGCGCATTCTGATGACGATCACGACGCGGCGCTGGAAGCCGTCGAAAAGAAGGACATCAGGCAACTCGCCGACATCCTCGGCTCGGTGAGGGACCGGCTGCCGGGCGAGGTGGTTGGCATCGAGATCGAGCGCAAGCACGGCGTGTGGTATTATGAGTTTCGCACCGTGGACAAGGCGGGCCGGATTTTCGAGGTCTATGTCGATGCGAAGACCGCCGAAATCGCGAAGATCAAGGAAAAGTAGATGCGCGTGCTTCTTGTCGAGGATGACAGGCGGATCGCCGACGATGTGGAGCGTGCGCTTCAGGCGAGCGGCTATGTGGTGGAAACGGCGGGCGAGGGCGAAGACGCCTGGTTTCGCGGCGATACCGAAGACTACGCCGCCGTCATTCTCGATCTCGGCCTGCCGCGCATGGACGGGTTGTCCGTGCTGAAGCGCTGGCGCGCCGCCGACCGTCGCATGCCGGTTCTCATCCTCACCGCGCGCGGAAGCTGGGCGGAACGTGTCGACGGCATCGACGCGGGCGCCGACGACTATCTGCCGAAGCCCTTCCATATGGAGGAGCTTCTCTCGCGGCTGCGCGCGATCATTCGCCGCTCGGCAGGTGCCGCGTCCTCGCTCGTCAGCATCGGCGATGTGACAGTCGACGACCGTCAGATGCGCGTGAGCGTGCGCGGCGTACCCGTGGCGCTGTCGGCGCTGGAATATCGCGTCGTCGCCTATCTTGTGCTGCATCGCGGTCGCGTCGTGCCGCAGCATGAGCTTGAGGAAGCCGTGTACGGCCACGACGAGGATCACGATTCCAATGCACTTGAGGTGCTGATGGGGCGCGTGCGGCGCAAGCTCGGCGTGCCCGTGATCGGGACGCGGCGCGGCTTCGGCTACATCATCGAAGAACCGGGGTCATGACGCTGTCGTCGCTTCGGCTGCGGCTGATCGTGGGCGGGATAGCGGCGATTCTCCTCGCGCTGACCGTCGCGGGTGGCGGGCTCGTGCATCTTTTCGAGCGCCATGTCGCGCGCACCATCGCCGACGATCTCAACCTGCATCTTAGCCAGATCCTTGCGGCGCTCGACGTGAACGCCGACGGCACGCTCGTGCTGACGAGAAAGCCGGGCGATCCGCGCTTCGAGGTGCCGCTGTCGGGCCTTTACTGGCAGGTCAGCAACGATCGCGACCAGCTTCTGCGCTCGCGCTCTCTCTGGGATGCGACGCTGCCGATCGCGGCCGATGCCATTTCGCCGGGCGAGGAACATCGGCATGTCTTGCGCGGGCCGGGGCGCGATGAGGTGCTCGCGGCTGAGCGAAGCGTTGTTCTCACCGTGGGCGACCGCAAGACGCCGGTGCGGGTTGCGGTTGCGGCGAGCCTGGCCGGAGTTTCGAAGGCTTCTGCGGCCTTCACGCGCGATCTAGCTATCGCGCTTGCGATCCTCGGCGCGGTTCTGACGGGTGCAACCATTCTTCAGGTTAGCCTCGGCCTTCGCCCTCTCGACAGGCTGCGCCGGGGCGTGGCCGACATCCGCGCGGGCCGCATCGTGAACCTGCCCACGGCGGTGCCTTCGGAAGTGCATCCGCTTGTCGAGGAAATGAACGCGCTGATCGATAGTCAGATGTGCGAGATCGAGCGCTCGCGCGGGCGCGCTGCCGACCTAGCGCATGGCCTCAAGACGCCGCTCGCCGCCCTTTCGGCGGATGCACGCCGCTTGCGAGGGCAGGGCGAAAAGCAGATCGCAGACGATATCGAAGGCGTGGTGGCCGCGATGGGCCGGCATGTGGATCGCGAGTTGGCGCGGGCTCGCGTGCGTGGCGTCGGCGGGCGCAGCGTGGGCCGCCCGACACCGCTCGCGCCGTTGCTTGCGTCGCTGATCGCGACGCTCGGTCGAACGTCCGAAGGCGCGCGCGTCGTTTTCGAAACGCGCCAGCCGCCCGAGTTCGCGATTCCCATGGACCGGACCGACCTCGCCGAAGTGCTCGGCAATTTGCTGGAGAACGCGGCGCGGCACGCTTCGACGCGCGTGCTCGTTTCGGCCGCCGCCGACGATGACGGCGCGGGTCTGCGGATTACTGTTGAAGACGATGGCGCAGGGATCGCGCCGGAACTGCGAGATTTGGTGATGGAGCGCGGTATCCGCCTCGATGAGCGCGAGCGTGGCACGGGATTAGGCCTCGCCATCGTGCAGGATGTGCTGGACGCCTATGGCTGGCGGCTCTCGCTCGACGCATCGGCGGCGCTCGACGCATCGGCGGCGCTCGGCGGATTGAAGGCGACGATCGAGACCGGGCCGAAAGCCGGATCGTGAGCGACGGGGATGCGGCGTGCTGCCGCGCGACGTGTCGCAAATCTGTGACGTGAGCGTGGCATGTGTGCCCTGGCGAGGCCGCAAAGCGCCAGTCGAACTCTCGCGGCTGAGGGCCTGCGAGAGTGTTTCGCGGTGGCCGATGACAAGGCGCGGCGGCTCTGCGCGGTAAGGACTACAGGCCCGAGCGTTGCATGAAATGCGGCAAGCTCAACGGGCGTGGAGCTCAGTCTGAATGGACGGGCGAGTTCCCAGCGCAAGGCTACAGCCGAACCCGCGAGGGCTTAGCTAAGCGGGCGCCATCGCTACAGGCGTCCGCTGTTTGTTGCAACGTGTTGTCCGCTTCAGGCGTGGAGCTTGCGCGCTTCTTCCGGCAGCATGACAGGAATGCCCTTGCGGACGGGATAGGCGAGCCCGGCGGCCTGACTTA